>NZ_JADDXT010000002.1:1537977-1845572 GCF_015330165.1 Zobellia roscoffensis
CTGGGTCATTTCCTGCTTTGAACTTACTAATATCATCGTTGCTCCATAATGGGTCTAGTCCGGCATTCTGACGTGCAACATTTTCAAATTGGGCATTTTCCCAAGAAGAGACTGCATGTGGTAACATTGTTAATTTTTGCCATCCAAAACTGGCGGTATAACTAAACTTGGCATCTTGTACTTTACCACGCTTGGTGGTTACGAGAATAACACCATTACCTGCTCTTGCCCCATATACCGCTGCGGTTGCGGCATCTTTAAGAACGTTGAATTCTTCAATATCGTTTGGGTCTAGAAGTAGAAACTCTTCATTAGATGCAGGCATCCCGTCAATGATAAGCAAAGCCTCACCAAAACCCCTAATGTTATAAGAAAGACCATCGTAATCTCCTGGCTGGGCATTTTTAGTTTGTACAAATACACCAGTTGCTCTACCAGCTATAGATTGGGCTATTGTGGGGGTTGGAACCGTTGTTAGTTCTTTGGTTTTTATTGTTGAAATAGAACCTGTCACATCAACTTTTTTCTGAGATCCATAACCAGTAACTATAACTTCGTCAAGATTCTCAAGATTCTCAACAAGAGTTATACTAAGAGATTTTTGGGCTCCAACAGTAACTTCTTGTGGCTCAAAACCTATATATGATATTTCTAAAATATCGGAGTTTGGTTGGAGGTTGAGCGAAAATTTACCGTCAAAATCGGTAACTACCCCATTAGTTGTTCCTTTCTGTATAACGTTGGCTCCGGGTAGAGGAAAGCCATCGGATGAAAATACAGTACCGGTAATCTGATTGTTTTGTGCAAATGCGCTAACTCCCAGAAAGAGTACTATGGCACATATCGCTGGCGAAATAATAGTTTTAAAAGAGGTGGTTCTCATAGTGTAGAGATGTTGTTAAGTAAGTAGAAGTGACCCTATAATTGATGAATTATAGTTAGGAGAACATCTTTTTTCAATTTTAATACTCTAAAAGATGGTGGCTCATTAAAACAAAGTAATTGTGCAAATAATTGTTCATTTCATAATTATATATATTTAATTATCATAAATAGTTAATTATAATAGCAATACTATAAAATATTTCTTTATATAGCAAGAAATTGACAAATATTTGAGTGCAATTAATTGCGCAAATTATCAAGGTTGCTGTTGGTTGATAGATTGGAACTAGTTTGTCTATAAAATGAATTGAGTGTTTCTCTATTTGGAAAATGGAAAGCTAGTGTTTGATTTGTTTTTTCTTTTAATCTTTAATTTTGGTTGTATATATGTTGCTTCTTTACAGGTGGCGACTTTTGTTTTGCTATATGGTTCCAGTACAGAATTAATACAAATATTTGCACAATAATTATGCTTAAATGATGTTTTATATAGGTAATTATAATAATATTTGTATATATTTGTTTGATATTTAGTATAATTATCAATTAATTGAAACTTTTGCGCAAATATTGCGCAATTGAAGTTATAATTACAATCAGAAAAATAAAATGGGAAAAACGTACAAAATCGCTGTTGTTAACGGCGACGGAATTGGGGCTGAAATAGTTCCTGCCGGAGTTTCCGTGCTAGATGCGGTAGCAGAAAAATTCGGATTTAAATTAGATAAACAGGAGTTTCCTTTTGGAGCAGGTTATTTTAAGGAGCATGGCAAGTTTATGTCAGACGATGCTCTTGAAACTTTAAAGGAATTTGATGCTATATATTTCGGCGCCGTAGGCTTAACGGATGTTGATGATACCCTTCCGGCAAGAGATTATACATTTCGTGTAAGGACCTCTTTTCAACAGTATGTAAATTACCGCCCCGTGAAGTTATTTCCGGGAGTTGAAAGTCCGTTGCGCTACAAAACGGAAAAGGATATTGACTTTGTTGTAGTGCGCGAAAACAATGAAGGCGAATTTGTTCAGAGTGGAAAAATCATGCACGGCGACAAACCGGGCGGAATGGCAATGGATACCAGTATTTTCACTAGATTCGGTATTGAACGTATTGCACATTATTCTTTTAAATTGGCACGTAAACGTAATAATAAGGTTACCAATGTAACCAAGTCCAACACACTTATCAATAGCCTTGCCTATTGGGACAGTGTAATTGCGGAGGTGGCACAAGAATACCCAGATGTTGAATACAATAAAATGTATATTGACAATGCATCGGCGAGTTTTGTTTTGCGTCCAGAGATTTTTGATGTTATTTTGACTACCAACCTTTTTGGAGATATCCTTTCTGATTTAGGAGGCGCCGTTATGGGTAGCTTGGGTCTCGGTGGAAGTGGAAATATCAATCCGGAAAAGGATTTTCCTTCTATGTTCGAGCCTATTCACGGTTCTGCTCCCGATATTGCAGGTCAGAATATAGCCAATCCTATCGGCCAGATTTGGTCTGCAGCCATAATGTTAGATCATTTGGGAGAAACCGAAGCGGCAAAAGATATTATGGCGGGTATAGAAGCTACAACGGCAAAAGGAAATTTAACAAAAGACCTTCGCGGTACGGCATCAACGTCTGAGGTGGCCGCGAGCGTAGTGGAGTATATTAATGCTACAAAATTGTCAAGCATATAATCAGAATGATAGATAAAAAAATCATTGACCTTACTTTGCCCATTCAATCCGGGGATAAAGGCGTGACCATTGATAAGGCCAAAACCTTGGCAGAAGACGGGTGGAATGCCACCACTTTACACTTGTATTCGCATAGTGGTACCCATATGGACGCTCCGTTGCATTTTGAGGTCAATGATCAAACGATAGATAAAATTCCGGTTGATCGGTTTGTTTCTGAGGCTTGGGTAGTAAACCTTTTGGGCATTCAGCCTAAGGAATCCATTACCGTAGCGCATTTGGGAGCGGTGGCAGAAAAGCTCGTAAATGGTCAAAGCATTCTCTTGCATACAGGATGGAGTAAAAAAGTAGGAACCGAAGAATATCGTGACGCCCTCCCTAGAATCAGCCCTGAATTGGCGCATTGGTTGGGAGAAAAAAAGGTGAATATTCTGGGTGTTGAACCCCCTTCCGTGGCGGATGTCAATAATATTCAAGAAGTGACCGAGGTGCATACCATTTTAATGAAAAACGATATAATTATTGTTGAGGGTTTAACAAATCTAGAGGCAATTTCACAGTCTAAAATCACCCTTGTGGCCCTTCCGTTGAAGGTAAAAAATGGTGACGGGGCACCTGCCCGTATAATTGCCATACAAAACTAATTCGCAATGTCTCACCAAACACTTTTAGAATCGATTAAAGATGGGGAGGGCTTGCGCGGCCATGAGTCTGAGGTACGTGCTGAGCTAGCAAAAAACCCAAAATCGATCGTTGTTTTAGATGATGACCCAACAGGAACACAAACGGTGTACGATGTTCCGGTGATTACAGAATGGACGGAGGATATATTGGAAAGAGAACTTTTGGTCAGTCCTGTTTTTTTTATACTCACCAATTCTAGAAGTTTACAAGTTGATGAAGCCGATGCACTTGGGGAACTACTGGGAAGCAGATTACAGAAATTGGCGGAGAAGCATCAAAAGAAACTAATTATTATCAGCCGAAGCGATTCCACACTCAGAGGGCATTATCCTAATGAGGTCGATGCGCTGGAAAAAGGAATAGGCCTTAGGCATTCAAAGCAATTATTGGTTCCTGCTTTTTTTGAAGGTGGTCGCTATACGTATGATGATATTCATTATGTAAAAGAAGGGAACGATTTTATCCCTGCAGCGGAAACTCCTTTTGCAAAAGACAATACATTCGGTTATACGTCATCCAATTTAAAAAACTGGATAGTAGAAAAATCAGAAGGAAAAATAGACCGAAATACTATCGATAGTATTTCGGTGAAAGAATTGCGAAGTATATCGTCCGAAGAAATAAAGACAAGAATTGAATGGCCAAATACCACACACTTGGTGATAAATGCCACGTCCTATGCAGATTTGCAGGTGATGGCACTTGCTGCTTTACAATGCAACGCCCCCTTACTTTTTAGAACGGCAGCCTCATTTGTAAATGCCATTTCTGGTATTGACATAAAACCTTGCTTGACGAAAGATGAAATTTTAATAGATCCATCTTCAAATGGTGCGTTAATCGTGGTGGGTTCCTATGTGCCTAAGACTACAGCTCAACTGGCTTACATTAAAGAATATGGCGATGCCAAATTTCTAGAGTTAGATGTAACCAATATTTTTAATATTGACCTTTTCTGTAAAGAATTGGTGCTGTTGGTTGATAAGATAAATTTTAATATTAAGTCCGGTCGGGACGTAGTTGTTTTTACTAGTAGAAAAGTAGTAAAAGGAGCCACAAAACAAGAAAGCCTGGAAATTGTAAATCGGGTTTCCAACGCTCTTATCTCCATTGTAAAAAAGATAAGGTTTAGACCCAAATATATTCTGGCAAAGGGAGGGATCACATCAAGTGATGTAGCTACAAAAGGTCTCAATGTACGTCGTGCAAATGTTCTTGGGCAAGTGCTTAAAGGTGTGCCTGTATGGCAATTGGACCAGGAGTCAAAATTTCCTGATATGCCTTACATCGTGTTTCCAGGGAACGTGGGAGATGATAAGGCGTTGTATGAATTAATCACGGTATTGAAATAAAAAAATATGAAGACTCAGGGCTATTTTCCAAAGCGGTATTTTATGGTTTTAGGCACATTTTTATTGGCCTTACTGCTTTATGTAGACCGTGTTTGTATCTCAGTGGCAAAAGACCCAATTTCTGATATGCTCAGTTTGAGCGATAAACAGATGGGTTGGGTGCTAGCAGCATTTTCCTTGGGATACGCCCTTTTCCAAACTCCGGCAGGCATGCTGTCAGATGCTTTGGGACCGCGAAAAGTGCTTTCGGCCATCGTGGCCATTTGGTCCGTTTTTACGGCTTTAACAGGTGCAGCTTTCAATTTTATATCGCTTTTGGTGGTGCGGTTTCTTTTTGGAGCGGGAGAAGCGGGTGCTTTTCCTGGAATGTCAAGAGCAATTTATACCTGGATTCCTTTACAGGAAAGGGGCCTCGTTACTGGCATTAATTTTTCTGGTTCTCGATTGGGAGCGGCATTTGCGCTTCCTGCGGTAGCATGGTTGATCGATAGCTTCGGATGGAGGGCTTCTTTTGTTATTCTCGGGGTTGTGGGTGTAGTTTGGGCCGCCGCTTGGTTTCTGTTTTTTAGGGATACTCCGGAGGAGCATTCTGGCGTTTCCGAACATGAAAAAGAGTTTATTTTATCTACAAGACAACAGCAAGATGCCAGTGTAAAGGCCGAAAAAATAAATATGGGCGACCTGCTAAAATCAAAAAATATATGGTTGGCCATGGGGCAGTATTTCTGCAGCAATTTTACTTTTTTCTTTGCCTTGACCTGGCTGTTCCCGCATGTGAAAAGCGAGTACGGGCTCAATACTATGGAAGCCGGTTTTTATACCGCGATTCCATTAATTTTTGGTGCTTTTGGTAACTGGACCTCCGGTGCGATGAGCGATCGCATATATAAATTAGGAAACTGGGATAGGTCTCGTATCCTCCCGGCATCAATAGGATTTTTTCTTGCTGCACTCGGACTAGTAGGAAGTATTTATATGGATTCCGTGGAAGGTGCAATCCTATGCTTGAGCCTTGCGATTTTTGGTGCCGACATGACCTTGCCATCCTCATGGGCCTTTTGTGTTGATATTGGAAAAGAACATTCAGGCGCCGTATCGGGAACGATGAACATGGCCGGAAATATTGGTGCTTTTTTGACCGCTTTGGCATTTCCGTATCTACAATCTTGGACGGAATCTACAACTCCATTTTTTGTGGTGGGCGCATTATTGAATACTATTGCAATTGTAATGTGGTACAACATGAAACCCCAAAGGCATTTTAGCACGTATTAATCAGGAAGTATGGCACAATTAAAAGGCGTTTGTATAGGAGCGGGTTACTTTGGTCAGTTTCATTTTGAGGCATGGCAAAGAATAGATGAGGTAGAAATTGTAGGGGTTTGTGATGCCGTCAAAGAACGCGCGGAAGAAATTGTAAAAACTTACGGGTTTAAAAAGGCCTATGCCAATGTTGAAGAAATGTTCCGCCTAGAAAAGCCGGACTTTGTAGATATCATTACACCTCCTGAAAGCCATTTGGAACTCTGTAAATTGGCAGTGGCACATAATATTGATATTATTTGTCAAAAACCTTTGGCGCCCACATTAGAAGAAGCTCGCAAGATAGAATCCCTTATTGCTGCATCTAACGTTAGGATGATGGTGCACGAAAATTTCCGGTTTCAACCTTGGCACCGTGAACTTAAAAAATTACTGGAAACTAATGTAATAGGCGATAAACTACACACCATAAACCTGCGTATGCGTATGGGCGATGGTTGGCAAACGGACGCTTATATGAACCGTCAACCTTATTTTAGGGAAATGGAGCGCTTACTCATTTATGAAACGGGAATTCATTTTATTGATGTGTTCCGGTATTTGGCAGGGGAAATTACCGAAGTCTATGCAAAACTGAGAACGCTGAATAGTAACATAAAGGGCGAAGATTTTGCTTGGGTGCATTTTGATTTTGAAAATGGGGGATTAGGGTTTTTAGATGCCAATAGGTACAATGAAAATACTTCCGAAGATCCAAGGTTAACTTTTGGTGCCGTGCTTATTGAAGGTGATAAAGGCAGCTTGAGACTTTACGATGATGGAAAGATTACGATTCAGCTTCTTGGGGAGAATGAAAAGGAGCATGAATATAGCTTTAATAATCAGAATTTTTCGGGGGATTGTGTTTTTGCCACACAACACCATTTTGTATTGAATCTCATTTCTGAAACTCCTTTTGAAACGGATGTTTCTAACTATATTCCCAACATTTTGGTGCTGGAAAAAATCTACGAATCCAGTAAGAATGGAGTCCCGGTAAAAATCTAGTTTATATCGCTTTTCGTCTTCATTATTATTGATGGATTCATGTAAACACCTGCCGTATTTTCACTGTAAGAAAACCACCTTTAGAACGACTAATATTTCCCTTTAAATCTAAAATTTCTTTAGTGTGCTGAACTACATAGATTTAGCTCATTGGCATGAGGGTTTTAGGTTTTAAAGGTGATTTATTCTTTAATTTTGAAGATAAGAAGACATGAAAGAAATGAAAACACCATATTCCATATTAGAATTAGCAACCGTCGGTGCAGGTTTTAAGCCAAAAGAAGTTTTTGACAATAGTCTAGAATTGGCACAAAAGGCTGAAGAGTTTGGTTACAACCGCTTTTGGTTGGCAGAACATCATAATATGTTAAGTATTGCCAGTTCGGCAACCTCTGTGCTTATGGGGCATATTGCCGGTGGAACACAAAAAATACGAGTGGGTTCTGGTGGAATTATGTTGCCCAATCATTCGTCTTTGCTCATTGCAGAGCAGTTTGGTACTTTGGCATCCTTATACCCCAATAGAATAGATTTAGGGTTAGGGAGAGCACCTGGAACAGATCAAACCACTGCAAATGCCATTCGTCCGGATAGAATGCAGGCGGTATACCGTTTTCCTGAAGAACTACACAATATTCAAAAATACTTTTCAAAAGAGAATCAGCATGCAAAAGTTAGGGTGCCAATAGCCGAAGGTGTTGATGTGCCTATGTATATTTTAGGCTCTAGTACGGACAGCGCACATTTGGCGGCAAAAGAAGGTTTACCTTATGTGTTCGCAAGTCATTTTGCACCCGCTCATCTTATGGAGGCGCTGAATATTTACTATAATAGTTTTCAGCCTTCTAAATATCTAAAAGAGCCTTATACTATGGCGGGCATAAATGTAATTGCTGCCGAAACCGATGCAGAGGCCGAGACCATTTCAACTTCTATGTTACGCTTAATATTAGGTGTATTGACCGGTAAGATTGATTATATGCAGCCACCGGTAAAGATGACAGCTGAGCTTAAACAAATTTCTGCAGACCCTGCCTTTCAGCGAATGTTGAAATATGCTTTTGTAGGGAATAAGGCTACCGTTAAACAGCAAACAGAGGAATTTATTAAGCAGACAGGTGTAAACGAAGTAATAGCAGTATCACATATTTACAATCAAGAGGATAGAATCAACTCATTCCGACTGTTTTCTGAGGTGATGAACGAAATGTAAAAGTTATTGAAGATTAGGTTGTGTAAATAGTGGCCTAATCTTCGTCTTTTTTGTTGACCAGACCTTTTGTGAATTCGTTCAAGGTTTCCACTTTTTCCTCAAAATCTCCTTTAATGGTTTTTCTGAATTCATTAAGGTTTTGCACTAAATCATCTATATTTTCAGGAATAACATCTTCAAAAAACTGACGTAAACGCTTTGCGGTTGTTGGGGATTTTCCGTTTGTGGAAATAGCCACTTTTACATTTCCCTTGGTAACGATTCCGCCCATATAAAAATCGCAAAAAGGAGGGTTGTCCGCTACATTAACTAGAATACTCTGCGCTCTACAATCATGATAAACTTGTTCGTTAACCTCAACCTTGTCCGTTGTGGCTACCACCATGTGTTTTCCTTTCAGAAAAGCTTCGTTATAATTGCTAACACGCATCTTAATTCCAAACTTATTGGCTAGGGTAACGGTTTCTTCCCTGAACATAGGTGATACCATTTCAACCTGTGCACTGGGGCTTGACTTTAGTAAAAAGGTCAATTTTTCTAAAGCCACGTTTCCACCGCCTACGATTAAAATATTTAGATTCGATACTTTAAGAAATACCGGGTACAGTTCATTCCGCTCCATGTTCTTCTGCTTGTTTTTCTGTTTTATAATTGATGGTGACACGTGTTCCTTCATTAGGAATGGAATTTATAAACAACCTTCCGTTTATATAATCTATACGCTCTTTCATAAAAAAGAGGCCCATTCCGCCTTCGCTGTTGTTCTTTGGTACTTTTCCTAATATAGAGTCATCAAAACCTTTGCCATCGTCATCAATAACTATACTTAAAATTTCGTCCTGAAATCTAATGGTTACCAAAATATAATTTGCTTCGGCATATTTAATAGCGTTGTTCACCGCTTCCTGCACCACACGATACATATTGGTTTCTGCTAGGGAATCAAACCGTAGGTGTTCATCGGTTTTATTGTCGAATAATACGGTTTTTCCTGTCAGTTTTGAGAGCTCTGCCGTCATTTTTTGAAGCGCAGGAAAAATACCGTGATCACTAAGCTCCGGCGGAGTTAAATTGAAAGTAGCTGTGCGCACGCCCTTAATTAAATCTGATGTTAGCGATTTTAGATAGGCTATTTTTTCTACCGTTTTTTCTTGGTTTTCAGGGTCAATAGACTCAATATTAAATTTTAGTGCGGTCAACATTTGACCAATACCGTCATGAATGTCTTTGGCAATACGTTTGCGTTCCTCTTCTTGCCCTTCTACAATTTGGCTGGCTTGTACCTTTTTTTGAAGCATGCGGGCTTCAAAATTCTGTTGGGTAAGCTGTTCAACTTTAATGCTGTTCTCTTTACGTTCCGTTACGTCCGAGCATAGAATAAGAATACTTTGTTGTCTGCTTGATTGATGCATGGGTACGATAGACATATCCAGCCAAAAATGCTCTCCTTTTGTGGTCGTAATCTTAATTTCTTCGGTGCGGATTATATTTTTTCTATTGCTTTTCAGCACTTCTCTAAGGTATTCCTGTTGGCCCGAGTCGGCTGTAAGAATTTCTGCTAAGGGCTTGTTGAGTTGATTTTCAGTAATTCCTAATAAATCAAGAAATTTTTTGCTAATAAAAACAACGCTTCCATCTTTTCGTGCACTTGCAAATAGTGAGGCATTGTCTATGACAAAATTAAGCTCTTGTAATTCCTGTAGGGACTTTTCTTTTTCTGAATATAGTTGTTGAACCTCTTTGGCACGAGCTTCAGAGTTTACTTGGTTTTGCATTAAATTTCCTATGGTCTTGCGGATTTGCAGGGAAAGAGGGCGGAAGACAAAGAATATTTCCAATAGTAAAATTAAGAGAGAAAAGCCTAGCAGTAGAAGTTCTTTTCGTTTTAACCCCTGTAGTTTTTCATTACTATTCTCATCGTAGGCATTAACAATAGTATCCATTAATGTCAGAAAGGAACGTTCATTTTTTAATAAAACGGAAACATCGGTCGTGAGGTTTTCTAAGGGTTGAGGCGTGGGGTCAGAAACAAGCTCAATGATATTTTGAGCAGCTTTTTCCATGGCTGAATAATGGGGTTCGATCTCATGGAAATAAGAAAGAATCTTAGCATCTTCTTCAACGGGAAGGTTCAGCTCTGAACTTCCTGACTGGAGCCCTGCATGAGAAGCCTTCCAGACAGAAAGTGTTTTCTTAATTTCTAAGGCGATTAAGCGTTTTTTTTCCTTAGAGATAGGACTCTCTTGAAGGAGTAATGCCTCTTTTACCAATTTCTGACTGTAGGCGCGTTGGCGTCCGGCCACATTAATAACACGAGAATCGCTCAGTTGCGAATTTAGGTGCAATTGAATTAGAATCTGCGAAATGATAATTGTTATTGCAATACCCGCCAAAGCCCATAAGTACCACTTTCTGATACTCAGAAAAGTTTCGGAGTCAAGTGGTAATTGGGTTTTGTCTTTTGCCATGTTAGGTGTATCAAATTACTGACCCTTGTATTAACCTGCTATTGCCTTTGAAACTAATTTAAGCGAGCTTTTTGAAAGAGGTAGTTTCAATGCGGCTTTATGACCTTCTTCCGACATCTTTCGCCATGTTTTTTGAAGGATATCTATTACCTTGGCTTCTTCATGCTCGGAGGCAAATGGTTCAAAATAATGCTCTAAAAATACCAAGCAAATAACATCTTCTAAGGTTTGTGTATCCTCATTTTTCTTCAGTTGCTTTTTCTCAAGCAAAAAGGCCACTTTATCAATAGTTTCCTGGTCGTAACCCACTTCTTCTAAAATTGAACCCGCTTTTTTTGCATGGAATTTTTTCAGGTCTTGACGCCATTTGAGATAACCTGTACGGTTCATTTCATATGATTCCCGCGGAATTTCCCAACGGCAGATATGTTGGCACCTTGCTGTTAACTGTAAAGCTTCTGAGGCTTTGGGTGCAAAATCATTCAATTTTTCCGTCATCCGAAGTGCATAAAGCAATTCTTTTGGGTATGTTTTCCCTGAAGGAGCAGTTTCTGTATGTGGGTCTTTTTCATTCGCCTTATCAAACAATGAAAAGGCTTGCTGTAATTTATCGGGCGATGCCATAGCGTATATTTTGGCCCTAATATACGAATACCGTGAAACCTAATCCTCTTCTATGAAATCACTTTAGTTAACTAATCGGAATATAGGAGGTTTTTAGGGTGGTTTGCACGTTTTTGTATATCCGGTTAACTACTACTCTTCAAAACCAACATAGACAAAATCACTCTCTATTTTAATCGGATATGTTGCAATTGCTTCTAAATCCCCGTTTAAATTTTCTCCATTTTCTAATGAAAATATCTTTTTATGCAATGGACAGGCAACCATAGGAGTACCCTTGTGATCACCGATCATTCCTCTGCTTAAAACCATTTCTTGTTTTTCAGGAGATAGGTTTTGGCAAGCATACCATGTATTTAACCTTTCAAAATTAAATACGGCAATTTGTAAATCTTTATATTTTACACAAGCGCCTCCATCTTTTGGAAACACAGTAATGGGTGCAGCCTTAAACCAAACGGTTACATCTTCTGGTTTTACTGTTTTATATTTATCTGAAACTATATTCATGATTTAAAATTTAGTTGCTTTAAAACTCAATTAGATCCACTTTTCTGGCATTTTTTGCTCTCTTAATGGTACAAATACTAAGTTGTCATCTTCCTCTTCGCTATTTACAAAGTGGTTAAAACGTTTCATCATTTCTGGGTCATTAATAGCTTGTGTCCATTCGCACTCAAACTTATTAACTAGCGTTTGCATTTCATTTTCTAAATCTTCTGCAATTCCTAATTTATCTTCAATAATTACTTCTTTTAAATAATCAAGACCACCTTCTAAACGTTCTTGCCATGCCGCTGTTCTTTGTAATGGTTTAGCAGTACGCATGTATAACATTAAGTAACGGTCTATATATTTAATTACCGTTTTGTTATCTATTTGCTCTGCAAATAACTCAGCATGTCTTGGTGTAGCACCACCATTACCGCCAAGATATAAGTTCCAACCACCTTCTACAGCAATTAAACCAAAATCTTTACCACGAGCTTCGGCACATTCACGAATACAGCCAGAAACTCCACCTTTAATTTTGTGTGGAGCACGTATTCCTCGGTATCTATTTTCCAATTCAATACCAAAACTTACACTTTCATCCATACCGTAACGGCACCAAGTAGAACCCACACAAGTTTTTACTGTACGTAAAGATTTTCCGTAAGCATGCCCGCTTTCAAAACCGTGATCTATTAAATCTTTCCAGATTAATGGCAATTGGTTTAAGGTAGCACCAAATAAATCGATACGAACACCACCAGTTACTTTGGTATATAAATCATATTTCTTGGCAATTTCTCCAAGAGCAATTAGCTTATCTGGTGTAATTTCTCCACCAGGAACACGAGGAACAACAGAATAGGTTCCGTTACGTTGAATGTTAGCTAAGAACCTATCATTAGAATCTTGTATAGCATATTCTTTATTAGCAGTATCTGCATTTATACTAGCCATTAAAGATGCTACAACTGGTTTACATAACTCGCAACCATGACCACCATTTCCGTGATTATCTAGAACTTCATTAAAAGTTTTATATCCTTTTACTTGTATTATTTTATATAAATCCTGTCTGTTTAAATCAAAGTGTTCACAAACGGTATCTTTAACCTCTATACCTAAAGATTTTAAAGTAGCTTCCGTAAGGTCTTTTACCATTGGTTTACAACCACCACAACCCGTACCTGCTTTGGTGCAGCCAACCACATCGGCAAGGTCTTTGGATTCACCACTTTCTATAGTTCCGCAAATTTGCCCTTTCGTGACATTTTCACAAGAACAAATCTGAGCTTCATCTGGTAAGTCCATAACATCGCCAAAAGAACCGCCACCTTCAGTTGCCGGTAAAATTAACTGTGCAGGGTCCTCAGGAATGGCCATTCCGTTTAAATATATTTGGTGTAGCATGCTATAATCCGTAGCATCGCCAACTAGAATACCCCCTAATAAGGTTTTACCATCAAGGCTTACGTTTATTCTTTTATATAAATGTTGGGTTTTGTTTTCGAAAATAATAGAATGCCCTTTAGAGGCAGGCATGAAGGGCTCTCCAAAACTAGCAACATCTACCCCAATAAGTTTTAGCTTGGTAGACATGTCTATTTCGTCTGGCATTAAGGTTTTTGTGTTTCCTATTATTTGGTCTACAGCAACCCCAGCCATATCATAACCCGGAGCAACTAGACCATATATCATTTGGTTATAAAGGGCAATTTCTCCTATTGCGTAAATATTAGGGTCCGAGGTTTGCATTTTATTATCTACAACAATACCGCCACGGGTACCCATGGCTAAACCCGAAGATTTTCCTAATTCATCTCTAGGGCGAATACCAGCGGAAACAACTAGCATTTCAACATCTAAGACATCATCTTCGCCAAATTCCATTCCTGTTATGGCTTTATCACCTAGAATTTGATTGGTAGCTTTACTTAAATGAATATTTAAACCTATAGACTCTAATTTAAGTCGTAGCACTTGGCTACTTCTAGAATCCAATTGTCTCGGCATAAGTTTTGGGGCAAATTCTACAATATGAGGTTCTAAGCCCATATCCATAACTGCCTTACCGGCTTCTAGACCTAATAAACCGCCACCAAGGACAGCAGCTTTGGCATTTGGGTTTTTCTCTTTAAGTTTTGCTGCATAAGCAAGCATGCCTTCTAAATCTTCAATGGTACGATAAACAAAAACGCCATCTTTCTCCACACCTTTAATTGGAGGCACAAATGCGGATGAACCCGTCGCTAGAACTAAATAGTCATATGAAAACTCTCGGTTTTTAACCGTGGTTATAGTTTTCTCTTCTCTATTAATATCAGAAACGAGTTCACCAACGATCAAATCTATATTATTCTCTGTATACCATTCTGCAGGAGCCATTTCTAAAGCTTTTGCATCTTGGTTTTCAAAAAACTCACTTAGATGAACACGGTCATAAGCAGGTCTTGGTTCTTCACCGAAAACGATGATCTTGAAATTTTCTGATTCTTCTTTAGCTGCGATTTTTTCACAGAACTTATATCCGACCATGCCGTTTCCGACAACAATAATAGTTTTCATAGGCTTCGATTTTAAACTACTTAGCAATATTACGTATTAATACGTATATATAAACTATTTTTATGAAAATAATTACGTAGTTTTGTTGAGGAATTACTAAAACAACCCTTTAAAAGTGTTCGGTATGAAAACAGTAAAAGAACCAATAGTTACCTTGGTAGGTGCAGGACCGGGAAGCTCAGACCTTATAACAGTTAGGGGTTTGAAAGCTTTGAAGGCCGCGGACGTAGTATTATATGATGCTTTGATTGATGAAGACCTATTATTGCAGATTGATGATAGTATTCCTAAAATATACGTAGGCAAGCGCTGCAGCAAACATTCGTTCACGCAAGACGATATTAATATGTTGATAGTTGAAAATGCCTTTAAGTTTGGTCATGTGGTTCGCCTAAAAGGTGGTGACCCTTTTGTTTTTGGGAGAGCTCACGAAGAAATTGATTATGTAGAATCTTTTGGTATTCCGGTAACGGTCGTTCCTGGGGTGTCAAGTGCAATAGCGGTTCCTTCTAGTCAAGGCATACCTATGACCCGCAGAGGAGTAAGCAGTAGTTTTTGGGTAATGACGGCTACAAAACGTGACGGATCTTTTTCTGAAGATTTAAAACATGCTTCTCAATCTTCTGCAACGATGGTTATTTTGATGGGAGTTCGAAAATTGAAAGAGATATCATCCGAAGTCAATAAATACAGAGGGTATTTAACTCCAATGGCCGTTATTCAAAACGGTACTATGCAAAATGAATCCTGCAAAGTAGGAACTTTGGGTAGTATAAATTCTGACGTCTTGGATATAGATTTGTCTAAACCAGGTATCATTGTTATAGGTGATGTAGTGGCAGAACACCCTTCGTTTTTTGAGGAAGAGGTGCAACGCGTACTACATTCTGGTATGTAAATCAATACGTCAGTAAATACGTATCTTAACATATGATAAGGTATAACCGCTCTATATATTGCTTGTTCTAAGTGGTGTATAGAGCGATTTATTTTTTGATATAATTCCATATTATCAAATTTCCCCTAACCTTTTTTAGAATAACTGATTTTTCTCCGCTACTTCCTTCTGCCTTCGTAAAAATACTTAAAAGTTGGCTAATTTTTATAATTATACGTAGTAATACGTATTTATATACGTAGTTTTGAATATCGTTAAACTTTAAACATCAGTATTATGGAAACTCAATCTAAAAAAGCGACCAGCTTAAAACTGACCGATATTAAAACTGTGCCAATCCGTACATTTTGGATAACCTCAATAGCGTTCTTTATATGTTTTTTTGCTTGGTTCGGTATTGTGCCATTTATGCCGGATGTTGTAAAGGATTTAGGTCTTACCCCTGAACAAAAATGGAACTCCATTATTTTGGCAGTAACAGGAACGGTATTCGCAAGGTTGCTAATTGGTAAATTATGCGATAAGTATGGGCCAAGAATATGTTATACCTATCTATTGATTTTAGGAGCAATACCTGTAATTCTACTTGGGTTTGTGCAAACCCCGACACAGTTTTTAATCTGTCGTTTGTTTATTGGATTTATTGGAGCATCGTTTGTAATTACTCAGTTTCATACGTCTATCATGTTTGCATCCAATATTGTGGGTACGGCAAATGCAACTTCCGCAGGATGGGGGAATTTAGGCGGTGGAGCAAACCGTTTGGGTATGCCTTTGATTGCTGCTGCCGTTGTAAGTTTTGGAGTTGCCGACGAGGTTGCTTGGAGATATTCAATGATGATTGCCGGTGTTATCGCAATGCTAATGGGGCTTGTATATTACTTTTTCACACAAGATACACCAGAAGGTAATTTTGCACAATTGAAAAAGGAGGGTAAAATGCCAACACTTAAAAAAGATGAGGAAAGTTTTGCAAGTGTATTAAAAGATTATAGAGTGTGGATTTTGTTCGTCATTTATGCAGCTTCATTTGGAATGGAACTCACCGTCTATGGAACGATGGATGATTATTTGCAGAATACATTTGGACTCACCCGAACCACGGCAGGAAATCTGGTACTCTCGTTTGCATTGATGAATATTTTTGCCAGAACATTGGGAGGCTTTTTTGGGGATAGATTTGGGAAGTTAAAAGGCCTAAGAGGAAGAGTTATGTTTTTAGCTCTTATTCTTGCTATTGAGGGCTGTATGTTGACCATTTTTTCAACAACTACTAGCATTGCCTTCGGTATTTTATTTTTGATAGCTTTTAGCCTATCTGTGCAAATGGCGGAAGGAGCTACTTTCTCAGTAGTACCGTTTATAAATAAAAAAGCCATTGGTTCTATCTCTGGTATTGTTGGTGCGGGAGGTAATGTAGGGGCTTTTGTGGCTGCTATGTTTCTTAAATCGAAGTCGGCATTGGCGGAGACCGAGGCCATTGCTGCAAATACTGCTTTAGGGGAAGAGGCGGTTAGAACAGCTCAAGCTGCTGCTGCGTCTACTGCGGTGTCCGCTGGATACCTGGTTATTGGCATATGTGTTGTTCTTGCGGCAGGATTATCGTTAGCTATAAAGTTTTCGACTGAAGACGAAGAGGCCACTGCACTAGAAATGAAAAGAACTAAAACACCTGAGTACGCTTTAGGAAATAAGTAAGGAGCAATGTTGATTTCTACTTTGACAAATAAAAACCTAGCTGGTACCGACGAAAGTTTGGTCAATACGGCATGCGCTATTTGTTCGAATAAGAATTGCTTAATCAAAAACAACATAAAGGAGAACAAAACAGTTTCGCAGTTTACACAAGAAAGAAAAGAGTTCACATGTAAAAAAGGACAACAGTTTATAATTGAAGGCGCTCCGGTTAATGGGTTATTCTTTGTGCTCTCCGGAAAAGTAAAGGTTTTTAGAACGGGTATTAATGGTAGGGAGCAGATTGTTCGCTTTGCCAATTCTGGAGAAATAATCGGGCATAGAGGTTTTGGTACGCAAGAATATTATACCATAGGTGCCATGGCTCTAGAAGACACCAAACTTTGTTATTTCTCAAAAGATAATTTACAGGAAATGTTGTTAATGGCACCAAGCTTCACTTTTGATTTGATGTTGTTCTATGCCAATGAATTGAATAGAAGTGAGGCCAAAGTAAAATCCATTTCTCAAATGACGGTTAGAGAACGCGTTATTGATACTTTGATTTATATAGAGCGAAAGTTTGGACAAAGAAATAATTTTATCGATATCATTCTCAGTAGACGTGAATACGCCAATTATACGGGCACTACCGAGGAACAGATCATACGTGTTTTCTCAGCCTTGAGGAAAGAAGGTTTAATAGTTACCAAAGGAAAACGCGTAGGAATTAATAATACTTCTCTTTTAAAAGATGAAATATTAGAGCATAACTTTTACTTGGATAGTTAGCCTCAATACCCCTTACAACCAGAAATTTTACTGTTAAGTATTACTACGTATCTATTGTCTATAGGTGTAATGTGTTAATACTTTAATTCAGAGTGCGTTACATAAATTACATGTTTTTTAGCAGGTTTTATACTGTGCATAATCAGTTTTATACATGGTACAAAAAGAGGAATCAACCTGTATTATTCCATATGACAGAAAGTAAAATACGTATATATTTGCTTAAAATAAGTATTAATACGTAGTTAAATTAAAAACCATACTATTATGAAAACCATTTTTACAAAAGCATCATTACTGGCAACTATGGCTGCAGTAGTTATGGCTTGTGGAGGAAAAGAAGCAAAAAAAACTGAAGCAGCAGGTACGGAAGAAGCGGTGGCATCTAAAACCAAAATGTTAGATATAGAAAAACCACAATTAACTTTCGGTTTTATTAAATTGACGGATATGGCCCCTTTGGCCATTGCTAAAGAGAAAGGATTTTTTGAAGATGAAGGATTGTTTGTTTCCGTTGAAGCACAATCAAACTGGAAAAACGTTTTAGATCGTGTTATAGACGGTCAGTTAGATGGTTCTCATATGTTAGCGGGTCAGCCTATTGCGGCTGGCGCAGGGTTTGGAAGACAGGCAAAATTGGTTACTCCTTTTTCTATGGATTTAAATGGAAATGGTATTACCGTATCCAACGATGTTTGGTCTAAAATGAAACCTAACGTACCAGCAGATTCTGAAGGAAAACCAATTCATCCTATTAAAGCAGATGCCTTAAAACCTGTAATCACAGATTATAAGAACAGTGGTAAACCTTTTAAAATGGGAATGGTATTTCCTGTTTCTACACATAATTATGAAATACGCTATTGGTTGGCCGCGGCAGGTATCCATCCAGGGATGTATACTGCTGATAACGTACAAGGTCAAATTGATGCCGAAGTATTACTTTCTGTTACGCCTCCACCACAAATGCCGGCCACGCTGGAATCTGGTACTATTTATGGCTATTGTGTAGGTGAGCCTTGGAACCAACAAGCAGTTTTTAAAGGTATCGGGGTTCCTGTTACTACCAATTATGATATCTGGAAAAACAATCCAGAGAAAGTATTTGTAATGACCGAAAAGTTCGTGGCGGATAATCCAAATACTGCTATTGCGGTTACTAAAGCTCTAATCCGTGCAGGTAAATGGTTAGATGAGCCTTCAAATAGACCGGAAGCTGTAAAAATCCTATCTATGTCTCAGTACGTAGGTGCTCCAGAGGAAGTATTGGCCAACTCTATGACCGGTACGTTTGAATTTGAAAAAGGTGATAAGCGCGAGATGCCTGATTTCAACGTGTTCTACAAGTATAACGCTACATATCCATTTTACTCGGATGGTATTTGGTTTTTAACTCAAATGCGTAGATGGGGACAAATTCCTGAAACCAAATCGGCTGAGTGGTACGGCGAAACGATTAAAGATATTTATCGTCCGGACATTTGGAAAAAAGCAGCGGACTTGCTAGTGGCTGAAGGTCAAATTCCTGCTGCCGATGTTCCCGAAACGGATGGATATAAGCCGGCAACTACGGATTTTATAGACGGTACATCATACGATGCGAAAGACCCAATTGGGTATATCAATAGTTTCTCCATAGGAAACAAAGATTAAGTTTTAGTGAAAATCGAAGCAAAATTATAGGATTATGGAACAAGATATCACATTAAAGAAAGAAGGACAGGGGCTTGCATTTTTAAAGCCCTTAGTAGACAGGCTTACTCCTAAATTTCAGAAAGGAGATATACTATCGTCATTAAAAAAAGCTGGAATTACTTTAGTTTCCATTCTATTGTTTTTAGGATTATGGCAGCTTGGTTCAAAAGCACTTTATAACAAGGAAGCAGATTATAAAATTGAAAAAGCACTTACGGAACGCGGTCAAGAGGCTGCGGATGCAGAACGCGCTTGTATTGAATCTGGAGATAGTAGTTGCCAGCCAAATACCCTTCCTTCTCCTGCGCAGGTGTGGGGTTCCTTGCAATCATTGATTGCAGACCATAAAGTGATTACGGGAGACAAAGCGGCTTTTGTTGAAAAGATGGCAAAAACCAATGCCAAGCTAACTGCTCAAGGTAAAAAAGCTATTGTTTATACGGGTAGAGCATCTTTCGTGGATATTGTTCTAACCAGTATTAAAACCGTTTTCGCCGGATTTCTATTAGCACTTTTAATTGCAGTACCTATCGGTATAATTATTGGTTTGAGTCCGTCGTTACGAAGCGCTTTTAACTGGTTCATTCAAATTTTTAAACCTGTATCTCCCGTGGTTTGGTATTTGTTGGTTTTTATGATCGTAAAAACATTGTATATCGGAGACAGTTCGGACAATGCTTTTGTAATCTCTTTTATTAGTGTTGGTCTGTGTGCCATGTGGGCAACTTTGGTGAATACGGCAATGGGAGTTGCTTCTGTAGATAAGGACTATATAAACGTAGCTAAAGTTCTAAAATTGGGAACCTTTCAAAAGGTTTTTAAAGTGATATTACCTTCCTCTTTGCCACTTATATTCACAGGGTTACGAATTACGCTTTCCGTTGCTTGGATGGTATTGATCGCCATAGAACTTTTGGCACAGAGCCAAGGCTTGGGCTTATTTGTATGGGAAGAATTTCAAAACGGAGCAAACGATTCTAATGCTAAGATTATAGTAGCGATGTTCGTTATTGGGATTATCGGATTCCTTTTAGATAGAATAATGTTGTCCGTACAGAACTTGGTTTCGTTTAATAAAAATGAAATGGCTTAACCCTTAAAAACGAACAAATGGCATATTTAGAATTAAATAATGTATACAAAAGTTATGGTAAGGGTGAGAATGTTACCAACGTACTATCGGACATAAATTTAAAAATTGAAGAAGGTGAATTCGTTGCTATAGTTGGTTTTACCGGAAGCGGAAAAACCACTTTGGTAAACCTTATAAACGGACTTTTAAAACCCACAAGTGGCGAGGTTTTGTTTAAGGGCGAACCAGTTGTGGACACCAGTCATGAACGGGGCGTGATTTTTCAAAACTATTCTTTGTTGCCATGGTTAACAGTAGAACAAAATGTGTATATGGCTGTGAAGGAGGCTTTTCCAAAAGAGAGCAAAGCAGTCCTAAAACAAAGGGTAAAAGACTATGTTGAAATGGTTAGTCTTAGCCCTGCAATTCACAAAAGACCTAAGGAGCTGTCAGGGGGTATGCGCCAGCGGGTATCGGTTGCAAGGGCACTGGCCATGAATCCGGAAATGATAATTATGGATGAGCCGTTAGGTGCCTTAGATGCGTTAACACGAGGAAATTTACAGGATGAAATATTGAATATTTGGAGCAAGGACAAACGTACCGCCCTATTGATTACCAATGATGTTGATGAGGGAATTTACATGGCAGATAGGATTATTCCTTTAAAGCCTGGCCCCAATGCCACATTAGGACCGGAGTTTAAAATAGAAATTGACCGCCCAAGGGATAAAACGGCTCTAAACGATAATCCAAATTTCAAAAAAACCAGAAATGCGATTATTGAATATTTAATGGACATCGGAGACCAACGAAAATCAGTTTCTGAGACAGAATATGTTTTGCCTGAAATAGCACCTAAAAGTTTTGTAGCCTAAAACGAACATTATGCCAGAGATAAAAGAAAAAAACGAATTGGGAACCATGGAGAATGGTATACTTTATCCTTCTCCCGTCATGTTGGATTTGCATGATCTTAAAAAGGTGTACCCAACGCCAAAAGGCGATTATGTTGTTCTTGAACATCTAAACCTTCAGATTATGAAGGAAGAGTTCGTAACCATTATTGGCCATTCCGGTTGTGGAAAAACAACCATGCTCTCCATGATTGCAGGGCTAAACCCAATTTCCGGGGGTAATATTTCCGTTTTAGGAAATCCTGTAAAAGGACCTGGTCCGGACAGGGGTGTCATCTTTCAGTCCCCAAGTTTAATGCCTTGGATGACCGCCTTGGAAAATGTTCTATTGGGGGTGAATCAAGTTTTTCCGCACGCAACGAAAACCCAAAGACAGGATATTGCCAAATACTATTTAAACAAAGTGGGTCTTGACGGCGCTTTTTATAAAAAGGCATCTGAGCTTTCTCAAGGAATGCAGCAAAGAGTAGGTATTGCTAGGGCATTTGCCATCAAGCCAAAAGTATTGTTGTTAGATGAACCATTTGGAATGCTAGATTCACTTACTCGAGGAGAGCTGCAGGATATTCTTATTGAGATTTGGAATAAAGAAAAAATAACTGCGGTGATGATAACCCATGATGTTGATGAGGCTATTTTCTTGGCTGATCGTGTGGTTATGATGACCAGTGGTCCTAGGGCCAAAATAGGAGATGTTTTAAACATCGATTTTGAAAGGCCGCGTACCCGTAAATCCGTTTTAGAACATGATGATTACTACACGTACAGAAAACATTTAATTGACTTTTTAGAACATTAACCAGAAAACAAACCATTTTAAGACCTAGATTATGAAAAGAAAGTACACACTAATATTCCTACTTGTCCTATCGGTTCAATATGCAACCGCGCAATTTGTGCTAGATGGAGAATTTAAGCCACGTACCGAATACCGAAATGGTTTCGGAAGTATTATTCCAGATGCTGCGGATCCAGGATTTGGTATTTCTACCCGTTTACGTTTAAATGCGGGCTACCAAACTGAAGCCTTTAAGTTTTATATGAGCCTACAAGATGTTATGGTATGGGGAGAAAACAGGCAATTAAAACCAGAGGACAGTAACAATTCATTTTCTGTATTTCAAGCATGGGCGGACATTAAATTAGCTGAGGGTTTCTCCACAAAAATAGGTCGCCAGATGCTGGTATACGATGACCAGCGTATCCTCGGAGGAGTTGATTGGGCCATGCAGGCACGTAACCATGATGCTGCCTTACTGCAATACAAAAAGGGGAAATTTATGATGGATCTAGGTCTGGCCTTTAATCAGGATTTTACGGCAACCACCGCAAATCCAGGAGGGTTTCAATCCGTAGGTACAGCCTATAACACTACAGGGTTCTTTTCGTACAAAAGCATGCAATACCTCTATTTGAGACATAAAGGGGAGGCATTTTCCGCAAGCGGATTGGTAATGAACAACGGTTTCCAAAACTTTACAGGAGACGCAGATGCACTTGTTGCAGATGGTGTTAGTAATTTAATTACAATTGGAACACATTTAAACTATAAAAAAGGAAGTTTTGGAGCTGCGTTTAATGGATATTTACAAACTGGAGAACGCCAGAACAGTGTAGATGTTAGCGGCGCATACCTTTTAGGTTTAGACCTTAGCTACAAAGCATCCAAAGGGGTTACTTTAGGACTTGGAGCAGAAATCATTAGCGGAAACGATACTGGTACAGCTGACAAGACCGAGGCTTTCTTCCCGCTTTACGGTACCAACCACAAATTCAATGGTTTTATGGATTATTTCTACGTAGGTAACCATGCTAATTCTGTTGGTCTAACGGATATACATGCAAGTGCTAAGTTCGCTTTGGGCGAAACTTCTAGCCTACTGGTAAAAGTATTAAACTTTAGCGGTGAGCAAGCATTGGCGAGTGGAGAAAAATCCTTGGGAACGGAAGTAGATTTGGTATTTGCCAAAAGCTTCAAAGGTTATGGGTTGGCCATAGGGTATTCCCAAATGTTTGCCAGTGATGGTATGTACGAATTAAAAGGAGTAACGGAAGACGCTGCGGCAAGCAGTCAGAACTGGGCTTGGGTGCAGTTAACTATGAAGCCTAAATTTTTAAATACGGCCAAGCAATAACTAATTTTAAGATGCTTCGATAGGGCCGTTACAACTTTTTTGTTGTGGCGGTTCTTTTTTTTACCAATTAAGTGCAATGCATGTTTAACTAAAATGTATGGTTCTAGAGAAATTCAGGAGGTAAATAATCTAGGTTTCAACATAGGCTAGTATGAACGTGGGTCGTTGTAAAGGAGCTTTTATAAAAATCGATTATATTTGTACGTATAATTACGCATATTTTGGACCAAACAACAAGTATCATTTTAGCGGACGATCATTCTTTAGTTCGCGACGGCATTAGGGCTTTACTAGAAAGTGAATCTGATTTAAAAGTTATTGGAGAAGCTTCAGACGGTGTGGAGGCAATTGAAATGGTGAATAAAAATACACCAGATCTATTGATTATTGATATCAGAATGCCAAGAATGACCGGTATTGAAGCGGTTGAAAAGCTAAGTGCTCAAAACTCGCCTGTAAAATGCATCATTCTATCCATGCATGATTCGGAAGAGTATATCTTACAATCGGTAAGTGCAGGTGCACGAGGCTACTTGTTGAAGGATACCGGAAAAACGGAGTTTATTAAAGCCATTCATGCGGTTCGTGAGGGAGGTAAGTATTATAGTGGCGATATCTCTAACGTATTAGTGAATAATTTACTCAATTCTAACGGTGCTAAAACCGTTGAAGCCCCAAAAAAATCTGCCCCTACCAGTAACCCTTTTGATTTGACCAACAAAGAACTACAGGTCTTGGAATTGGTTTTATCTGGTTTGACGAACAAACAGATTTCTGAAAAACTCCAGAATAGCAAGCGTACCGTAGAAACACATAGATTCAACCTTATGCGTAAAATGGAAGTCAAGAATTTAATAGACCTTTCAAAAAAGGCGCAGCAGTTTAATTTGGTTTAGTACTTCATCTTTACTTTATGATTAATTAAGTCGGTACTATTTCTGTACATGAAACACGCTATTTTTTATCATATCTACCCATTAGGCCTTTTGGGTGCGGATAAAACCAATGATTTTGTTTCTGCTCCAGTTGATAGATTATCAGAGCTTAATGGTTGGTTAGAGCACATGGTAGACTTAGGGTGCAACGCACTTTATATAGGTCCGGTGTTTGAATCATCAACCCACGGGTACGATACTGCAGACTATTATAAAATAGACCGCAGATTGGGTGACGATACTTCGTTAATCGCTTTAGTTAATAAAGCTCACAGAATGGGTGTAAAAGTGGTTCTGGATGGTGTATTTAACCATGTGGGCAGGGATTTCTTCGCTTTTAAAGATTTACAGAAACACGGGAGGAATTCAAAATATATTGAATGGTTCGTGAATGTGGATTTTAAAAAAAGAAGTCTTCTTAAAGATTCTTTTGATTATGATACCTGGAGTGGCTATTATCAACTGGTAAAACTCAACCTTAAAAATAAGGAAGTCCGTGATTATCTTTTTGGTGCGGTTAAAAAGTGGATAGACACTTATAAAATAGATGGTCTGCGTTTAGATACTGCAGATGTTCTTGATTTTGGTTTTATGAAAGAACTCTCTTCCTTCTGTAAAAGTCGTAATCCTAACTTTTGGTTGATGGGTGAAGTCGTTCATGGCAACTATAACCGTTGGATTACCGATGCGCATCTGGACTCCGTTACTAATTATGACTACCACACGCCTATTTATGAAAGCTTTAATTTGAGTGATTTCAGCAAGATTGCAGTCATTTTAAAACGCCAGTTTGGGCCAAAAGGAGTGTATAACAATTTGTCTCTCTATAGTTTTGTAGATAATCATGATGTAAACCGTGCTGCTAGCATGCTAAACAAACCGGAACATCTATTCCCGCTATACCTTCTTTTGTTTACCCTTCCGGGGATTCCAGCCATCTATTATGGTAGCGAATGGGGTTTTGAAGGAAAAAGAACCGCTCATAGTGACGAGGCATTACGACCATGCGTTCAACTTGATGATGTTCAAGAACAGGCAAAGCATCCAAAATTGCTGGATGCCATAAAACAATTCATATCTGTTAGGAAAAATTGTAAGAATCTGGTCTATGGAGCCTATGAAACGGTGTTGGTTAAAAAAGAACAATACGCATTTTCACGGAAAGATAAGGACAAAACAATGATTGTTATTATAAACTCATCAAACAAACCGATTACCCTTAAAATCCCTCTAAACGGAATGTTTTCAGGAACTTACATAGATATTCTAAACGAAGGAGATAGTCTAATACCCAGTAAAACAGGTCTTTCTGTTGAGGTGCCTCCATGCTGGGGTCGTATCTTATGTCATTGATCGAAAACTAGTGAAAAGGCTATTTTTTTATTGATGTACTAGAAAAACACGGAACTATTACGGAAAAAACACTACGTATATATACGTAATTTTATAACTTGCTGTATCTAATTTTGGTGTCTTCCATCAAAAAGGAAATGCAATGTTGAAAAAGAAAACACATAAAACCGTTTGTTCCTACTGTGGTGTAGGTTGCGGAATACTGGTAGATATAGATAATAAAGGTAAGATTGAGGTAGACGGTGATCCGGAGTACCCTTCCAATAAGGGCATGTTGTGCTCCAAGGGAAGAAATCTTAATTATGTGGCGCAAGATACCAGCGATCGGATCATGCATCCGGAAATGCGGTGGAGTAGAAATCACCCGTTACAAAAAGTAAGTTGGGATACCGCTTTTGAGCGTGCCGCAGCAGTTTTTAAAAGTATTATTGCTAAACATGGCCCTGATAGTGTTGGTTTTTATGTATCCGGCCAATGCCTTACTGAAGAATATTATTTGGTAAATAAAATCACTAAAGGTTTTATAGGAACAAATAATGTAGATACCAATAGCCGGTTGTGTATGAGCTCTGCTGTGGTAGGTTACAAGAAAACAGTAGGTGAGGATTCGGTTCCTATTTCTTATGAAGACATTGAGTTGGCAGATTGCTTTTTAATTGCGGGAGCTAACCCAGCATGGTGTCATCCTATTTTATACAGGCGTCTTGAACAGCATAAGGAAGATAACCCTAACGTAAAAATAATAGTTGTAGATCCAAGGGTAACGCAAACTTGCGCATCTGCCGATTTACATTTGCAAATACTACCAGGTACAGATGTAATTCTCTTTAATGCAATAGCAAGATTGCTCATTGAAAAGAAAAAGATAGACAAAAATTTCATCAAAAAACATACTTCAAATTTTGAGGCTTGCAAAGAGAGTGCTTTTACACTTTCCATACGCCAAGCCGCAGAAAAATGTGATGTTTCTGTTTCTGATATTCGTAAGGCCGCGCAGTACATTGGTGATGCCAATAAGTTCATAAGCATGTGGACGATGGGTCTAAACCAAAGTGTAATTGGTGTCTCTAAAAATGTTTCGTTGTTAAACCTTTCTTTGTTGACGGGCCAAATAGGAAAACCTGGTTGTGGTCCGTTCTCATTAACGGGCCAACCCAATGCCATGGGTGGTCGTGAAGTAGGTGGTATGGCAAGTCTTTTAGCAGCGCATAAAGATTTAGGCAACCCGCAGCATAGAAAGGAAGTAGCTGATTTTTGGGGAGGAAAAGAAATAAATTCTGAACCGGGCTATACGGCAACAGAAATGTTTGATGCCTTGGAAAGCGGAAAATTAAAAGCCATTTGGATTATCTGTACCAATCCTGCGGTAAGTATGCCAAATGTAAAAAAGGTTGAAAAAGCCTTGAAGAATGCTGCTTTTGTTGTGGTTCAAGATATTAGCCATAACTCAGAAACCACAAAATTTGCCGATCTCTTATTGCCTGCAGCAGGGTGGTTAGAGAAGGAAGGTACGATGACTAATTCTGAAAGAAGAATCAGTTATTTACCCAAAGTTATTGATGCTCCGGGAGAAGCTTTGCCAGATGCAGAAATTCTGTGGCGTTTTGCCCAGTCCATGGGCTATGAGGGTTTTGATTATAATAATGCGAGTGAAGTATATGACGAACATTGTTTATTAACAAAAGGAACAAATATTGATATTACGGGACTATCGTACGAACGTCTAAAAAACGAAGGAAGTTTTCAATGGCCGGTTCCACATAAAACACATCCAGGAACACCACGGTTGTTTACAGATTTCAATTTTCATACGAATGATAAAAAGGCACATTTCAACGCCCCACAGAGTCTTTATAATAAATCAGAAGAAACCAATATAGATTTTCCTTTGGTCTTAAACACAGGACGTGTTAGGGACCAGTGGCATACCAGAACCAAAACAGGAAAAGTAAAGCGTTTATTGACCCATATTCCGCAGCCGTATTTAGAAATGAACAAAGTAGATGCTTATCTACGCAAATTAAAAGAAGGTGATATTGCGGTTATTAAAAGCCGAAGAGGAGAGGTTCAGGTGAAGGTAAAAATCAATTTTGATATTCGTGAACGGGTTGTTTTTCTTCCCATGCACTGGGGTAAAATCTTGAATAATGATTTCGGGAGGGCCAATAACCTTACCAATGATTTGGTGGATCCCGTTTCTAAAGAGCCAGACTTTAAGTATTGTGCCGTACAGGTAGAAAAGTATGTGAAACCAGCGCAAAAAGTGGTTGTTGTTGGAGCTGGCGCAGCGGCATATCGTTTTATACAATCGTATCGTGAAAAGAATAAAAAAGACGAACTACATGTATTTTCCAAAGAAAAAGACCCTTTCTACAATCGGGTGCTTTTACCGGAATATGTAAGTGATGAACTTTCGTGGGAAGCTTTAGAAAAACTAAAAGCTGGAGAGCTAAAAAAACTAAATGTTACCCTACATTCTGGAATAGGAGTTAATGATATCAACACTTCGCAAAAACAAGTTACAGATAGTGACGGATTGATTCATTCCTATGACCTGCTTATCATGGCAACGGGTAGCCGTGCTTTTGTTCCGAGCGAGGTTCAAATCAATTTGCCGGGTCGTTTTACCATGCGTGAGCGCGGAGATGCAGATAAGCTTAAAAAATACCTTGGGGAAACCGGTCTTCCAGCTACGGAACAGCATGTAGTAATTGTAGGGGGTGGTCTCTTAGGGTTGGAGTTGGCAGCGGCACTAAAAAAAATAAATATAAACATAAGTATTGTGCAAAGGGCTCCTAGACTTATGGAGCGCCAACTAGATAGGGTTGCCAGCCGTTTGTTGGCCGAAGATGTTACGGAAAGAAATATCAATCTCTATTTTGATAATGAAGTAAGTACGGTTTTTGAAGAAAAGGAGAATCCGTTTCAGCTTTTAGTGAACTTAAAGACGGGGCGTACCATACAATGTAATGCTATTGTTTATGCCATAGGCACGCGGCCTAATATAGAGTTGGCTAAAAAAGCCAATCTGGTTACGAGAAGAGGTGTACGGGTCAATTCGTATTTACAGACCAACGACCCATCTGTTTTCGCTTTGGGCGAAATAGCAGAATTTAATAATGCCCTTTTTGGGATTACATCTGCGGCAGAGCAGCAAGCGGATATAGCTGCCAATTTTATTTTAGGAGATTATAGTAGTATATATAGTGGCTCTGTTCTTATGAATATTCTCAAGTTTGAAAATCTGGATTTGTGCAGTATTGGTATGGTGAATGCACCTTCTGGGGATAGCAGTTATGAAGAGATTATTTTAATGGACGTTAGCAAGCGCTTTTACAAGAAATGTATCGTTAAGGACGATACTTTAAAAGGTGCAATTTTGATGGGTGATAAGAATGAATTTGCGGAGTTTAAACGTCTCATTGAGGAAGAAATAGAACTTTCGGAAAAACGAAATGAGTTACTCAGGGGAGCAACCAATACGGTTCCTTTAAAGGGTAAGTTGGTGTGTTCTTGCAGTCAAGTAGGAGAAGGTAACGTTATGGATGCTATTGCCGGCGGATGTTCGGATTTTAACGCATTGTGTTCTGAAACCGGAGCAGGATTAGGATGTGGTAGCTGTAAGCCTGAGGTAAAGGCCATACTAAGCAAGCAATTACAATTAGTAAATTAAAAATCGGTATTATGAATGATGATCTGCACCGTATATTGATAAAAGGAGGAGTTACTTCACCGGGAGAACTCAAAGATGTTATAGGCTTGTTGGAAGCTGCAGGATTGAACGAGGTTTATTTTGGTTCAAGGCAAGATTTGCTTTTTCCATTAAAGGGGGTTGAAGAAGCTCACCTTGAGAAAATATCAAA
This sequence comes from Zobellia roscoffensis, assembly GCF_015330165.1. Taxonomy (NCBI): domain Bacteria; kingdom Pseudomonadati; phylum Bacteroidota; class Flavobacteriia; order Flavobacteriales; family Flavobacteriaceae; genus Zobellia; species Zobellia roscoffensis. The sequence continues at coordinate 1,567,594 of NZ_JADDXT010000002.1, forward strand.
ATTTAACACCAATGTCATTACGGATAGGACGTATCAGAATATAGTAAGTTCGTATGTTACTGCAGATATTTTTGATATGACCTATTGGCTTAAAGGCTCTACCTATCTCTATATTCTTGAAGGTTTTGGTTTCCTTCCAAAGCTAAAAGTCAATATTACTGACCCTAAGCAAAGGTTAGTGCCTCTTTTTAGTGGAAATTTGAATTTTATAGCTTCTGAAAATGAAGATTACTGGTACCTGAACATTAAACTACCACATTGGAAAAGCGCAGCATATTACCCTGTTTTAATCTATAGCTGGGATATTAGTACTATTTACAAAGCAATTGAAGATATTTATGAAGACATTCAAGATGTAGAAGAACTGTTTTTTGTTTTGAATAAAAACTTGGATACGAACAACAAGACCATAGAGAAAGAGTTAAAAGTACCCTACCTTACTTTTCCATATTATGAAGGTATGAACCGTATGGGGCTTGACCAATATTGGTTAGGTCTGTATTGGCGGAACAATAGGTATGACCTTTCTTTTTTAAAGGAATTCTGCGGATTTTGTTTGGATAACAGTATTGGTAAAATCTGTATTACCCCTTGGAAGTCTTTTATTGTAAAAGGAATACAGAAAAAGAGCAGGCCTGCGCTGGAACGCTTTTTAGGGCAATGGGGTATCAATGTTAGACATTCCCAACTAGAAATGAATTGGCACTTGCCCGTAGACGATAACGAAGCACTTGAACTTAAAAAATTCTTGGTCCGTAGTTTCGACCAAAACGATATTAGTACTTACGGACTCACATTTGGTATAAGCAATGATGTGGGTAAACGATCTCATTTTGCTTCCGTGATTATCGAGAAGAACAGTTCTCCTACAATTGTTAAAGATTTTGAAGTGCGACCAACGTACAATGTGCTTCATTTTGAAAATTTTGACCCGAATACCCAGAAATATTTGGCTTATGCTCAAGATGTAGATAAAATTGAGTTACCAGGTCTATTAATGGAGCTCAGTAAAAAGTATTTTGATCAGTTGGGCAGAGAGGTCGAAAAAAGTGAAGCTCCCAAAAAAATAGTAGAACAAGAGACAAAAACCATTCATCAATGTCAATCTTGCTTTACGGTATATGATCCCTCGTATGGCGACTTAACGGCCAATATTTCTAAAGGTACTGCTTTTGAAGATGTGCCGGACACTTATGTTTGTGCAGTATGTGAAGCCCCTAAGTCGCAGTTTAAAAAAGCGGAACTGAATTTTTCGAGCTGATTTTTGTTACATTTGGATAGTACCAAAATACCTTCCAAATGAACAAAAAGTATATGGGCCTATTAAGTGGTATTCTACTATTTACGGCTTGCAAAGATAATTCAGAAAAAAAGGCGCAAGCAGATAATCCTGTAGACCAGATAACCATTCAAAAACGAACAATGAAATGGGAGTCCGTTGCATCTGCAGATCGCAGTACGCCTGTAGCGCGCCATGAAGCAGCATTCGTTAGAGTAGATGATAAATTCTATTTGCTGGGCGGAAGAGGCATACGGCCAGTAAGCATTTATGATACGAAGACACAAAAATGGACGGAAGGTGAAAAACCACCAATTGAAATGCACCATTTTCAACCCATAGTTTTTGAGAAGAAAATCTATCTTATTGCGGCCTTAACGGGGAAATATCCTGCCGAAACCCCTACGGAACACATCTATATTTATGACCCTGCTAGTGATGAATGGTCAAAGGGAGACGAAATCCCGGCGGAAAGAAGACGTGGGTCCACGGGGAATATTCTTCATGAGGGCAAGGTGTATATTGCATGCGGAATTAAAAACGGACATATAGGAGATTATAAAAAGTGGCTAGATCGTTATGACCCAAGTACGGGCGAGTGGGAAGTTCTGGCAGACGCCCCACGTGCAAGAGACCATTTTCAAGCGGTTTTGGCAGATGGTAAAATTTATGCTCCTGCGGGCCGCAATTCTGGTATTGATCCTAATTCTGTTTTTGGAGGCACTATCGCAGAGGTTGATGTGTATGATATAAAAAATGATACTTGGCAAACATTGCCAAATAATATTCCGACAAAACGTGCTGGTAATGCCGCAGCTCTATTTAATGATGAGTTAATTGTTGTAGGAGGTGAATCTACCACCCAAGAGAAGGCACATTCCGAAGTTGAGGTTTTGGATTTGAACACTCATAAATGGCATTCACTTCCAGCTATGATAGAAGGTAGGCATGGCAGTGGATTGGTATATTTTAAAGATGATTTATACATTGCTTCGGGGTGTGGAAATAGAGGAGGTTCACCTGAGCTAACTTCAATGGAAAAATTTGGTGTAGAAGATTGATTTTTAAGGGTTAAAATTATTTTCTTCTACCTTACCAACGAACTTAAAAACAATGTACATTTGATAGGATAATACCCCAACATCAAACTGTATAAATGGATTTAAGAGACGGTGTCAAGACCGCAGAAAACAAGGTGTCTTCGGAGACAAAAAAACTGAGTGAATTTGTTAGAGACCAAAGTAAATCTTTAGTAGATCGGTTAGAGTCGTACGAAGATATTATAAATCTAGAGGTAGGAGATACAGGCTTGCACCGTGCTAAAAGCATGGAACGTGAGTTTGATATTCGCCAGCTCTACATCAAATATGAAGGTGATAACCCTACTGGGACCCAAAAAGACCGTATAGCTTTTGCCCAAATATACGATGCGTTAAGAAGGGAGTTTCAAGTGGTGTCTTTGGCTACCTGCGGTAATTATGGAGTAGCGGTTGCCCTAGCAGCTAATTTGGCAGGTATTGCTTGTAAGATATACATTCCAGAGAGTTTTCATACAGACCGCATAGTTGAGATGGAGTTATTGGGTGCCGAAATAATTCGTAAGCCGGGCAGTTATGAAGATGTGGTCAAAGAAAGTAGTGAACTCGCAAAAAATAATGATTGGTATGACGCCAACCCCGGTGGGGCTAATACGGCTTTACAAATCAGCGCGTATTCACAGATAGCCACCGAGATTTTTGAAGATTTAGGCGATGCTCCTAAATATTGTGCAGTTCCGGTTTCCAACGGTACCCTTTTCGCGGGTATTTACCGTGGATTTGTTAATCTGTACAAAAGAGGAAAAACATCGCGAATACCGAAAATGATAGCGGCATCTTCCTCCAAAAAGAATCCTATTATCCAATCTTTTATACAGGGGCTGGACTATTGTAAAGATTTAAATCCTGAAATCATTAAAGAAACAAAGTATAACGAGCCACTCATTAACTGGCATAGTTTTGACGGAGAAGAAGCTCTGTATGCATTAAAGGAGTCGGGTGGGGAAGCCTACAATATAAGCGATAGAAAGCTGAAAGATATGACTGCTCTATTAGCTAAAAAAGAAGGGTTTCGCATTTTACCAGCTTCTACCGCTGGCCTTATAGCGCTTCTTGAATTAGACGAAAAAATGAATTTTGAACCAGACCGTTTTGTAGCGGTACTGACAGCAAAGAATTAACTTTTAAGAAAATGAAAAAATCAATTGATGGTAATGCCCTTGTTTATTGTGACGGGGCTTTTAATACACCCAATGGCAAAACGGCACATGGTTTAGTTCGTTTTACAGAACGGTATGATGTTGTGGGTGTTATAGATGAAAATTATGCAGGAAGGGATGCTGGAGAGGTGCTAGACGGAAAGCCCAATGGAATTCCCGTTTTTGCAAATATGGACCAGGCCGTTGAGACATTAAATGCATCAGGTAATACGCCTAAGTCCCTTGTAATCGGGTTGGCGCCAGATGGAGGAAGATTACCGCAAGAGGCCAAAGCTACTATTGCCAAAGCTTTGGAAATGGGTTGGAATGTAGATAGTGGACTACATGACTTTTTGACCAACGATGCTGCATTGATGGCAGTAGCCAATACGAATAATTGCCGCGTGCGTGATGTTCGTAAAACACCGGATAGAGACAAGCTTCATTTTTTCACTGGGGAAATAGAAAAAGTAGATTGCCTGAAACTTGCTGTTTTAGGAACCGATTCTGCTTTGGGAAAACGCACCACAGCATGGCTTTTAGTACATGGTTTTAGAGATGCTGGGCAAAGGGCAGAGATGATCGGTACTGGCCAGACCGCTTGGATGCAAGGCGCGAAGTATAGCATGGTCATGGACAGTTGTATAAACGATTTTGTTTCAGGAGAAATTGAACATGCTGTGGTAAGTGCTTATAAAAACGAAAGCCCAGACGTTATTGTAATTGAAGGTCAAGGTAGTTTAATGAATCCTGCCTACCCTGGTGGGTTTGAGATTTTGGCTGCTGGAAGACCAGATTATGTAATACTGCAACATGCTCCAAAAAGATTGGAATATGATGGCTTCCCAGGATATAAAATGCATTCTTTAGCAGAGCAGATAAATGCTATTGAAGTTATTTCGGGTAAAAAAGTAATCGCTATTACCGTGAACCATGAAGAAATGAAAGAAGATGAAATACTAGAGGCTTGTAAACAAATTACATTGGAAACCAAGTTGCCTGCATTTGATGTTTTAAAATATGGCACCAAAGATTTGATAGCGTTGTTAAAGGAAAAAATTTAATGAAAATAACCAATGTATCCTACGAGAGGCTGGACCTAAAACTCTCATCACCGTATACCATAGCGTACGAAACTATAGATAGTACGGTAAATTTTATTTTAAAAATAGAAACTGATAGCGCCCTAGTTGGCTACGGATGTGCAGCACCGGATAAACTGGTGACCGGAGAGCACCCCGCCGAAGTGGAAAGTGCACTAAAAGATATTATTATTCCCCATTTAAAGGGAAAAGACCCCTTTACCTATGCACGGGTATTGATGGAAATTAAAGCGGCATTACCTAAAAAATCAGCATCCTTGGCGATGGTAGATATGGCATTGCATGACCTAATTTCAAAGAAAGCGGATGTACCTCTGTATCGATTTTTAGGAGGATATAGATTAAGCATACCAACGAGCATCACCATCGGGATTTTGCCATTGGAAGAAACCCTAAAACAGGCTCGTGACTTTGTTGATCAAGGATTTACAATTCTTAAAATTAAAGGCGGACATAACCTTGCAGAGGACATTGAAAAAATGACCTTGCTACATGAAAAATTTCCGGAGGTTACCTTTCGTTTTGATGGTAACCAAGGATATTCGGTAGTAGATTCTGTAGCTTTCGTTAAGGCTACCAGTCAAATTGGAATCGAGATTTTTGAACAACCAACAAAGCAGGAAAAGGAAGAACGATTAGGCGAGGTCATAGATCAGATCGATATTCCGTTAATGGCAGACGAGAGCTTAAAAACTTTGACGGACGTTTTTAGATTGGCACAAAACGAAAGGGTTGATATGGTTAATATTAAACTGATGAAAGTAGGCGGTATTTTTGAAGGCACGCGAATCAATTCCGTGGCAAAGTCCGCTAATATTGAAACCATGGTAGGTTGCAACGATGAATGTGCCTTAGGAATTTCTGCTGGGCTTCACTTTGCGCTCTCAAGACCCAATATCAATTATGCAGATTTAGATGGGCATCTAGAGGTAATGAAAGACCCGTTTAAAGATTTATTCAAACTAGAAAAAGGAATTTTATACCCATCAGATGCTCCTGGATTGGGAAAAATAAACTTTTAGAATTACTGGTCATCATTGTTCTTGATCGATACTTCTCTTCGGAAAGGTATGAAGAGTGGGTCAACCTCCTTGGTCTCACCGACTACAGATTCAATCTCTCTTTTCAAGTAATTTAAATGAGCAATGGTCAACCTATCCGTCATTACGGGAATAGTTCTTTTAATTTTTCCCTGCAGGTTGATAAGGTTGTCCAGTGCCAAGGAACGAACATCCGTATTTGAGGTGTACCCCTTAGAAAGTTTTGCCAATATACCTTCTACCAAACCTTCGGCTTCATCTGGTTTGTATAGCGTTATTAGGTTTGACACGTATGATTTTTGTAATTTTCTTCGATACGCATTTGTTTGATAAAATACGTTCATATCTCCCCAGACCAACTGATTCAAATCATCCATATAATCTTCAGGAAGATAAGGGTCTTCATTTTCATAACGCTCAGCTATAAAGGTCATACGGCTTAAACGGCTACCTCCCAAAAGGTTCATCATAACGCTTTCCATAGTCTTGGTAACCGACTCTTTTGATTGTGGAGATTGTATGGCGTTCAAAATATCATTTCGTAACAACCATTTTGGTTCTTTAAAAATATAGTCGTTCAAAAATACCAATGCCTGCTTTTGTTTTTGCTTGTCTACAGGTCGATACACTTCGCCCTCTTCGCCCATGGTTTTGGGGGTTACATAAATTCCGCCTACATTTTTAGCAACGTGAAAAATATAGTCGCTATACTGCCCAACCAAATCTTTGTAAATCTGGTCAAGATTAGCATAGTCATCGCTACTTTTTTCTTGTGTCCATTTTTTTAGATACGGGGCTATTCGTTGTAAGTTAAGAATGCCGTACATGCTGGCTTGCATAGCATCATCACCTAAGTCTTCGGTCTGGGACCTAGGGTCAAAATCACGCCCTTCACCACCAAACCATAATCTTGGGTTAGACGAAACGCTGTCGACCACCATCTGGCTTAAAAGTTCTTTTTCATCGCTAATAGATAGTTCATCTGTGTAACGAGCATAGCCCCATTGAATGGCCCATTTGTCATAATCGCCAATGCGCGGCATTAAATCCTCGGCAGGAATACTGTCCTCAGGTTGCGCTACGTAATTAAATCGGGCATAATCCATAATAGAACTGGTATGGCCATTCTTTTCTAGAAATTCAGCATCCCGTAGTTTTTCAACTGGAGTTGCAGAACTGGCACCCATGTTGTGTCTTAGTCCTAACGTATGACCAACTTCATGAGAAGCCACAAAGCGAATAAGGTTTCCCATAAGTTCAGTGTCATATTCCATCTTTCTTGCACGCTCATCAACCGCACCTGCTTGAATCATGTACCAACTGTGTAACAGGCTCATAAGATTATGGTACCAACCAATATGGCTTTCTAGTATCTCCCCACTTCTTGGGTCTACAATATTGGGTCCGTATGCGTTTTTAGAAGGTGAAGCAAAATAGCGTAAAACTGAAAAACGAGAATCTTCAAGACTCATTGTTTTATCATTTTCAGGCCAAGGTTTACCTACTATGGCATTCTTGAATCCGGCCTGTTCAAAAGCTACTTGCCAATCGTTAATACCTTGAATTAGAAAAGGTCTCCATTTTTTTGGAGTGGCCGGGTCAATGTAGTAAACAATAGGTTTTTTTGGTTCTACCAACTCGCCTTGTTTCCACTTTAAAAGGTCTTCGTCTTTAGGTTCTAATCGCCATCTGTGAATATAAGTATTACGATCAACCTGTTGTTGGTCATCGCCATATTCTAAATAGGAGCTTGCAAAATATCCTACACGGGCATCATAAAGCCTTTTTCTCATAGGTTCTTTAGGAAGAAGGATAAAAGAGTTGTTAAGTTCTAGTGTGACTACACCAGCTAAAATAGCTGCAGGCAGTTCTTTTCTTTTGTCTGAGCCAGAGCGGGCTTTATAAGTCTTAACCGTTTTGATTTCTGTATTTACAGGAAACGAATTTATTTCCTTTATATAGGATTTATCTTTTTCAAGAGAGGTGAGTTTATAATCGTCTTTTTGATCGCCACTAAGTGCTAATAGCGGGTTCTCACCATTTATAAAATCGGTTACTTCAATCACATGGGATTGTTTGTTCTCGTTAGTTGCTTTTATAGTAAAAGCTTCAAGAATAGGGGTAATATTAGAATTGTTGACCGCTTTGGATATAGCGTCTTCTTCACTTGCGGAACTCACTAATGTAGCAATGCGAAGAAAAATGTTATTGGAGGGACCTTTTTCAAAAGTTATAGTGTTTTCCGAAATTTTTTCACCACCGTAATTACCAGCACCGGAAGGGGTTTTTATAAAACGTGTTACTACCAGCATCTCACGATTGAAAAGGCTATCGGGTATTTCAAAATAGTACTTATCGCCTATTTTATGAACATCAAAAAGACCGCTATTGGATACGGCTTCGCTTGTAATTAATCGGTCATACGCTTTTGCACTGGTTGATGCTAGACTTTCTACCTTACCATTTTTGTTCGATTTTCGGGCTATGCCAATTGTACTGCATGACGCAGCCAACAATAGCAACCCTATATATGTTAAAAGTTGTTTCATTGATATAAAATTTACCGATCCTATAATTTGGGATTACAGGTGATTATCGGTGTTCGCCCCTTAAAATGTGCCCGTGATGGGTCTTTGTATAATTAGCGAACGCCTCAGTTCTTACTTTAGTATGGTTTTGGCTGGGTCTTCTTTGTTTTTAACAAAAAAAATGTACTGACCATTAGTGGCTTACGTCTGTAATTATAGATATATACGGCAGTTTAAGCAAAAAAGACGAGTTTAAGATACAATTCTGATGTTTCTAATTCAACCAATTAAGAAAAAAATAGGAAAACCAAAATCCTTTGTAAGAATAACCTACGGAAAAGCGGTAATTTTATTATCTAATTAAAATCATAATAGCACCGAGTGCGGTTAACACCAGAATCATTTTTCGGTAAAAATCCTCTTTAATAATTTTTACTAGGCGAATACCCAGGAAAACACCAAGAATAATCCCGGGAATCAACTTTAAATCAAAAAGAAGAGTTTCAACCGTTATGGTTTCCCAAACAAAAATATGTAAGGGTAATTTCAACACATTAATAATTAGAAACAACCAAGCAGCAGTACCTATAAATTCGTTCTTTGGAACGCGCATGGCCAAAAAGTAAATATTACTAAAGGCACCTCCTAAATTTCCTATCATAGTAGTGATGCCGGCAATGGTGCCAACAAGACCCGCAAACAGCCAATGTGTGGGCACTGCTTGTGATTTTCGCCTGTCCCACCAATACATCATTACCACACTGCTTAAAATAATAATGGCCATGGCAATTTTGAACACACCTTCGTCTAAATCGTTTCCGATTAGTACACCGCACGTAATACCTACTAATATCCAAGGCAAGAATTTTATGATATGTGCCCAATTAGCATGGCGGTTGTAATAGATTACAGCAAAGATATCACCAACCACTAAAAGAGGTACCACAATACCTGTAGAGGCTTTTGCTGTAAATGCAAGGGCCATAAGAGTTACGTTAACAATTGCAATTCCTTTAATACCAGCCTTTGAGAGTCCAATAACTGTAGCGGCCGTAAACGCAAGGGCCCAAGCGGTAAGCGTAATGTCAAAAGAAGTAGATAAAAACACAGAAAGAGGTTTGGTTGTCAAACAGCAAAAGTATCCTAAAAAATAATATCTTTAAAGGCTAATCCCAAAACCAACGGCTCTTAATGGAATTATCTACTCTAGATTACAGTTTTATCACAGTTTTTTTCTCTATTGTCCTAGGTATAGGTTTTTATGTTTCTAAAAAGTCGGGAAAGAACTCTTCAGAGTTTTTTCTTTCGGGAAGAACTATGCCTTGGTGGTTGTTGGGACTCTCAATGGTAGCCACAACTTTTTCTACAGATACGCCTAATTTGGTAACAGATATTGTTAGAACCAATGGTGTTTCTGGTAACTGGGTTTGGTGGGCATTTTTAATAACAGGTCTTTTAACCGTTTTTGTCTACGCTAAACTTTGGCGAAAATCTAACGTAAATACAGATTTAGAATTTTATGAAATGCGTTATGGTGGTGCACCAGCAAGTTTTTTGAGGAAGTTTCGAGCAATTTATCTAGGAGCGCTTTTTAATATTATAACCATGGCTTCCGTAACCTTGGCGGCAATTAAAATTGGCGGTATCATGTTGGGTCTGGAACCTTGGGAAACCGTTGTGGGTGCAGGATTGATTACGGTTACTTTTAGTGCTTTAGGAGGGTTTAAAGGGGTAGTTTATACAGATTTTCTCCTGTTCTTTGTAGCTATGGCAGGTGCAATAGGCGCTGCATATTACTTGGTGAATATTCCGGAAGTAGGCGGTATTAAGTCGTTAATGGCACATGAAAATGTGATGAACAAACTTGATATTGTTCCTGATTTTAGCAATAGAAAAGCTTTGATTACACTTTTTATTATACCGCTGGCCGTTCAATGGTGGAGCTCATGGTACCCTGGTGCTGAGCCAGGAGGTGGTGGTTATATTGCACAACGTATGTTGGCTGCAAAAGATGAGAACCATGCTATTGGCGCAACATTTTTCTTTAATATAATGCATTATGCACTTAGACCATGGCCATGGATTTTAGTAGCCTTGGCATCATTGGTGGTATACCCGGATATTGCCAGTATTCAAGAGGCTTTCCCAAATATTGCAGAAGATAAATTAGGGCATGATTTGGCATATTCCGCCATGTTGACCAAATTGCCCAGCGGACTTCTAGGTGTTGTTTTGGCTTCTTTAATTGCGGCTTACATGAGTACAATTTCTACGCAATTAAACTGGGGTTCGTCCTATATAGTTTTTGATTTTTACAAGCAACAGGTAAACCCTAATGCAACGGAAAAACAAATGGTTGCTGTGGGTAGAATTTCTACGGTAGTACTAATGATTTTAAGTGCAGGTTTGGCGTTGGCACTGGAAAATGCGCTTCAGATATTTGATATATTATTGACGTTCGGTGCCGGTACGGGGCTCATTTTTATATTGAGATGGTTTTGGTGGCGAATTAACGCTTGGAGTGAAATTACGGCTATGTTCGCTTCAGGGGTTATATCCATCTTATTAAAAACAACGGCTTTAGGTTCTTTTCTTTTTGCTGAAACAACAGGAGTATTTCCTGATTGGTACGAGTATCCTTTTGTGGTTGTACTTACCTCCGCAATTTGGTTGACAGCAACATTCATGACACAACCGGAATCTAAAGAGACTCTTCGTTCTTTTTATAAACGTATTCAACCTGGTGGCCCAGGTTGGTCTAAAGTGGTTGATGACGCCAAAGCAGATGGAGAAAAAATAAAGAAAGACAATGAAAAGTGGAGTGTACCGCAAGGTATTAGCGCAATGCTTCTGGGTTGTGTGCTTATTTATACCATTATGTTCGCTACGGGATATTGGATTTACGGTAGAACCGAAGCTGCATTATTGCTTACGGGAATTGCCGTAGTCGCAGGTTTCTTACTTATACGAGCTTGGAATAAAATGAAGGAAAATATTCTATAAATACCATTAGTAAAAGGAGAAGTTGAATTATTCTGCATTTTCTAAAACAATCTGTAGAACTTCATTATCGTTGATTTCAACTATTGAAGTTGATTTAACTTCTCTTTTGTTACCATCAGCATCATAAGTGTAGGATTTGAACAAAACGGGTTCTCCATCCTCAAATACTGCTATTTGATAGATAGTACGAGGTCCTTGTTCTAATTCGGTTAGGCTATAGCCGTTAAGACTCTGGCCATATTCCTTTTCTGAACCTGTACCATGTCTTAATTTAAAGGTTACATAGTCTGCTGAAAATTCAGTTGAGTTTGCAAAAGAAATTCCTGTATCGGTAGAAATTTTTGCTTCTCCGCTCACAAGAGCTGTCTCTTCTTCATCTTTTGAACAGCTCACTGAAATTATCAGGGCTACACTGCAAAGTAGGTATACAATGCGTTTTTTCATAACTCTATTTTTTTAGGAGGATTTGGGGTCTCCTGATTTGGGACGGTGCTATTTGCTAACACCTTATGAATCAACGTCTGTTAGATCGGGTTATTGTATTAAATCGTTGTTTGGTAATCAATATTAAGAAAGGGAAAGGTTCTACAAAGGGGAGCATACCAATTAAGGAAAACGTACGTTATAAATTATCCAAACCTTAACCAAACCAACCTACACATGAGATCTTATCGTCTTCTATTAGTGGCTTTTGTCTTTTCGGTATCTTGTTCCCAAGCACAAGAAATCAAGAAAATTGAGCCGTATTGGCAGCTTCTTTTAAAAAACCAGAGGCAAGAAGCGCAGACCAAATTTCAGAAAAAGAATAAAGGAGGTTTGTCAGGCATGCTAACAGCTGAAATAATTGCCAATGAAAATGGCATGTTTACCTCTCCAAAAGGTTTTATTAACGATGTAGTTGCTCAACCAGATTTTGAGTACTATCTGTATGCGCTGTGGAATAATAGTTTCTTTTTTGATTCTTATCTAGGTTCTGGTTTCAATAGGAAAAATATAGCCAACATAAATAATATACCACTTGCATCAATTAAGAATACAACGGTAAAAGAAGCACTTCGGTATTTGAAATCTGCAGTGGCGCAACATTCTGATGATTGGGAAACCTATAATCAACTTAACGATGCTATTCCTGCTATTAAATCATGGCAATTCTGCGGTAGTTTTGAGAATTTAAATGGTAGTGGTCTGGCTACGGAATATGTTCCTGAAACGAAAGCTATTTCCTCAACGGATTTTAATGCCAATAGTAATGGATTCATTAATTGGTACGAACAAAAAGGAAGAGAGAAAGAAGCATATCAATATTATTCCAATCATTCTGAATATGGAGGTGGTGTAAATTATGCACAGACTTTTATTAGTAACCCAACGGCAAAGAAAGCTGTAGTTCGTTTGGGGAGTTCATCTTTTGCAAAAGTTTGGTTGAATGATGTTTTGATATATGAAAATACAAATGATGGTATAACAGATTTAGATGCCTATAATGTACTTATAAATCTTCCTGCAGGTAATAACCGACTGTTAGTTAAAAGTGCCGATCAAAGTGGAATTGCCTATTTCATTGTTAGGGTTACAGATGAAAAGGGTAATGCCTTTAACGACTTAAAATATAACGCTGTACCAAGTACATATCAAAAAAGTTCATTAACGGACATTGCTCCTAAAGCGCTTCCGCATGCTGTTGAAATATTCTTTCAGAACAAATTAAAGAAAGACCCAAATAACTTCTTTAATACGGTTTGTTTGATAAGTGCTTACCTCAGAAATTCAAAATTCAATGAAGCTAAAGCAACGTTGCAGCCTTGGGTGGATGCTTATCCTGAAAGTTCATTTTTGAGAAAGTACCTCATTGATTGTTATACTAAAGAAAAAGACTTTGCTTCTGCAAAAGAGTTACAAAAGAATATTGAAAGTGATGATGAAAAATACTATTTGTCATACATCTATCGGTTTGAAGATTCAAGAGAACTTTTTAAACTGCCATTACCGGAGTTTGAAGCTTTTGTAGAAGAATTTTCAGCTTCGACGGATATGGATATTCTAAAACAATCGGCAAAATTACTACTTCATATAAGACAGGAAGACAAGTCCGCTGTAAAGGAAACGTTGCGCATAATTACAGAAGAGTACAAGGACCAACTGAGTATTCTCAAAGTATACCTCAATATTTATTCGGCCTATTTAAATGAGGATGATAAGGCAATTGCAATCCTAGAGGATATAGATAAAAACTATTTTGATTACAGTGCGTTAAAGTCGCTTGCTAGTTTCTATAACAAACAGGATAGGAAGGAAGAAGCTCTGGCGCTTTTTGAAAAGCGCTACAATTTAGTGGACCATGATAACATCTACCTATCAGATTATATAGCGTACCAACATGAATATAAAAAGTATGAAGAGTCTCTGCCATATATAGATGAGATGCTTAAGAACTTCCCCTATTCATTTGTGGCTATGGAATTAAAAGGTACTGCTCTTGAGCAATCCGGACGTAAAAAAGAGGCCTTGGTTTGGTATGAAAAATCATTGAAGCACAATGGGGCTAATTCCGCTTTGCGAAAAAAAATAGACGATTTATCCAACGGTAAGGATTATCTAGAAGATTTGGCAACACCCGATATATATGAGTTTATGGCCAAAACTCGTAATAAAGGGGTGAAGGGCAACTATGGGTATAATTATTTGTTAGATGAAAGTTTGCTTCAACTGTATCCGGAAGGTGGCGGAAAATCTCAGACACGTTATGTGGTTGAAATTACTAGCGACAGTGGTATAGAATCTTTAAAGGAAGTGAATCTGGGTCTTAGTGGTAACTATCACATTACAAAATCTGAAATTGTAAAGCCGAATAAAAAGATAGTTCCGGCATCAAAAAGTGGTTCTAGCATCGTTTTCAATAATTTAGAAATAGGTGATATTATTTATGTGGATTATGAAAGCAGTTATTCTAGCAGCGGACGGTTCTATAAAGACCATGTAGACTATTTTCAGTTTGATTCTTTTCACCCTATTCATAAAAACACATTAAAAATTTTAGTGCCCAAGGGTAAGGAATTCACCACTAAAACGCTCAACGGTGAGGTGAAGTATCAAAAGCGAAACATAGATGATTATGTATATCACCAGTGGGAAAGCATTGACCAAAAAGAAATGACCCCAGAAGAAAACTATATGCCAAGCCTTAGTGATGTGGCCAGTTATGTGCATGTGAGCACCATAGGTTCTTGGGATGATATTGCCAATTGGTATTCAGATTTGGTACGCCCGCAGATTGTCATTAATTCGGATGTTCAGGAAGCGTTCAAATCAATTTTTCCTTTGGGGAGCGATGCATTTTCAGAAGACGAGAAAGCATCCAAAATCTATTACTACATCATGGAAAACTTTAGTTATAGCCATGTAGGCTTTAGGCAAAGTGGTTTTGTTCCGCAAAGACCATCAAAAACCATAAAATCCAAATTGGGCGATTGTAAAGATTTTTCAACCTTGTATGTAACCTTGGCTCAAATGGCCGGTTTAAAATCGCATTTGGTTTTAGTGCTTACTTCAGACTATGGCGAAAGTACAATGGTACTTCCTAGTCAAGATTTTAATCATTGTATTGCCAAAGTATTCATAGATGGCAAACCCCAGTATTTGGAATTAACGGATAATAATATGCCATACAAGTCCATACCTACAAGTTTGGAAAGTGCTACCGCTCTAGATATCCCTAACAAATGGTTGAAAGACGTACAAAAAGGTATTTATAAATTAAAGGATATAGATCATACCGCCACCGTCTTGGAAAGCAATATGGAGTATGTTATTGGAGAAGGTTCGCATCAGTTACAAATAGAGTCTGTTTTAAGCGGAAGTATCAATTCTCATTACGCAGCTATTTTTAAGGAGAACAATTATGAGGTGGTAAAAAAGAGCATTACGGACGATTTTAAAAGTAGAATTTCTGAGGATTTTACTTTTGACAGTATTCGCAATATTGAATACGAACTTCGTTCGCCCGTCCTAAAATACACATCAGATTTAACCGTAAACGAAAAGTTAGACGAGATTGGAAGCATGCGGGTATTCCGTATTCCAGCGGTAAACAATGCATATAACACATCAATCATTCAAGATGATGAACGTGCCTACCCAATTGATTATTTGTTATACGAAAATGCAGATGTCTATAAGTCTAGCTATGTTATCAAATTAAAAGAAGGAGAGCGTTTTGTTGAAATTCCTGAAAGTGCCGATTACAGCTTCAATAAACATTCTTTTAAGATTGATTATGAGTTGGCAAAAGAAAATGAGTTGCATATTAAAATTGTAGCGAAAACTTCAAAAGAACGTATCGCCGCAGAAGATTACAACGGTTTTAAAGCGTATGTAAAGGCAGCGCTAGATGCTAAGCAACAGCTAATCGGTTTTAAGAAAAAGAAAAAAGAAACTAAAGTTAGCTTTTCAGGCAAAAAGTGATTTATGCCTTATTCTGGTAAGACATTAACTTTGCTACATATTTGCCAATAACATCAAACTCAAGGTTTACCGTTGTACCAATTTGGTATGATTTAAAACGTGTGTGTTCGTAGGTGTATGGAATAATGGCAACGCTGAAGCTATTCTTTTCTGAATTTATTACGGTTAGGCTTGTACCATCTATAGTTATAGAACCTTTTTCAATAGTAGGATTTCCGGTGCCCGCATCATATTCAAAGGTGAAAAACCAGCTGCCGTCTTTTTCCTCAATAGCTTTGCAAACTCCTGTTTGGTCCACGTGGCCTTGAACAATATGCCCATCTAAGCGGGAACCAAGAATCATGGCGCGCTCCAAGTTTACGCTTTCACCTTCTTTTAGTTCATCTAGATTGGTTTTCTGTAAAGTTTCGTCAATGGCCGTTACCGTATAGGTGTCTTCATCTAATGAAACCACGGTAAGGCAAACACCATTGTGCGATACGCTCTGATCGATTTTTAATTCTGGCGTTAGCGAGGATTTCACTGTAATATGAAGGTTGCTACCATCTTGTTCTAATTGCTTTATTTCGCCCAAAGTTTCGATAATGCCCGTAAACATGTTCCGTTAAATTTAAGTAGTTTTGTACCTTAGATTGATAGAGATTGTTTTGACAATATCTCTAGGGCAAAGGTAAAGAATAAGATGCAGGAAGAAGGAAAAATTAAACTAGGTATTTCAATAGGCGATTTAAACGGAATAGGTTGCGAGGTTGTTCTCAAAACCTTTGAAGATGCTCGCATGCTAGATTTTTGTACGCCGATTATATTTGCATCCAACAAAACTATTTCTTTTCAAAAAAAGGAATTGGGTCTAGATATCAATTACCATGGTATTACAGATGCTTCAAAAGCGGTAGACGGTAAAATAAACGTGGTTAATGTTTGGAAAGAAATTCCCAAGACCAAGTTTGGAGAAGCTACTGAAGAAGGCGGAAAATATGCGATAAAATCGCTAAGAGCTGCCGTTGATGCTCTTAAAAATGATACCATAGATGCTTTGGTAACGGCACCTATCAATAAAAATAACATTCAGGCTGAAGATTTTAAATTTCCGGGCCATACAGATTTTTTAGCTCAAGAACTAGAAGGCGAAAGTTTAATGTTCATGGTAACGGATGAGCTTAAAGTGGGCTTGTTAACTGACCATGTTGCGGTAAAAGATGCTCCGGCAGCCATAAATGCAATATTGATCAGAAACAAAGTACGGACCATAGAAAAATCCTTACAAATGGATTTTGGTATACGTGCCCCCAAAGTAGCGTTGTTGGGTATTAATCCGCATAGCGGTGATAATGGTATTATCGGCAAGGAAGATGATGAGGTTTTAAAACCTGTTATCAAAGAAATGTCAGAGGCCGGGCATTTGGTTTTTGGGCCTTATTCCGCAGATAGCTTTTTTGGTTCTGATGCCTATAAAAATTTCGATGCTATTTTAGCCGCTTATCACGATCAAGGGCTTATACCTTTTAAGACCCTTTCATTTGGTAAAGGTGTTAACTATACCGCAGGGTTATCTAAAGTGAGAACATCCCCAGACCATGGAACAGCTTATGAAATAGCAGGAAAAGGCAAGGCAGATCATAGTTCTTTTAAAGAAGCGGTCTTTACGGCATTGCATATTTTTAAGAACAGAAAAGAATACCAAGAACTTACAGAAAACCCTTTACAGAAGCAGCGTGTAAGGCGTTAGAGGGGCGTTTTTGTGGTGCTGAAACGTGTTATTTTTGAGAATTGGTCTGAAAGATAGGCGAACTTATTGAATTCCAATTAAAAAAGGGTTGTAAGTTTATTAAATAATAGTATCTTTGCACCCGCCTTTAATCGGGCGGTGTATTAAAATAGTGTTGAAATGATGAAGCAAAAGGAGTTTAACATTCCTTTCTCTGGATTAGGACAAGGAAAACACGAATTTGAGTATACGATTAATAACCCGTTCTTTGAATCTTTTGGGTATGACGAGTTCAATGCTGCAGACGTTAAGTTGCATGTAGTTTTGAATAAAATGAGCACAATGCTCGAGTTAGAGATGAAAGCCCAAGGCACGGTTAACGTAAATTGCGACCTGACCAGCGAACCTTTTGATTTGCCTATTGAGGCAGATTTGGAGTTAGTGGTCAAGTTTGGGGAAGAGTTTAATGATGAAGATGATGAGATTCTGATTATTCCTCATGGAGAACATCAGGTCAATATTGCGCAATACGTATACGAAATGTTAGTGTTGGCCGTACCGCAGAAAAGAATTCACCCAGGGGTATTAGACGGTACGTTGCAATCGGAAGCATTAAAAAAGCTTGAAGAATTGCAACCCAAGAAAGAGAAAAAAGAAAGTGATCCCAGATGGGACGAATTAAAGAAACTGTTAACGGATAAATAAGTTTAAATGGCACATCCTAAGAGAAAAATATCGAAAACCAGAAGGGATAAAAGAAGAACACATTACAAAGCGGTAGCACCAACTTTGGCTACTGACCCAACTACTGGTGAAATGCACTTGTTCCACAGAGCGCACTGGCATGAAGGTAAACTTTACTACAAAGGTCAAATTTTGATCGACAAGACTGAAGAAGCCGAAGCATAAACGTATTGGTTATCTTATAATGAATTCACGACTCCCGTATTTAATGACGGGAGTTTTTTATTTCTAGTACTCAAATCTCAAAAACGCATAGTTTTACAGGAAAAATTGATAAAAATTGATTAATTTTCACCAATTTTGAGGCATTTTTGAAGGTTTCTGATATCAAATCGACTTTAAGATGAGTAAAACAACGGCAGCAATTACAGCTGTAGGAGGATATGTTCCTAAATTTGTACTAACCAACAATATGTTGGAAGACATGGTAGAGACCAATGATGAATGGATTGTCTCTAGAACGGGAATTAAAGAAAGACGGGTGTTGAAACCTGAAGAAGGAGAAGGTACTTCGTACTTGGCAATCAAGGCGGCACAAGACCTTATCCAAAAGAAAAACATAGACCCAAAAGAAATAGATCTTATAATGATCGCTACGGCTACACCAGACAGTATGGTGGCCTCAACAGCGGCTTTTGTAGCATCCGAAATTGGAGCCGTTAATGCATTTGCCTATGATCTTTTGGCGGCATGTTCCAGTTTTTTATTCGGAATGTCTACCGCTGCCAGTTATATAGAATCTGGCAGGTATAAAAAAGTGTTATTGATAGGGGCAGATAAAATGTCCTCAATAATAGATTATACAGATAGGACCACATGTATTATTTTTGGTGATGGAGCCGGGGCAGCATTGTTCGAACCTAATGAAGAAGGTCTAGGTTTGCAAGATGAATACTTAAGAGCAGATGGTTCAGGAAGACAATTTTTGGGTATGGATGCAGGTGGCTCTTTAATGCCTGCAACAGAAGAAACGGTAAAAAATAGAAAACACTTTATATATCAAGACGGTAGAACTGTGTTTAAGTTTGCTGTTTCGAACATGGCAGATGTGGCCGAAAAAATTATGCAACGAAACAATCTTAAGGATACTGATGTTTCGTGGTTGGTTCCACACCAAGCTAATAAAAGAATCATAGATGCTACGGCCAATAGAATGGGTCTGGACAACTCTAAGGTTTTAATGAACATAGAAAGATACGGTAACACCACATCGGCAACCTTACCGTTGTTATTGGCTGATTTTGAAGGCCAATTGAATAAAGGAGATAACCTTGTTTTTGCCGCTTTTGGCGGAGGTTTTACCTGGGGTTCCATTTACCTAAAATGGGCGTATTAATAAAATACCGATCACTTAAATAAATAACATTCCATGGATATTAAAGAAATTCAAACCCTGATTAAGTTTGTAGCAAAATCAGGTGCCAGTGAAGTAAAGTTGGAAATGGAGGATTTAAAAATCACCATCAAAACAGGTACTTCAGATTCTGGAAACGAAACAACCTACGTGCAGCAAATCCCAATGCCGCAAGCTCAGATGATGCCTTCTCAGGCACCCGCTCAAACTGTTGAGGCAGCTTCCGGTGACGCTGCAAAAGCAGAAAAGAAAGAAGATGACTCTAAATATATTACCATTAAGTCACCTATTATTGGTACTTTCTACAGAAAACCGTCTCCTGATAAGAGCTCGTTTGTAGAAGTTGGTACTTCTATCGGAAAAGGAGATGTGCTTTGTGTTATTGAGGCTATGAAACTTTTTAATGATATTGAGTCTGAGGTTTCTGGTAAAATCGTTAAGATTTTAGTTGAGGATTCTTCTCCTGTAGAATTTGATCAGCCTTTATTTTTGGTAGATCCATCATAAATGTAAATTCTGAATCTCAAATAAATTTCCTGTAAAGGGAATAACTTTTGGTACTTGGATTTTAGAATTTAAATTGAAAAAGTATGTTCAAGAAAATATTAATTGCAAATAGGGGAGAGATTGCGCTTCGTGTTATACGTACCTGTAAGGAAATGGGTATAAAAACCGTTGCGGTCTATTCTAAAGCAGATGAAGAAAGTTTGCATGTTCGTTTTGCTGATGAAGCTGTATGTATTGGTCCGGCACCCAGTAGCGAGTCGTACCTAAAAATACCCAATATCATTGCTGCCGCAGAGATTACAAATGCAGATGCTATTCACCCAGGTTATGGATTTCTTTCAGAGAATTCTAAATTCTCAAAAATCTGCGCGGAGCATGATATTAAATTTATTGGTGCTTCTGGCGAGCATATAGACCGTATGGGAGATAAAGCTTCGGCCAAGAAAACAATGAAAGAGGCCGGTGTTCCTACCGTTCCTGGTTCAGATGGTTTGTTGAAAGATGTGGCCGATGCTATCAAGACTGCTAAAAAAATGGGCTATCCCGTTATGATAAAAGCAACTGCCGGTGGTGGTGGTAAAGGTATGCGCGCTGTTTGGAAAGAAGAGGAAATGGAAGACCTTTTCGAAAGTGCCGTACAAGAAGCTACTGCAGCCTTTGGCAACGGTGGTATGTATATGGAAAAATTGATTGAAGAGCCAAGACATATTGAAATCCAAGTTGTTGGTGACCAATATGGTAAGGCATGTCACCTTTCAGAAAGAGATTGTTCCGTTCAACGTAGACATCAAAAACTTACGGAAGAAACGCCATCTCCGTTCATGACAGATAAGCTTCGTGAGGAAATGGGTGCGGCCGCGGTAAAAGCTGCTGAGTACATAAAATATGAAGGAGCCGGTACCATAGAGTTTTTGGTAGATAAACACCGAAATTTCTACTTTATGGAAATGAATACCCGTATTCAGGTAGAGCACCCAATTACAGAACAGGTAATTGATTATGATTTAATTCGTGAGCAAATCTTGGTAGCAGGTGGTGTTCCCATTTCAGGAAAGAACTATTTGCCAAAACTACACTCTATTGAATGTAGAATAAACGCCGAAGACCCTTACAATAACTTTAGACCTTCACCAGGTAGAATTACTACTTTGCATACACCAGGTGGTCACGGAGTTCGTATGGACACTCACGTATATAGTGGATACAGTATTCCGCCTAATTACGATTCTATGATTGCTAAGTTGATTACTACTGCGCAAACACGAGAAGAGGCTATTAATAAAATGAAAAGAGCGCTAGATGAATTCGTAATCGAAGGTATTAAAACTACGATTCCGTTTCACAGGCAATTAATGGATCATCCAGATTATTTGGCGGGTAACTATACCACCAAGTTTATGGAAGACTTTAAAATGGATCCTCCGCCAGCGGAATAAGAATAAAGCCCCAATTTGTATTGGGGCTTTTTTATGGAAGAAAATGAACTTAAGTTATTGGGAATATAAAACATGGTTAACGAATGTTGACTTCACTATTGTTGGCAGTGGCATCGTAGGACTTAACTGTGCCTTGCGGTTACATGAGCGCTTTCCAAAAGCTAAAATCCTTATTCTAGAAAAAGGATTTTTACCTCAAGGAGCTAGTACCAAAAATGCCGGTTTTGCCTGTTTTGGTAGCATTTCAGAGGTTTTGGCAGATTTAGAGCGCCATACTGAGCAGGAGGTGTTGGATTTGATAGCTCAGCGTCGGCAGGGAATAAAATTGCTCCGGCAGAAAGTAGGTGATGCAAACATCGATTTTCAAGAAAATGGCGGACACGAATTGTTTCTAGGTTCCGCCCAAAAACTATATGAGAAATGTTTAGATCAGCTCCCTGAAGTTAATAAGCTATTGCAATCTGTTTATAGTGGGGATGCATTTAGCACGAGCCCTAATACTTTTGGTTTTGATGGAGTGAAGGAAAATTACATTACCAATGTTTTTGAAGGACAATTGGATACCGGTAAAATGATGAATTCATTATTGCAATTGGTGCAGCGAGCGGGTATCACTTTACTTAATTATATTACAGTTGAAAGTTTTACTGAAATTGGGACACAGGTAGAAGTAAAAACAAATCAATTTGAATTTAAAACTAAAAAATTACTGATTGCTACCAATGGTTTTGCCACAGCTTTAATTAATGAAAAGGTTAAACCGGCCAGAGCGCAAGTTCTGATTACCGAACCAATTGAAAATTTATCCATAAAAGGAACTTTTCATTTTGATGAAGGCTATTACTATTTTAGAAATATAGATAACCGCGTATTGTTCGGAGGAGGTAGAAATCTTGATTTTAAAGGCGAAGAAACTAGCGAATTTGGGTGTTCTCATCACATTCAAAAACATTTGGAGAAATTACTAAAAGAGGTAATCTTACCTAGAACGCCTCATAAAATAGCTCGTAAGTGGAGTGGCATTATGGGAACTGGTGAGCAGAAAACCCCTGTTCTTAAACAAATCTCCAATCATGTCTATTGTGGTGTTCGTTTAGGGGGTATGGGTATCGCTATTGGGAGCGCCGTAGGTGAAAATTTAGCAGACTTAACATAGTCTTTGTTTGTTCAGAAAATCGACTTAGAATTCAACTCTTCAGTTTTTGCTAATTGAGCTATATTCGCTACTTTAACTACTTCGAATAAATTTCTCCTCAATTTATGAAAGACAAGAAACACCTGCGTAGTAGTGAATGGTTTGGTGGTAAAGACAAAATGGGTTTTGTGCACCGTTCATGGCTAAGAAATCAAGGATATCCAGATGATTATTTTACGGGCAAACCGGTTATTGGTATCTGTAATACTTGGTCTGAGCTAACACCCTGTAATGGTCATTTACGGGATTTTGCCGAAGTTGTAAAACGGGGTATTTTGGAAGCCGGTGGTTTTCCTATGGAGTTTCCGGTGATGTCTTTGGGCGAAACTATTATGAGGCCCACATCGATGCTTTTTCGCAATTTGGCGAGTATGGATACGGAAGAGTCCATACGTGCTAATCCACTAGACGGGATTGTGTTGTTGACAGGTTGCGACAAGACTACACCTAGTACGGTAATGGGCGCTTGTAGCGTAGATTTACCAACTATTGTTGTTCCTGGTGGTCCCATGCTGAGTGGGAGGTTTAGAGGAGAAAAAATAGGCTCTGGTTCTATGAATTGGATGATAAAAGAAAAACAAAGTGTGGAGGGTTTTTCAGATGCGGATATTACCGAGGCAGAAGTTTGTGTGGCGCGTAGTATTGGACATTGTAACACCATGGGTACGGCATCTACAATGGCAACAATGGTAGAGGCTTTAGGGTTGACTTTGCCAGGTTTTTCATCTATTCCTGCGGTAGATTCCCGTAAAAAATTGTTCGCACAACTTTCGGGAAGACGTATTGTGGAAATGGTAAAAGAAGATTTAAAACTATCAAAAGTATTAACGCGCCAGGCCTTTGAGAATGCCATTGTTACCAATGCAGCTGTTGGAGGTTCTACCAATCTTATTATTCATTTGACTGCTATTGCGGGAAGAATAGGAGTAGACTTGAACCTAGAGGATTTTGATACCCTGGGAAGCAAAGTGCCACTGTTGGTGAATCTTAAACCTTCTGGAAAACATTTAATGGAAGACTTTTTCTATGCAGGTGGACTTCCCGTTGTTATGAAAGAATTGAAATCTAAACTTCATGCTGATGCTCTCACGGTAAACGGAAAATATATTACAGAAAATTACACTGGTGCCGTTTGTTATGATGACGATGTTATAGCGCCTATAGAAAATCCTATTCAACAGAATGCCGGTATTGCTGTACTCAAGGGAAATCTCTGTGAAAACGGTGCGGTTATAAAACCGTCGGCAGCATCAAAAGAACTAATGAAGCACACGGGTAAGGCGGTTGTTTTTGAGAGTATGGAAGATTACCATGCACGAATTGATGATCCAGGATTAGATATAGACAAGAATAGTGTTATTGTTTTAAAAGGAGTGGGTCCAAAAGGTTATCCGGGTATGCCAGAGGTTGGTAATGTAGACCTTCCTAAGAAATTGTTACTGGAAGGTATTACGGACATGGTTCGTATTTCTGATGGCCGTATGAGCGGTACGGCGGCAGGTACTGTAATTTTACATGTTTCCCCAGAATCTACGGTAGGCGGAACTTTAGCTTTAGTTCAAAACGATGATTTAATTACATTGGACGTTGAGAACAGAAGACTTCATTTAGAGGTTTCGGAAGAGGAACTTACAAAACGAAAAACGGCATGGACAGCGCCCAAACCTTTGGCAGATAGAGGGTACGTAAAAATGTACATAGACCATGTGGAACAAGCCCATAAAGGAGCAGATTTAGACTTTTTGGTTGGAGGTTCCGGGTCTAAGGTAGATCGAGATTTGCATTAGGAGTATGATAGAAAAAGAAGAACTACATAAGTTCTGTTTGACATTCGTTACCGAGCGAATTTCCAGAATTTATAAAAACATTGAAGATATTCAAACTTCATTATCTTCAGAAACCAAAAGTAGTGCAGGTGATAAGCATGAAACAGGTAGGGCTATGTTACAGCTTGAACGGGAAAAATTAGGACAACAGTTAGCCGAAGCTGAAAAGATGAAGCAAACACTATCTAAAGTACCTAAAGAGGGCTCTAATAAGATAGTTGGTCTTGGTAGTTGGGTGATTACTTCAAAAGCCGAATATTTTTTAGCTATTTCTGCAGGTGAATTCAAGGCGATAGGAAAAAGTGTCTATTGCATATCGGCAGCTACGCCCATTGCCAAATTATTATTTGCTAAGGAGGTAGGAGATACGGTTAGCTTTAATAGCCAAGAAATACAAGTTGTTGAAATAAGATAAAATAGAATAGAAGAAAACCTCTAGCCCATACCTTTCATCGATGCCAAAGTGGCAGACCATACGATTAAAGACGAAAGAAAAATACCAATGGTATTGGCCCAAAAGGCTTTTGTTTTTTCAATTTTAAAGAGATAAGAAGCAATACTACCGGCATAAACGCCTGTGCCCGGTACAGGTAACATTACAAAAAATATAAGACCCCAAAAGCCATAGCGCTTTATTTTATCTCCTGAGCCCGTTTTGGCCCTACGGGCAACAAATATCGCAGATTTCTTATAAAAACCCCACTTTAGGAAATAACGATTAACTTTCTCCAGAAAGAAAATCATCAAAGGAAATACCAATACGTTTGCTGCAAAACATAGAACAAACACCAAATAAATATTAAGACCATTTAGCAACCCATAGGGTATACCCACCTTAGCTTCTCCGAAAGGAGAAAGGCTCCACAAAATGGCAATAATAAAATCTATAATCACAGTATTTTTTTTGAAGCGCTAAACTACTAATCCATGGGGTTTGAGCACCATGTGAACTCATAAATAATTCCAAAAATTGTGCCGCTCAAAAGTATGTAGTTCGTTTTAACATTTTTTAACTTTTCGATGAGTGGTACAATATTATCTATCTGTCTGAGTTTTAGAGTATATATATTTATTAACCAAACCTTTTTGACCTATGAAACCTTTATTTGCAAAATTATTTTTATTAGCTTTTGTTTCAATGACTGCTTTTTCATGTAGCGTAAAATCTGAATTGGAAGATATTGCTGATGAACTAGAGGAAGAAAATAACAATGACGCACGAACTGAAGTCATTAAATTAGAGGACAACAAGTAGTTCGAAGTCTTATAAATACAGAAAGGGAACCTTTTAAGGTTCCCTTTTTTTATGAGGTACAATTTATAAACTGTATAAGCTTATTACTGTACTAGAATGGTATTGTCTGTAGCTGTTGGGTTCATAGGACAAAAATATACATACTCCCCAGCCTCTAATACGGTTGGTTTGGACGATTGTATTTTACCTGTAGCAACAACTTCTGTCACATAGGCAGTCTGAATATGGTTTTCAGGTTTACTAATATCTTCGCCTTTTTTGACAAGAACAAAACCAACATCATGACCAACTCCTTTATTTGCTATATTAAAAACATAAGTGCCCGGAGAAACAGTTAATGATTTTTGAGTAAACTCACCGGGAGTTTGTTCTAGTGCAATTGTTTTTACTTCTTTCTTTACCATTTCATCCTGAGCATTTGCTGAAAATGCTACTGTAAATACCAATACTACTGCTGCTAATATATTTTTCATAATTTTTAGTTTTTGTCTTTTGTTTATTTTGAAAAGACGGATTATTTGAAAGATTTACTATTAAAATTAGATTAATAACCCTGTACAACTTGAGATTATACAGGGCAAGTTTTATGCTTCTACGCTTTGTAATGGAGCTGCAACTGGAAAATCTACAGGAACATCTGTAGTTTTGTGAATGTAGTTAGAGATTGTTTTGTCTCCCACTAGCACAATGGTATCAATTAGGTTTTCCTTGGTCCATCCTGCGTTTAAGAATTTCTCAACTACTGCATCGTCTGTTGCACCACGGTTTTCTGTAATGTTTTTTGCAAGAGCGGCAAGTGCATCTAATTTTGGGTCAAATGAGGCTTTTCCGGCTCTAAGCTCAAGAATTTCTGAGTCGCTAAAACCATTCATTTTGCCAATAGCTGTATGGGCAGAAAGACAATAAGTACATTCGTTTACCTGACTAACTGCTAGGTTCACTACTTCTTTTTGTTTGGCGGTCAAAGATGTTTTTGCACTGCTCAAAGCTAAATAGTTCGCTAAGGCGTTTTCAGAATAGGCATATGTTGCGTAAAGGTTAGGGACAAAACCTACTGCTTTTTCTAAGTTGTCAAAAATTGCTTGATTGCTTGTGCTTACTTCTTCTCTTGTTGGTACATTAAATTTGCTCATAATTTCTAGGTATTATGTCATTTTTACGATGCAAATCGCTTCGGTTTTATGACTATTTCTAATTTGTTATTTTTTAAAATTCTACGTGAGGTTTTTCAGCATCACAATAAAAATCATGATGATGTTTTTGCTCACAATGGGTTTCGGCATCTACAGTTTGTAATTGCCTAGTTGGGCGAGAGAAAATCTCTATAAGGTTAAAAAGAGATATATGTTTTAAGTTCATCTTGCGTTGTATTTTAATTACAATGCAAAGATGCGAATGAAGTAAGCTTGTTTGTTAGGCGCGATTGCCCGACCGCTTGTAGAAATTTCCCGTTACGAAGAAATTGGGGCTATTTCGCGGTATTGAGAGGGAGAAGTACCGGTCATTTTCTTGAAAAACCGACTGAAATGCGCTGGGTCGTTAAAACCTAAATCATACGCAATTTCTTGATTTTGCTTGTCCGTAAAGTTTATTAATCGTTTTGCTTCAAGGGCCAAACGATCTAAAATAATCTGCTGTGGAGATTTTTGGTTGTATATGGAAAAAAGATTAGAGAGCGTTTTTGGACTTTTAAATAAGAGTTCTGCATAATCACTCACCTTCCTTTTTGTTTTGTAGTGTGTATCTACTAGAACATTGAACTTTCTTATAATTTCAACTTGATCATTATCCAGTTTTTTAACGATAAGTTGCTCTTTGGCCAAACGTGTACAAATGATAATTAATCGTTTTAATAACATTTGAAGCATATCTCCTTGAATACCATCTGGAGTAGAAAACTCATCTTGGAAGACCTCATAAAGCGTTTCAAATTTACGCTTTTGCTCTGTAGGAATAGATATGATAGGAAGGTCTTGAGTGCCAAAAAATAAGATGCCATTACATGATACTTCGTGATCATGATCGTTTATACAGTAAAATTCTCTATTAAAGTGAAATGCAGTTAATGGCAAAGTTGTCTTCTCGTATGAAACGTGCTGCAGGTATGTAGTTGTAACCAATTGGTCTGGTAACAGTGTTATGGGCATACCATCAATATATAATTCAAGAGGTTGTGAATTTCTGTTCCAAAGCATGTAAATGTTTCCAGAGCTTACTGAAAATTGATTCTCATACTTTTTAATATCATCTGTAAACCCTAAGTGAGAGCCTAACTTGGCATCATTGAACTCAAATTTCATCTGCAACTGGTTAGATTGTTTGATTGAATTAGTCTCTTTCCTAGAAATAACCTTACCTTATATCTATTTAAGTAAGATAAAACTTTAATGTTAAACGATTCTAACTGTTTGTTGGGCAAGAAGTCTTTTTGTACTATTGAGGAAGGAAATCAGAAGAGTTAGTTAACTTAACTATAATGGTATGAAGGCGTACGATGAGGCGGCAGATAAGTTTTATGGTAAAATAGATATAAGTCCGGTACCGCTGGTTTCCTGGGACATACATAGTCTTAATTTTCAGGAACTTTGCATGAATAGCAAAGATGTAATTTCTATACAGAATATTGCCGAACGTAATAGATGGGTTTATGATAAACTAGAAAGTTTATCTACGATAGGTACAGATGTTGTTGTTATTACCGATATAAAATTGACTATCGTTCACGCTACGGGTAATATTCTTTCAATGACAGGATATAAATCGGAAGAAGTGATAGGAAAGTCTCCTAAAATATTCCAAGGAAAAGAAACGAGCCCAGAAACACTAGTAAAAATAAAAACGGCCATCGAAAGAAAAATTCCTTTTGAGGCCGTTGTTATAAACTATAAAAAGGACGGAAGTACTTATAATTGTGAAATAAAGGCAGAGCCTGTATTCAACAATCGAGGACAACTCGTCAACTTTATTGCATTTGAAAAAGAAGTGGCTTAAGACCACTTCTTTTTAATATTTGTCTACAATATTACTTGTTTTCAATTTCGGTTACACGTAAAGTGTTTACCATACCTTTTTCTTTCATAGGCATTGCGGCTAAACTAATTAACATATCTCCTGTTTCTAAAAGACCTTTGTCACAAGCCATTTTATTAACGTCTTCTATAGTTTCGTCAGTAGAAACATCTTTGTCATAATAAAAAGCACGAACACCCCATAAAAGGTTCAGTTGTGTAAGTATACGCTTGTTAGAGGTGAAAACTAGAATATGTGAACTTGGTCTCCATGCAGAAATTTGAAATGCAGTATAACCACTATTCGTTAAAGTAGAAATAGCTTTTGCTTTAATTTCATTCGCCATAATAGCCGCATGGTAACAAATAGATTTTGTAATATATCTTTTTGTGCGAATATGCGGTGGATCGTGAGGTACTTGAATAAGTTCTGAACCTTCTACACTTTGTAGAATACTTGTCATTTTTTCAATAACCTGAACAGGGTAGTTACCTACAGATGTTTCTCCTGAGAGCATAACAGCATCTGCACCATCCATAACAGAGTTGGCAACGTCATTCACCTCTGCACGTGTTGGTGTAAGGCTCGTAATCATTGTTTCCATCATTTGGGTAGCGATAATTACTGGTATACGAGCTTTCTTAGCCCTAAGAACTAATTGCTTTTGAATCAAAGGAACTTCTTGCGCTGGTACTTCAACACCTAAATCACCACGGGCAACCATAAGTCCATCACAATAAGCAACAATCTTATCTATGTTTTCAACAGCTTCCGGTTTTTCTATTTTAGCGATAATCGGAATTTTTTCATCTGCGTGTTCCTTAATAATAGCTTGAAGATCAATAAGATCTTGGCTAAAACGAACAAATGAAAGAGCGATCCAATCTACCTTTAAGGAAATTGCAAAAATGGCATCTTTTACATCTTTTTCTGTTAAAGCAGGTAAAGAGATATTGGTGTTTGGAAGGTTAACTCCTTTTTTAGAACGTAGCGGCCCACCTTGTATTACTTTGGTCTTAACTTCGGTTTTACCGTTAGTTTCAACTACTTCGAACATCAATTTTCCATCATCTAACAAGATACGCTCACCAGGCTTAACATCTTGAGGAAATGCGGCATAATTCATATATACCCTTTCGGCGGTACCTTCAAAAGGCTCACCGGTAACAAAGGTGATTTCATCACCAGGGGCAACGACTACTTCACTAGCCATAACACCTACCCTTAATTTAGGACCTTGCAAATCTGCAAGAATAGAGGTGTTGCGACCGGTTTCTTCGTTGAGTTCCCGTATCATTTCTACACGTTCTGTAACGTCTTTATAATCAGCATGTGAAAAGTTGATGCGAAAGACATCTACACCAGCTTCCATCATATCTCTCAGCACTTCCTTTTTGCTTGTGGCCGGCCCTAGGGTGGCTACAATTTTTGTCTTTTTATTACTTGGCATTGATCAAAAAATTAAATTGTTCTTAGATTTGAGTTTGTCAGTTTCTATGGCGTAAGCCGTTATAATTTTGGGTATGTTTTGTAGTGTTTTTACAAGGTTTTCCATATTTATGAAGCCATCTTGTTCTATTTTTAAAAAATAGTCCACATCTCGGTGTTCGGGCACCATGTGAAATGTTGTGAATGACGGCTCATCCTTAAATAGCCCTTTTCGGCTCACAGTGTCCTCTACTAAACCGTTATTGGTAAATAAGGTCCAATACCTATCATTAATATCATCTTTCCATTCAAAAATTGGAACTGTAATATGACCGGTAAGGTCAAGGTCTATTTCAGACCTTTTAAAGTTCGATTTTAAATGAAGATTGAGAGCATAGGCTATGGCATAATCTTCAAGGCTACTATGCAATGCAACTAAATCGAATGAATCTTCGTAAAAGTCGTTCGTAATTTTATGTACTGCTACCATAGGGGCACAAAGTGGTAAAGATAATATTAATACCGTACAACGCCTAGATTAGATAAGGCTAAAACTATTTTTGAACAAACTATAACATTTTGGTTACATAAAATTATGATTCAAGACTTATCCATCTTGTCTTGGAGCGCATAATATGCTCTTTTAGAAGCTCGTTCTTCTGCTTTCTTTTTAGATGTAGCCCTAGCTTTTGCTACAACCGTATCCGCAATAGTTAGCTTTACCGCAAAATGTTTTAGTGCATCATTACCAGTGTCATCATAAACGTCATAATCAAATGTTTTTTTCTGCTTTTGGCACCATTCAATTACAAGACTTTTGTAGCTAATGACCTTTCCTTCTAATTGTTCTATATCAACATAAGGTTCTATAACTTTTTGGCTGATGAATTTTTCGCAATATTTATAGCCGCGGTCTAGATAAATTGCGCCTACCAATGCTTCAAAAACATTCCCATGTATGTTTTCGCCAAAGTGCGATTTTGGAATACGACTTTTAACGTAATTAATAAGACCTAAGTCCTTACCAAGTTGATTGAGGTGCTTTCTACTTACAATCTTAGAACGCATCTTGGTGAGATAACCTTCATCACCTTCAGGAACCTCGTCATATAAGTGTTTAGAGATTATGGTTCCTAACATAGAGTCTCCTAAAAACTCAAGGCGCTCATAATTTAAAGGGTTTCCATCTTCATCCTTTTCATTAGCTGAGCGGTGTACGAAAGCCTTTTTGTAAATGGCTAGGTTTTTGGGTTTAAAACCTAAAATAGAAGTCATTCCTCCAAAAAAATCCCCATCCTCTTTAGGATGGGAATTGAATATATTGGAAGGAAATCCCATATTGTATTACTCGCTAAATTTTTTGAAAATTACGCAGGCATTGTGACCACCAAACCCAAAAGTGTTGCTCAATGCAACATTTACGTCACGTTTTTGAGCTTTGTTTAAGGTAAGGTTTAGTTTAGAATCTATATTTTCATCTACAGTCGTATGGTTTATAGTTGGCGGAACCAAACTATGTTGCATAGCTAAAATTGAGGCAATTGCCTCAATAGCTCCGGCGGCACCCAATAAGTGACCGGTCATTGACTTTGTAGAGTTGATATTGATGTTAGGGGCATGGTCTCCAAAGACTTCACTAATAGCCTTTAGTTCTGCCACATCTCCAAGGGGGGTAGAAGTACCATGTGTATTTATGGTGTCTACATCTTCCGGTTTTAGTCCGGCATCCCTTAAACAGTTCTTCATTACTTGAACTACTCCAATTCCATCAGGATGGGGAGCGGTCATATGGTAAGCATCGCTCGAAAGTCCGCCACCGGCAACTTCGGCATATATTTTTGCACCACGCGCTTTGGCGTGTTCGTATTCTTCCAATATTAAAGCTCCAGCTCCTTCACCTAAAACAAATCCGTCACGGGTTGCATCAAAAGGTCTTGATGCTGTTTCTGGACTATCGTTTCTAGTGGACAAGGCATGCATAGCGCCAAATCCACCCATACCAGCAATGGTTACAGCAGCTTCACTACCTCCGGTTACTACTACATCACAATGGCCTAAACGAATATAGTTTAAAGCATCGATCATAGCATTTGCAGAAGATGCACAGGCCGAAACCGTGGTATAATTAGGACCCATAAAACCATGTTTGATAGAGATATGTCCAGGGGCAATATCAGCAATCATTTTAGGAATAAAGAAGGGGTTGAATCTTGGTGTTCCGTCTCCTTCGGCGAAGTTCATAACTTCGTTTTGAAAAGTTTCTAGACCACCAATACCGGCTCCCCAGATAACTCCAACACGAAATTTGTCTACTACGTCCAAGTTAAGACCGGAATCTATAATAGCCTCATCGGAAGAGACTAGGGCGTATTGCGCAAACCTATCTAATTTTCTTGCCTCTTTGCGGTCAAAATGCTCTAGAGGGTCGAAATTTTTCAGCTCGCAAGCAAATTTCACCTTAAATTTTTCAGTATCGTAATAGGTCACGGGCGCAGAACCGCTCTTTCCGTTTTTAAGACCTTCCCAATATTCATCAATATTGTTACCTATGGGTGTCAACGCACCCAACCCCGTAACTACAACTCGCTTTAATTGCATTGAACCTAAATTTTTGGTTTACTTAGTAAGTCAAGCGTAAATTAAAAAAATTATCCATGCGATAATGGTTACCACATGGATAATTTTGAATCTCGTTCAAGAAATCATAAAGATTACTTCGCTTCTTCTATATAGCTAATGGCTTGGCCAACTGTTGCGATGTTCTCAGCTTGATCGTCTGGAATCTGAATATCAAATTCCTTCTCGAATTCCATGATCAACTCCACGGTATCCAATGAATCTGCGCCTAGGTCGTTAGTAAAGCTAGCTTCCGTTACTACTTCGTTCTCATCCACACCTAATTTATCAACGATGATAGCTTTTACTCTTGATGCAATGTCTGACATAATAATATTGTTTTTAAAAAATTAAATTGGTTGCAAAAATAAAAAACTTTGGACTAAATCCACTATTTGTCGTTAAAATGTCTTGTAATTTATAAAATTTCAGGATAAGAGCGGTATTTTTGACCTAAATATTTTGCTGTCAGTAACGTTAAATGCCACATGAAAAACATTGTATTATTCGCTTCCGGTTCAGGATCTAATGTTGAAAATATTGTTCAGTACTTTCAAGAAAATCCTCAGGTTAATATTTCTGCGGTATTATCTAATAAAACCCAAGCTAAAGTTTTGGATAGGTGTAATAGATTGAAAATTAATGGATTATACTTTAATAAAAATGCTTTCTACGAGACAGATTGCGTGTTGGATATTCTAAAATCTTTAAAACCGGACCTTATAGTGTTGGCAGGTTTTCTTTGGAAAGTACCTGAGAATTTAGTTGCGAATTTTCCTGATAAAATTGTAAATATTCACCCAGCATTATTGCCAAAATATGGAGGCAAGGGTATGTATGGTAATAATGTTCACGAGGCCGTAAGAGCTAATAATGAGACCGAAACGGGTATCACTATTCATTATATTAATGAGAATTATGACGAAGGTGCAGTAATTCGGCAGGTAAAAACGGCAATTTCTGCAGAAGACACTTCAGATGATATAGCAAATAAGGTGCATGCACTTGAATACGAATACTATCCAAAGGTAATTGCACAATTATTAGGGGTAGAATAATGGCTAAAAAAGGAAAGTTTTATACGGTTTGGAAAGGCAAGAGACCCGGTATTTATGATTCTTGGTCAGCTTGTAAAGCTGCTATTACCGGGTATAAAGGTGCTCAATATAAATCTTTTGAGACTTTTGATCTGGCTAAAAAGGCCTTTAATGGTAATTATGATGATTTTAAAGGAAAGAAAAAAGGAAAGCCGGTATTAACGGCTGAACAAATACAAAGGTTTGGTACGCCAAACTACAATTCTATTTCTGTAGATGCCGCTTCTAGTGGTAATCCTGGAATTATGGAATACCAAGGTGTGGATACAAAAACAGGTAAAAAACTTTTTAGACAAGGGCCATTTGCTCAAGGAACCAATAATATTGGTGAGTTTTTGGCTATTGTACATGGGCTTGCCTTTTTGAAAAATAATAAAAGTGACAGAGTAATCTATACGGATTCCCGTACAGCAATGAGTTGGGTTCGTAAAAAAAACTGTAATACTAAACTTCAGGAGACCGCTAAGAATAAAGAAGTTTTTGATTTGATCAGAAGGGCTTTGGCCTGGTTAAAGAACAATTCTTATAGTACTCCTATTGTTAAATGGGAAACAAAGGTGTGGGGAGAAATTCCAGCAGATTTTGGTCGTAAGTAATGTTAAACAGGCCCAGCGCGTTTTCTTATAATTATTTTCAGCCCATATCCCTTTGGGTATAACACATTGCTTTTCAGAAAACTGTTTTATAAGAGTCTAAAAATTTTAGAAAGGTAATATTCCTAGGCCTTTTTTGTAGGGGTATATTTGCATGTAATAGCGTTACAAAAGCGTATATTTGCAGCTTAAACTTAAAATTGCATGGGTAAACTTCTAATCGTAGGCACTGTTGCCTTTGACGAAATTGAAACTCCTTTCGGTAAAACCGATAAGATTTTGGGTGGTGCAGCTACTTTTATTGGTTTAGCGGCCTCTCAATATAATGTAGAATCAGGAATCGTTTCTATTGTTGGCGAAGACCTTCCACAAGCGTATTTAGATATTCTAGAAGATAAGAATATTGACCTTAGTTCTTTGGAGGTTGTAAAAGGAGGAAAAACTTTCTATTGGAAAGGAAAGTATCATAATGACCTTAATTCAAGAGACACCTTAGTAACAGAACTCAATACACTTGCAGATTTCAATCCTCAAGTATCCGAAGGTTTTAAAGATGCAGATGTGGTAATGCTAGGTAATCTGCACCCAAGTACACAGTTGAGTGTTATTAATCAGATGAAAAAACGACCAAAGCTAATAGTATTAGATACTATGAATTTTTGGATGGATAATGCTTTGCCTGAGTTAACGGAGGTTATAAAACATATTGATGTTCTTACTATTAATGATGAAGAAGCTAGACAGTTAACCAATGAGTATTCATTGGTAAAGGCGGCGAAAGCTATTCAGGAAATGGGCCCTAAGTATTTGGTGATAAAGAAAGGTGAGCATGGAGCGCTTTTATTTCATGGAGAGAAAATCTTTTTCGCACCTGCTTTACCGTTAGAAGAGGTTTTTGATCCAACAGGAGCTGGGGATACATTTGCAGGGGGATTTTCAGGTTATTTAGCGGCTACTAATGACCTTTCGTTCAACAACATGAAGAACGCAGTTATACATGGTTCTAATTTAGCATCGTTCTGTGTAGAACGGTTTGGAACCGAGCGTATGCAAAACTTAAAAAAGGAAGAGGTCACCAAGAGATTGCATCAATTTAAAGCCTTGACCCAGTTTGACATAGAATTACAATAATGACACGCCCCTATATTAGGGGCTTTTTTAATACCTAGATTTATAATGAGTGACGCGATCAAACATGAATGTGGTATTTCGGTAATACGGTTGTTGAAACCGTTGGAGTATTACAAAGAGAAGTACGGTACAGCCTTTTACGGGGTAAACAAAATGTACTTAATGATGGAAAAGCAGCACAATCGCGGTCAAGACGGTGCGGGCTTTGCAAGTATTAAACTAGATGTGGCTCCCGGAGAGCGTTATATGAGTAGGGTGCGGTCAATTGCCCAACAGCCTATACAGGATATTTTTGCTCAGATTAATGATCGCATCAACACCACGTTACAACAACACCCGGAGTATGTAGATGATGTTGCTGCACAGAAAAAGAACATTCCTTATATAGGGGAAGTACTTTTAGGTCACGTGCGGTACGGTACTTTTGGTAAGAATAGTATTGAGAGTGTTCATCCTTTTTTAAGGCAGAACAACTGGATGCACCGTAACATTATTGTAGCAGGTAACTTTAACATGACTAATGTTCATGAGCTTTTCGATAATTTAATTCAAATAGGGCAGCATCCCAAAGAAATGGCGGATACGGTAACCGTAATGGAGAAAATAGGTCATTTTTTAGATGACGCCGTTGCTAAACTGTATAAGCAGATTAAGAAAGAAGGGTATACTAAACAAGAAGCGTCGCCTATTATAGCTGATCGTCTTAAAGTGCATAAAATATTAAGAAGAGCTGCTAAAAACTGGGATGGCGGTTACGCTATGGCAGGTCTTTTAGGTCACGGAGATGCCTTTGTTCTTAGGGATCCTGCAGGTATTAGACCTACGTATTACTATCAAGATGATGAGGTCGTTGTAGTAGCTTCTGAAAGACCAGCTATACAAACTGTTTTTAATGTGCCTTACGAAGAGGTAAAAGAATTAAATCCAGGTAGCGCCATCATTATTAAAAAAGATGGAACGTCTTCTATAAATCAAATTTTAGAGCCCGTAGAGCGAAAAGCATGCTCTTTTGAACGTATTTATTTTTCTAGGGGAAGTGATAAGGAAATTTATCAAGAACGAAAGATGCTGGGTAGACTTCTTTTTCCGCAGATACTTAAGTCTATAGATCATGACATAAAGAACACCGTCTTCTCCTATATCCCAAATACGGCAGAAACATCTTTCTTTGGAATGGTGAAGGAGGCACAAAATTATTTGAACAAAAGAAAAGAAGAGCAAATACTTTCAATTGGTTCAAAAATCACCAGTGAAGAGCTTCATGAAATTTTAGAGGTTAGACCACGAATTGAGAAAGTGGCCATAAAAGATGCCAAGCTACGTACTTTTATTACGCAAGATAGTAGCCGAGATGATTTGGTAGCTCACGTTTACGATATTTCCTATGGTTCTGTAAAGAAGGGAGATAACCTAGTTATTATTGATGACAGTATTGTTAGGGGTACTACATTGAAGAAAAGTATACTTCGAATTTTAGACCGTTTATCCCCGAAAAAAATAATAGTTGTATCATCTGCACCACAAATTAGATACCCTGATTGTTATGGTATAGATATGGCCAAATTGGAAGACTTTATTGCTTTTAGAGCAGCCTTGGCTTTGCATGAAGAACGTTTAACAATGAATGTTGTCGATGATATTTATGACAAGTGTTTAGAGCAGGTAAATAATAAGGATAAAGATGTAATCAACTACGTAAGGGAATTCTATGCGCCTTTTACTCCTGAAGAGATTTCAGCTAAAATAGGCGAATTGCTTAGTCCGGAAGAAATTAAGGCAGAGGTAGAGATTATTTACCAAAGCGTAGAGGCACTTCATGAAGCTTGCCCTAAGAATTTAGGAGATTGGTATTTTACAGGACATTACCCAACTCCGGGTGGTAACCGAGTGGTAAATAAGGCCTTTATCAATTTTTATGAAGGCAAGAATGAACGCGCGTATTAATTAAGATTATCGATGAAATGCATAAAAAAGGTATTTCATCGATAATATCCGCTATTGAGCGTTTTTTTAATCGCTTGGGCGAAGGTGAGATTAAATTTGGTCTTGCCATAGCATAAGTAGGTTAAGTTCATGGTAAGATTTGGGGCAAAAAGGTGGAGTTTACTCCACCTTTTTATTTTTAAATACTTTTAGAAGTATTCTTTCCTTTTTATCACGTTCCATAAAATATAGGTTTCTTTCTATTGTGATTTTTTGATGTTCCCCCTGTTTTCATATGTATTCTCTAAACTAGAACCCTTTAACCGATTTTTGTACGGTTTGGCAAAGATGTTTTAGTAAGGTTTAAAGCCGCTGTATATTTGGAGGACCATAGCATAAGTAGGTTAAGTTCATGGTAAGATTTGGGGAAAAAGGCGGAGTTTAACTCCGCCTTTTTATTTGTCATAATTTCTCCTCCAATCCGTTTCTTCAGGACCTATAGCTCTAAATATTTTCAATATTCATTTCATAATTTAAGAAAGACGCTATACGGGTCTAAATTGTATTTCAACTAGAGTTTTGTTCGTTTGTCCAAAACCTTTTTTTAAAGAGCCATGTTACTCTACTTTTGGAGGACCATAGCATAAGTAGGTTAAGTTCATGGTAAGATTTGGGGAAAAAAGGTGGAGCTATGCTCCGCCTTTTTTATTGGCAAAATCCTCGTAAACATGAGGGTTTAGGGCATGTTTCACTGTTTTTATCAGCAATTCAATTAAAAAAAAACCCCAAATATTTCTTTTTTATTTCCCACAATACCAGTATTTTAGTGTCGCCATAGCATAAGTAGGTTAAGTTTATGGTAAGATTTGGGACGAAAAGGGTGGAGATTTCTCCGCCCTTTTCTATTTTAAAAAGACATAAAAAAAGCCCGCTCAGAAGCATTTTCTGAGCGGGCTTTTTTAATTTATTTAGAACTATAAAGAGCCTTATTTATTGGCAGCATATAGTTCAGATACTTTATCCCAGTTAATTACATTAAAAAATGCATTAATATAATCAGGTCTCTTGTTTTGATAGTTTAGGTAGTATGCATGTTCCCAAACATCAAGACCTAAAATAGGAAAACCTTCGCAACCTGTTTCTGGCATTAAAGGGTTATCTTGGTTAGGTGTAGAACAAACTTCTACTTTGCCTCCTTTGTGAACGCAAAGCCACGCCCAACCAGAACCAAAACGAGTACCGGCAGCACCGCTAAATTTCTCTTTAAATGCTTCAAAAGAACCAAAGGCACTGTCTATTGCAGTAGCAAGTTCGCCAGATGGGGTTCCTCCTCCATTAGGAGACATAACTTCCCAAAAAAGAGAGTGGTTGTAAAAACCGCCTCCATTGTTTCTAACAGCACCGTTAGACATGTCTAAGTTCTCTAATATATCTTCAATAGATTTGCCTTCCAAAGAAGTACCTTCAATAGCACCATTTAATTTGGTTGTATAACCATTATGGTGTTTTGTGTGGTGAATTTCCATTGTTCTGGCATCAATATGTGGTTCCAATG
Organism: Zobellia roscoffensis; assembly: GCF_015330165.1. NCBI lineage: Bacteria > Pseudomonadati > Bacteroidota > Flavobacteriia > Flavobacteriales > Flavobacteriaceae > Zobellia > Zobellia roscoffensis. The sequence goes on from NZ_JADDXT010000002.1 coordinate 1,606,621, forward strand.
CATCGTATGCATATGGTAATTTTGGTAGTTCAAAAGCCATTTTCTGTGTGTTTTTAGATTAAAACTTAGTGAAGTCAAATTTACAGTTTTTAACATACAAATTCACTAAATAATTTGTTAAGAACCTTTTTAGAATTAGTATTTTGCGTAAAAAAGCACTTGCAACACAGCACTTTTAAAATATATAACGCTTCTGCGGGCTCTGGAAAGACACACACTTTAACGAAAGAATACCTTAAAATAGTTCTTTCATCAAGCAATCGTTTCAGTAAAATTTTGGCTATTACGTTCACCAATAAAGCGGTAAACGAAATGAAGCACCGTATCCTAGAAAGCCTTGCTAAGTTTGGTAAAGTTGATGACGAAGCCACTGCACCTCCACTTTTTTTAGATTTAAAGAAAGAGCTTGGAGTAGATGCCACCACATTGCGTCAGCGCTCTAAACAGACTTTAAAGGAGATTCTGCATAACTATGCTTTTTTTGATATTTCTACAATTGATAAGTTTACCCATAGACTTATCAGGACTTTTGCAAAGGACCTGAAATTGCCACAAAATTTTGAAGTGGTTTTAGATACTGATTTGTTATTAGATGAGGCGGTTGCTAAATTGGTGCACAAAGCGGGCACAGACAAACAACTTACTCAAGTATTGTTAGAGTTTGCCCTTGAGAAAATTGATGATGATAAAAGCTGGGATATTGCCTATGATCTAGGTAATATAGGCAAGCTGCTTTTTAGGGAAAACCACGCAGATCACTTGCAAAATCTAAAGGATAAGAATATAGAGGATTTTGTAGAGTTAAAGAAAACCGTGCGTTCTCGAATAAAGGCTACTCAGGAAAGCCTTGTTGGATTCGCAAGTTTGGCACTGCAAGTAATGGACCAAAATGGATTGGAATTTTCTGATTTTAAAGGAAAGTACTTTCCAAAATTCATGGAAAATATTGCGGCAGAAAATCTAAAAATAGATTTTAATGCGGCTTGGAAACAGAACTTTGACGAAGCCGTCTTATATAATAAATCTACTGCAGATGCTACAAAGACAACTTTAGACGAGTTGCATCCACAATTTTCTGAAATCTTCAATAAGATAAAACATGCATTTTACGAGCTTTCCTTTTTAAAGAATGCATATTCAAATTTAGTTCCGCTAACCGTTCTGAACGCAATACAAAAGGAGGTCAAAAATCTGCAGAATGAACGTGATCAGCTTTCTATTGCAGAGTTCAATACCATCATATCTAAAGAAATAAAAAACCAGCCAGCACCTTTTATATATGAGCGTTTAGGTGAAAAGTATCGCCATTATTTTGTGGATGAGTTTCAGGATACATCTACACTACAGTGGAATAACTTAATACCGCTTATTGGGCATGCTTTGGAGGGGGAAGATTTGCAAGGTAATAGAGGGTCTCTTTTTTTAGTGGGCGATGCCAAACAAGCTATTTATCGTTGGCGAGGTGGTCGTGCGGAGCAATTTTTAGATTTGGTAAATGAATCTGAGAGTCCGTTTGCAATTCCTGCTCAAACTGAATCTTTGCCAACCAACTGGCGTAGCTATGATGAGGTCATTAAGTTCAATAATGACTTCTTTACTGCTACTAGTCCTTTTTTGAACAATGCTATGTATAATAATATGTTTGTAGAGGGCAATAGGCAAGGATATAATTCAAAACAAGGAGGAACCGTACAGCTCAACTTTATTGAAAAAGATGAAGAAAAAAGTAGGGATGAGCAGTACTGTACGGAAGTATTGAACACTATACAAACTGTAATTGAAAAGGATTACGGCTATGAAGACATTTGTATTTTGGTTAGGGGAAATAGGCAGGGAGTTTTATTAGCTGATTTTCTTACACAACAGGAAATTCCAACCATTTCATCTGAAAGTTTATTGTTGAACAGTAGTGATAAGGTTCGGTTTCTGGCAAATCTTATGGCATACATTGGTAATCCTACTAATTTACAGATAGCCTATGAGTTGCTAACTTATCTTTCTAAGGACGGGGAGAATAGACATCAATATATATTTGAGAACTTAAAAAATGTAGAACATCTTTTATTAAAGGAATATCAACTAGACGTTGAGGAGCTAAAACAACTATCCGTTTACGATGGTATGGAAAGAGCTATTCGTCAATGTAATTTGGTTGAAGGTTCAGATGCCTATGTTACTTTTTTTATGGATTTTGTGCTTGAAACGGAACAGAAAGAAGGTACGGGAATTCAGGCGTTCTTGAACCTCTGGGATAAGAAAAAGGGCAAACTGAGTATTTCCGCTCCTGATAATATAGATGCCGTACGAATTATGACCGTTCATAAGTCTAAAGGCCTTGAATTTTCAATTGTCATTTTTCCTTTTGCCAATGAACATATCTATAAAAGGATGGATAAAAAAATGTGGCTTCCTCTAAATGCCGATGCGTTTAACGGATTTGAAGAAATTCTAATTACAGAAAAAAAGGAAGTAGAGAATTATGGGGGGGAAGCGGCTCAAGTTTATTCTGAAGAGGAGCATAAAATGGAATTGGATGCGCTTAACCTATTATATGTAGCCTTAACAAGGGCGGAGAAGGCGCTTTATATTATATCGGAAAAAGACCTGGCCAGAGGGCAACATAAAACCGATTATTATTCGGGCCTGTTCATTGAGTACCTAAAAGGAAAGAGTCTATGGTCCGATGATGATTTGGTCTATAGTTTTGGAGAACTGGAAAAAGCACCTGCCCCTCATCAAACAAAAGAGCAACAGGATATAGATTATAGTTTTACGCATAAAGACAGGTCAAGCTTTAAAATCCTAACCCGATCAGGCATGTTGTGGGATACGGAACGTGAAGCAGCAATTTCTAAAGGAAACCTTATACATTATATATTAGGTTATATAGAAACACAAGAAGATATTGAGCCTGCTTTGCAAAAAGCTATACAGCAAGGGGAGATAGAAAGCCAGGAAATAGATGAGGTGAGGGATAAGTTGCTGCGGATTGTAAATCACCCTACACTCCAAATCTATTATAAGGATAGCGATGTCATTAAGAACGAAAAGGATATTATTACCGCAGATGGGAAGATATTGCGTCCGGACAGAATAGTGTTTAAAGAAAAGAATGCAACCCTTATCGATTATAAAACAGGCAAGACCAACCCTAAATATAAGGAGCAACTCTATTCCTATGCAGATGCATTAGCAGATATGGGGTATGTTGTAGAGAATAAAATCATTGTTTACATTAACGAAGAAGTAACACCAGAATTCATATAACTATATGTACGGAAAAATAAAAGAGCACTTAGAAAAAGAACTTGCAAGCATAAAAGAGGACGGCCTCTATAAAAGTGAACGAATTATAACATCACCGCAAGGGGCAGAAATTAAAATTTCCACAGGAGAAGAGGTAATCAACTTCTGTGCTAATAACTATTTGGGTCTTTCGTCACACCCAGAAGTTATACAAGCAGCAAAAGATACTTTAGATAGCCATGGTTTTGGTATGTCATCGGTACGTTTTATTTGCGGTACGCAAGACATTCACAAGGAACTCGAAAAGAAAATTGCGAATTTCTACGGAACTGAAGATACCATATTATATGCTGCCGCCTTTGATGCCAATGGTGGAGTTTTTGAACCATTGCTAACTTCGGAGGATGCAATAATATCGGATTCGCTCAATCATGCATCTATTATTGATGGGGTTAGATTGTGTAAGGCGAAGCGCTATAGATATGCAAATAGCGATATGGCCGACTTAGAAAAGCAATTGAAACAAGCCAATGAAGACCAAGCCCGTTTTAAGATAATTGTTACCGATGGCGTTTTCTCTATGGATGGTCTTGTGGCACCTTTAGATAAAATTTGCGACTTGGCAGATAAATATGATGCTATGGTTATGATAGATGAATGTCATGCCACAGGTTTTATAGGTCCTACAGGAATAGGTACGCTTGAGGAAAAAGACGTAATGGGCCGTATAGACATTATAACCGGCACTTTGGGCAAAGCGCTGGGAGGTGCTATGGGTGGCTATACCACCGGAAAAAAAGAAATCATAGAAATTTTGCGTCAACGTTCTAGACCTTATTTGTTTTCCAATTCTTTGGCTCCGGCTATTGTAGGGGCGTCTATAAAGGTTTTTGAGCTGTTGGCAAATGATACATCATTGCGTGATAAAGTACAAGAAAACGCAACCTATTTTAAAGCCGAAATGAAGAAAGCCGGGTTTGATATTATTGATGGAGACTCGGCTATTGTGCCCGTAATGCTGTATGACGCTAAATTGGCGCAAGAAATGGCAAGTAAATTATTGAAAAAAGGAATTTATGTTATAGGATTTTTCTTTCCAGTGGTACCAAAAGGTAAGGCAAGAATACGGGTTCAGTTATCTGCTGCCCATGAAATCAAGCATTTAGACCGAGCAATCAATGCTTTCATCGAAGTTGGAAAGGACTTAAAAATCGTTTAAATGCATTATTTACGGCATTAAGTGCGTTAAAAAAAATAAGAAATTGATTTTGTTAATAATATTTAACAACTTACATTTGCAGCTAATAAACACTTAAACTTAAAATTTTGAACATGAAACATCTTAGCAAATTATTGGTTGTTGTTGTCCTTATTGTAGGCATCAATAACGTACAAGCGCAAGACGAGAATAATCCATGGCAAGTGCAATTCGGAGTTAATGCCATAGATGTGTACCCGACAAGCGATGACAATTTCCCGACTCAGACTAGTTCTTTCGGTAATGAGCTTTTCAACGCATCTGACCACTGGAATATTCTTCCTTCTATCTCTTATGTTGGTGTGTCTAGATCTGTAGGTGACGGTCTTTCTGTTGGCGTTAGAGGATCTTTGAACAAAATCAGCAAATTAGGAGATATAGGTGTAGATGATCTTTCGCACTACGCTTTAGATGGTACAATTAAATATAACTTCCTTGACCAAAAAGTAGTTGACCCCTTCGTTGAAGTAGGTGGTGGTTACACTTGGGTTGATGAAATTGGTGCTGGTACTGTAAATGGTGGTGTTGGTGTAAACTTCTGGTTTACAGAAAACATTGGTCTTACTGTACAGACTACTTACAAGCACGCTTTTGAAGATTACGGTCGTAAGCACTGGCAACATTTAGCAGGTATCTCTGTTAAGTTTGGTGGTACTGATACTGACGGTGATGGTGTATATGACAAAGATGATGCTTGTCCAGAAGTTGCTGGTTTAGAAGCTTTCAACGGTTGTCCTGATGCTGACGGTGACGGAATCGAAGACAGCAAAGATGCTTGTCCTAACGAAGCTGGTTCTAAAGAAATGAACGGTTGTCCTGATGCTGACGGTGACGGAGTTGCTGATAAAGATGATAAATGTCCTAACGAAGCTGGATTGGCTAACCTAGCAGGTTGTCCTGATGCTGACGGTGACGGAGTTGCTGATGGTGACGATGAGTGTCCTAATGAAGCAGGTCCTGCTGAGAACAAAGGATGCCCATGGCCTGATACTGATGGTGACGGTGTATTGGACAAAGATGATAAATGTCCAGAGGTTGCAGGTACTGTAGCTAACGCTGGTTGTCCTGAAGTAACTGAAGAAGTTCAAAAACAATTGAACGACTACGCTAGAACTATCTTGTTTGATACAGGTAAGTCTTCTATCAAAGCTGAGTCTACTTCTGTAATGGTTGACATCATCACTATCTTAAAAGAATATCCTAATGCTAAATTTACAGTAGAAGGTCACACAGATAGCGTTGGTAGCCAGAAATTGAACCAAAGCCTTTCTGAGTCAAGAGCACTTTCTGTAAAAGAGTTCTTAGTAGAAAAAGGTATTGAAGAATTCAGATTGTCTGCTATCGGTTACGGTGAAGACAAGCCAATCGCATCTAACAACACAAGAAGCGGTAGAAAAGAAAACAGAAGAGTTGAGATTAACTTGGTAAAGTAATTCTCTCCACTAAATAAGTTTAAAAGCCCTGACATTTGTCAGGGCTTTTTTTATTTTTGACTATGCAGAGTTTTCTAGAAGAAGTAGTCAAAGAAGTTTGGGAAAAACATAGTTCCCATGAGCATATTGTTTTTGTGCTTCCCAGTAAGCGGGCAGGAACTTTCCTGAAAAATGCTATAGCAAAATCTGCTGACAATACTTTTTTTGCTCCTGAGATATATAGTATAGAAACTTTCATTGAACAGATTTCAGGTCTATCGTACGCAAGTAATACGCAGCAACTCTTTGTTCTCTACAATACTTATCTAAAAGAGACTTCTCAAGAGAAAGACAACTTTTATAGCTTTTCCAATTGGGCGCAAACGCTTTTACAAGATTTTAATGAGATAGATAGGTACTTGGTGGACGCCAAAAAGCTATTTTCTAATCTTGCGGCTATTCAGGAATTGACCCATTGGTCCCTTCAGAAGGAGAAGACGAAAATGATGGAAGATTACCTTCGTTTTTGGAATAACCTGGAGTCATTATATAACAATTTTAATTCCGCGTTGTTAAATGTAGGTCTTGGACATCAGGGGCTAGTATATAGAACGGCACACACCCAGCTAGAAAATTACTTGCAGGACAACCCAGATAAACTCTTTGTTTTTATAGGCTTTAATGCACTGAATACAGCCGAAACAAAAATTATACAACATATTCTTGATCATGCTGATTCTGATATTTATTGGGATATAGATTCCTATTTCTTAGAGGATAAGATTCATGACGCAGGTTTTTTTCTAAGGCAACATCTTAAATCTTGGTCCTATTTAAGGGAGAATGCGCTTAAAGGTGTCAGCTCTCATTATTTAGGAGATAAGAAAATAAACGTTGTAGGGTTACCCAAAAACGTGTCCCAAGCAAAGTATACGGCTCATTTATTAGAGCGTATTCATGGAGAGAAGGCTTCCGATTTAAAACGTACAGCCGTTGTTTTGGGAGATGAGTCTTTATTAAATCCTATTTTAAATTCTATTCCGGAGTGTATAGAAAGAGTTAACATAACCATGGGATATCCTTTAAATAAAATTCCCTTGGCCAGTTTGTTCGACCAGTTCTTGAATTTGTATATCAACAGAAATGAACAAGGATGGTTTCATCAAAATATACTATCGTTTTTAGCACACCCGTACATTCATATTCTTTTAGGGAATGACAGTGAAGATACGGAGGCTATTGATGAGGTTATAAAAAATAAGAATTGGGTATATATTACTGCAGAGCAAATCAAACAGGTAGAAAAGGGAGAAGCATTAGCTTCTTCATTGCTATTTCATAAAAAAACACCTTCACCGAAGGAAATTTTACAGCACTGTTTACATATTATCACTGCCTTAAGGAGCAAACTTGATGACGCCAAGGATGCTTTGTCTTTTGAATACCTCTATCGGTACTTCAATTTATTCAACCAGTTATTGGATTTAGTCGAGAAATATGATTTTATAACAGACCTTAAATCGTTATTGGGCCTTTATCGTGAGTTGCTATCTTCGGAAACCTTAGATTTTCAAGGGGAACCTTTGGAAGGTTTACAGGTTATGGGGATGCTAGAAAGTCGTAATCTGGACTTTGAAACGGTTATTATTACTTCCGTAAATGAAGGAATCCTACCATCTGGAAAATCGAACAATTCTTTTATTCCGTTCGATTTAAAAATACAATTGGGGCTTCCTACTTTTAAGGAAAAAGATGCGGTCTATACCTATCACTTTTACAGGTTGCTGCAGCGCGCTAAAAATGTATATATTCTTTACAATACAGAACCGGATGTATTGGAAGGAGGGGAACGTAGTAGGCTTATAAACCAGCTGCTAACGGATGAGAATAGGAATTCTAGTATTACAGAAAGTGTAGCATCGCCATCTATAGATCCAAAACGCTATATTTTAGAATCCATAGAAAAAGATGATAGTTTATTAGAGCTCATCAAAGCCCATGCATTACGGGGTTTTTCACCAACATCCCTCAGTAATTACGTGCGTAACCCTATAGATTTTTACAAAAGAAACCTATTAGGCATTGATGAAGTTCTAGAAGTTGAGGAAACCATAGCGGCCAATACTTTTGGAACTATTGTGCATGATACCCTGGAAGATTTATACGAGCCTTTTGTGGGACATATTTTAACGGAGGAGAAACTTGTAGAAGCAAAATCTCAGGTTGCCGGACTGGTGCAAAAACACTTTGCTAAAACGTATTTGGATGGTGATATATCTAGGGGGAAAAACCTGATTGCCTTTAATGTTGTGCTTCGTTATATTGAAAATTTCATCAACTTAGAAATAGTCGATGTCAAGAAACACCAAATAAGAATAATTGGTCTAGAAGCGAACTTAAAAGTGTCCTTAAATGTCCCGTCTGTTGATTTTCCTGTTAATTTAAAAGGAAAGCTAGATAGAATTGATGAAGTAGATGGCACGTTACGAATAATAGATTACAAAACCGGAAGCGTAGAGCGAAACCAGTTGGAGATTGTAGACGGTGTATCCATTACCTCGGATTACAAATTCAGCAAAGCTTTCCAGCTCCTTTGCTATGCTACTATGTATGCTTCCGAGCATCCGGAAGATATTATGGAAGCGGGTATCATATGTTTTAAAAAATTAAGTTCTGGAGTGTTAAAATTCGCTACAAAGGACAAAGCGGGCAATGGAGCCAAAAAAGAAACAAAAATAGGGAAAGAAACCCTTTCCCTATTCTATACTGAGCTCAGTGCCCTCATTTCCGAAATATGTGATTTAAACACGCCTTTTGAAGAAAAGGAAGTGTAATACAATTCGTGTTTAAACTTATTTTTTATCCGGTCTTGTGGGGCGCACCTCAATTTTGCTGGGCAATGTACGCGGATTCATTTTTAATAAATCCAAAACAAGTTCGCCAATATCTTCCGGCTGAATTTTCCAAGCATCTTTTTCGTCCGGCTCATTACCGGCAAAATGCGTGGCAACAGAACCAGGCATAATGGTTGATACTTTTATATCATACTTGCGTAAATCTAGCATGGCCGCCTGTGTAAAACCTACGACACCAAATTTAGTGGCATTGTATCCCGCTCCGGAAGCAAAAAAGTTAGTGCCCGCCAAACTAGCTAAGGTTATGTAGTATCCCTTAGACTTCTTAAGTGCTTCTACCGATGCTTTTAGAGTATGAAACACACCATTTAGGTTTGTATCTATCATCTTGTGCCAAGCATCATCTTCTAGCTCGTCTACAGGAGCAAAATAGCCCACTCCCGCATTCGCTAAAACCACATCCAATTGCCCCCATTTATCCAAAATCTTTTGAACAGCTGCTTTTTCGTCACCATGTTTTGAAACATCCGATGCCAATGCAAGAACGCGATCCTCCGAACCTAGTTGTTTGGCGGCTTCTTCAACGGTAGAGAGTGTTCTTCCGCTTACGGCTACTCTAGCCCCTGCTTCCAATAATGTTACGGCTACACCATACCCTATACCTTTTGAGCCTCCTGTTATATAGACTACCTTATTTTTTAAATCCATAATGTTCATTTTTTTATAAAAATAAATGTCTTTAAAGCGGAAAGAAAGTTGAGAGCGTTATTCTTTTCTTAAATAAGAAAGTGGTCCGTTTTAAAATGTGGATAAAATCATGCTGATGATACTATTTATGCAATTTTAACAGGCTAAATTGTTAATATTTGCATTGATGCTAATGCCTGAGTGTTGATTCTGTATTTTTTCTTGTCTATGCCAGAATAGAAACCTATTTTAGAGGTTTAAGGTCATCCAACAAAATTAGAGAAAGTTGTCCTTTCAAATAAATGACCAATTCAAAAACGATACAAAGTGACTAAATTTTTAGACGACAATTTCTTACTGGAAAGTAAGCAGGCACAATCGCTCTATCACGACTATGCCGTTAAAATGCCAATAATTGATTATCACAATCACCTGCCACCAAAAGACTTAGCGGAGAATAAGGTTTTTGGCAATATCACCAATGCTTGGATAGATGGTGATCATTACAAATGGAGGGCAATGAGAACTCTCGGGGTCAATGAAAAGTACCTTACCGGTAATGCTTCCGATAGGGAGAAATTTGCTAAATGGGGCGAAACGGTGCCTCACACCATGCGAAACCCATTGTATCATTGGACGCATTTGGAGCTTTCTAGATACTTTGGTATTACGGATACACTTAGTAGTAAAAATGCGTCTTCAGTTTATGATGCTACTACGGAAATGCTACAATCCCAAGAGTTTACTTCTAGAGGGCTTATTCGTAAAATGAATGTAGATGTACTCTGCACAACAGAAGACCCAACAGATACATTAGAATACCATCAGCAGCTGGCCAAAAGCGACTTTAAAACTAAAGTTAGTACGGCTTTTAGACCGGACAAAGCTATTCTAATTGGTAGTGAGACCTATAATGATTATATAGACAGTCTTGAAAAAGTGTCGGATACGGAAATTACTACGTATGATAGACTTTGCGATGCTTTACGGAAACGTATTGAGTATTTTAATTCTAATGGTTGTTTCGTGTGCGACCACGGATTGTCTCATCTTTACGCTGAGGACTTTACGGAGACAGAAGTAAAATCAATTTTTAAGAAAAGAAGGGAGGGAGAGCAGGTTAGTGCAAAGGAAGCTGCAAAGTTTCAAAGTGCTATTTTGCTGTATCTTTCAGAAACTTATCATGAGTTCGGTTGGGTTCAGCAGTTTCATTTGGGAGCCCTTAGAAATAACAATACAAGGATGTTATCCGAACTTGGCCCTGATACGGGTTGGGATTCCATAGGCGATTATACGCAAGCGGAAAGTTTATCGAAATTTCTTGATACACTGGATAGCAAGGATAAACTTACCAAAACAATACTTTATAATTTAAACCCTCGTGACAATGCCTTAATGGCAACTATGGCGGGTAATTTTAATGACGGTAGTGTAAAGGGAAAAGTACAGTGGGGTTCCGGTTGGTGGTTCTTAGATCAAAAAGATGGTATGATCGATCAGATCAATACGCTTTCCAATATGGGATTGATAAGTTGTTTTGTGGGAATGCTCACAGATTCAAGAAGTTTTCTGTCCTTCCCGAGACACGAGTATTTCCGTCGTATTTTATGTAATCTTTTCGGTAACGAGATGGCTAAAGGAGAATTGCCTAATGATATGGAATGGATAGGTAAAATGGTCCAAAATATCTGCTACAATAACGCTAAAGAGTACTTTGACCTCTAATTTGATTATCATATGAAATTGAATCTAAAATTTGTTTTTTTCGCCATGGGGATACTTTTGTTCTCCGGCTGTGGTGAGTTAGGCGGTAATCGTACTATTCGTTTGGCTCATGGGCTAGATGTAAACCACTCGGTTCATAAGGCCATGGTGAAAATGGGGGAAGACCTAAAAGAGCTTTCCGGTGGAAAAATGGTATTGGAAATCTATCCCAACCAACAATTAGGAACGGAACGTCAGTGTTTGGAATTGCTCCAAATCGGAAGCTTAGATATGACCAAAGTGTCCGTAGGAACCCTTGAAAACTTTGCACCGAAAATGAAGGTGCTGGGCCTGCCGTTTCTCTTCAGGGATAGACAACATTCTTTTGATGTTTTAGATGGCCCAATTGGGCAAGAACTGTTGAACGATGGTGAGCAATATTGGCTTAAAGGTTTAGGGTATTATGATGCGGGAAGCCGTAGTTTCTATACTAAAGACCGTCCCATTAACAATCCTGATGATTTAGCAGGACTGAAAATCCGGGTTATGGAAAGTGTAACCGCCATGGATATGGTTAAGGATTTAGGAGGTTCTCCAACACCAATTTCTTGGGGGGAACTGTATACTGCCTTACAGCAAGGTGTGGTTGATGGTGCTGAGAATAACCCGCCTAGCTTCTATCTTTCCAGACATTACGAGGTTTGCAAATTCTATACGCTAGATGAGCACACGGTTTTGCCAGATGTATTATTGGCCGGAACCCATTTATGGGAAAGTTTATCCCAAGAAGAACAGAGTTGGTTAAAGAAAGCTGTAGATGGCTCCATAGGTTACCAGCGTAAATTATGGGCAGAATCCGAAGATGAAGCTCTGGCCGAAGTTGAAAAGGCAGGAGTGGAAATCATTAGACCGGATAAAACCCTCTTTTCTGACAAAATAAAAGATTCGTTTGATAAGTATAAGGAAGACGAGGTCATCTACAAATTGATTCAAGAAATACAAGCAACCAAATAATATGGAATTAAGGAAAAACATTGATAAGGTCCTGGCCTATTTTCTCGTTACAATAATGGGGATTATGGTCTTAAACGTACTATGGCAGGTGTTCAGTAGGTTTTTATTGGGCTCACCAAGCTCTTTTACAGATGAGTTGGCAAGATATCTTATGATTTGGATCGGTATTCTGGGAGCGGCATACGTCTCCGGAAAAAACCTTCATGTAGCTATAGATGTATTACCCAAAAGATTTAGTGAACGCACTCAAAAAAAGTTACAATTGGTAGTGCATTGGTTGGTGATTTTGTTCAGCCTTGGAGCTTTGGTCATAGGTGGTTCTCGTCTAGTTTATATTACCCATGTGCTAGACCAGCATTCACCTGCTTTGCAAGTGCCATTATCCGTGGTGTACCTTGTAATTCCAATAAGTGGCATTCTTATAATCTATTATAAAATATCTGACCTTCTTAACGATTAAATATTATGGAGTATTTACCAATTTTAGTCTTGGTGCTGAGTTTTGTTGTTCTATTGGGCATAGGAACTCCCGTGGCATGGAGTATAGCCATATCATCTGTTCTTACCATGTTGGTAAGTATTCCCGTGTTACCGGCATTCACAACTGTTTCGCAGCGAATAGGAACCGGACTTGATAGTTTCGCGCTGTTAGCTATTCCCTTATTCATACTCTCGGGAGAATTAATGAACAAAGGTGGTATTGCACACCGGTTGATAGCCTTTGCGAAGACCATGGTGGGGGCACTACCTGGTGGTTTGGCATTGATCAATATTGTTTCGGCTATGCTTATGGGGGCTATTGCAGGTTCGTCTATGGCAGCAGCATCCGCTATGGGCAGTATTTTGGGGCCTGAAATGGAAAGGGAAGGGTATTCCCGTGAATTTGGTGCAGCGGTGAATATAACGGCTGCTACAACGGGTCTGGTTATACCGCCCAGTAATGTACTTATTGTGTATTCCTTGGCAAGTGGTGGTGCTTCTATTGCCGCATTGTTCTTGGCAGGATATATTCCTGGGATACTCACAGGTCTTTTTCTAATGATCGTTGCTTCTTTTTGGGCAAAGAAAAAAGGCTACAAAGTGGGAAAACGTAGTTCTTTAAAAGAGATTTTTAAAACGTTTGTAGATGCATTGCCTAGTTTGTTTATGCTAGTTGTGGTTATTGGAGGTATTGTAGTAGGCGTATTTACCGCTACAGAAGCTTCCGCGATTGCCGTACTGTATAGCTTGCTATTGGGTTTTTTCTATAAGGAAATATCATTTGATAGGCTGCCTAAAATCCTGTTGGACTCTACTTCTACTACTGCAATTGTAATGTTGTTAATAGGTGCCTCCATGAGTATGTCATGGGCATTGTCCTATGAGAACATACCTCAAGAAATTAGTTCAGGACTTTTAGGTATTAGCGATAATAAGATTGTAATTCTACTAATCATTAACTTGTTATTGTTGTTCGTTGGTATTTTTATGGATATGACTCCAGCGGTCTTGATATTTACGCCGATATTTTTACCTGTGGTAACTAAATTAGGATTAGATCCAGTGCATTTTGGAATCATTATGGTACTGAACCTTTGTATTGGTCTTTGTACGCCTCCTGTGGGCTCGGTGCTCTTTGTTGGGGTGGGTATAGCAAACACCACCATAGAAAAAGTGATAAAACCACTATTTCCACTTTTTATAGCTATGATAATAGCACTGTTCCTAGTAACGTATATTCCTCAGCTTAGTTTATGGTTACCCAGCTTGTTTGATTTGTAGGAAGTAATTTGATTTTCAGAAACTAACACTTATAGATGATAAGGGATTACATCTATAAGTGTTAGTTTTTTGTTGGATTTAAATGGATAAGAGTGAGATTATAACTCCTTAACACAAGCGTAATGAACCCCTAAACTTATGGTTACTAAAGGTGCTCTAATAAGGGGCATCTTTGCAGCGCATTATCCGGCATACGTTCTTATTTGAATTAGCTTGAATAGAATTCAACCGATGGGGACATCGGTTTTTTTTGTTTCCGTACGTTTCTTAGCTCTTTTTCCTTCCCAAGAAAGTACTGTACCATTTTCCCGAAGCTTTAATGGTACGTTCCAACGTATCAAAATCGATATGTACCAAACCGAATCTAGGGTAATATCCCTCAGCCCACTCAAAATTATCGGTAAATGTCCACACAAAGTAACCTGAAATTTTTAGGTCTTCCGAACTCGCTTTATGCACCTGTTTTAAATAGCTTTTTAAATAGTTAGTGCGTTCTATATCATTCACTTCTCCCGCTTCCATGGTATCTTCAAAAGCGGCGCCATTTTCGGTAATCAATATTTTTTTCACGCCTCTGTAGGTGTTGAATTTTTTCAGCATTTCATAAATACTGGGAGGATGAACTTCCCAATCCATAAGCGTAGTTTGTACATTGCGTTCCGGTGCTTTTACAATCTTTGCTCTTAAATAGGGAACGGTATAGCTATGCCTAACCACCTCTCGGGTATAGTTTTGAATACCGATAAAATCAAACTCAAAAATGCTGTTTTGGGCATCTTCCGGTTGTTCGTATTTTTTAATCTTTTTAAGAACGGCTATACTCTCGTCAGGGTAACCTAGACCCAAGCTGGGTTCAAGGAAAAGTCGGTTTAAAAGAGCATCTGCTTTATCCGCTGCTTTCATATCTCTTTTACTATCCGATTGAGGTGTAATTTGCGAACAAGAGAAAGTAGTCCCAATTATGGCATCGGAGACCATTTTACGAAGCAATCTTCCTCCTAAAGCTTGGCATAGCACGGCATGGTGTATAGCAGGTAGAAAATTTTTGAGCCCTTTCTTGCCCGGGGCATGTACGCCTAAAAAATATCCTGCGCCGGTGAAAACCATAGGTTCGTTAAGGACCATCCAATGCTTCACGCGGTCACCAAAGTTTTTGGCACAGATTTTCACGTAATCTTCAAACCAATCTAATATTTTCCTATTGGTCCAACCTCCTATATCCTCTAGATTTTGGGGTAGGTCCCAGTGGTAAAGGGTTACCCATGGGGTAATGCCGCACTTAAGGCAAAAATTAATAACATCATTATAGAACTCTATGCCTTTTTGATTTACCCTACCCGTTCCGTCAGGTAGAATTCTAGACCATGATAATGAAAACCGATAATGTTTAATATTCATCGACTTCATTAAAAGAATATCGTCCCTATATCTATTGTAGAAATCACAGGCTATTTGCCCGTGTTGGTCCTCAAAAATGTTCCCTTTTTTGGATACAAAATCATCCCAAATAGACGTACCCTTTCCGTGAATATTGTGGGCGCCTTCAATCTGGTAGGCGGCGGTAGATACACCCCAAATAAAATCTTGTCCAAAATCATCAGGTTGCAAGTCAAAATTTGATTGCTCACTCGTATGCGTCATTTAAAATTATTTGCCTTTATATAAGGATAGCGATTTTTCTAAAACGGACTTGATTATCTCATCGGTAATGTCAGGGTAGTGCACGTCTAACTTGGTGTCCGTATCTATCCAAGTTTTAATTTTGTCAAGATGTTTCATTTTTAGGGATTTTATTACGGGCACCCCCATTTCTTTTAAAGCGGCTGCATTACACTGTTGCTCATATTGGCCTTTCATAGGTATGACCAGAAGTTTCTTTTGCATGTGGAGTGCTTCCGCAGGCGTTTCAAACCCTGCGCCGCAAAGTACACCTTTGCTGCTTGCCATACTGCTTACAAAGGCCTCATTAGTGATGGGGCTAATGGTTATGTTGTTCGAGAAAATTTCTTTTTGGTTGTGCTTAGAGAAAACTTGCCACTTTACATCTTTAATTTGCGAGAGCATTTTTAACAATTTCTCATCACTGTAAGAAGGAAGATAAACCGTGTAATGTTCCCCTAGTGTTCTCGTTGTAGACCTTATATCTTGACGGATAATGGGTTTGAACATATTTTCTCCATAGGTTTTAAAGTGAAAACCATATTGGGTTGTAGACGGCGCGTATTTCTCTAATATTAGCTTTCCTAGAGGGTCTTTTTTCTTGGGTTTGGGTGAGTTGGGAGATATAACCGCAGCCTGATGACTAAGTGCCACACAGGGCAATTTTTTTGACTTGCAAGCCCATGCGGAGATAGGTTCAAAGTCATTAATTACCAAATCGTATTTTTCAATAGGGATACTCTTTATTTCTTTTTTTATTCTGGCAGAATTGGTTTTTTCGTACGTGCGCCACATATCAACACCACCCTTTTTTCCAAAAATAAAACTCCATCCGCTCAGTTGGTAGGTAATGGGGTAGGGTAGTTTAATATCGGCTTGCGTACCACTGACCAGAATATCCAGATCAATATTGTTTTTCTGTAGGGAGGGAATAATATCTCGAGCTCTACTTAAATGCCCATTTCCCGTACCTTGTATGGCGTAGAGAACTTTCATCTACTGTTTCTTTTTGGGTGGGTCATTTACTTACTTTTGAGGCGACCATGTCATTGAACTCCGCCATTAAGCTTTGAAAAAGCTCTTTTTTCTCTAGCATTTCAACATGGTCGTTACTGTCCGAGTTGTAGGCCTGAATGTACATGTCATCTTCGTATCTGTAGAGTTTCCACTCCCCTTTTACATATTCTAAAGATGTAAGGTTTTCTATCCAATCTCCTGAGTTTAGGTACATAACGGAACCGTTATCGTTTTGAACAGATTTAATCTCTGGTTGATGAATATGACCACAGATCACATAATCAAATTCATTTTCAATAGCGATATCCGCAGCGGTCTGTTCAAAGTTGTTTATGAACTTTACGGCAGATTTTACACTGTTCTTTATTTTCTTTGACATGGAAACCGGTCCTCTTCCAAGTTTTTTGTAGCAAAAGTTTACCGCACTGTTTATAAGTATAAGGGTATCATAACCAATAGCCCCTAGTTTGGCCAACCATTTGGAATGTTGCATGGTAACATCAAAAACATCACCATGAAAAATCCAGGCTTTTTTACCATGTATGGTTAGAACCAATTTATTAACAATGCTGAAAGACCCCAATTTAAACCCGGAGAACTTGCGCATCATTTCATCATGGTTACCTGTAATGTAATGTACTTTCACTCCCTTTGTAATCCACTCCATGAGCAGTTTTACCACCTTCATGTGAGATTTGGGCCAGTACCGTTTATTGAACTGCCATATATCAACAATATCCCCGTTAAGGACTACTTGTTTTGGGTTTATGGATTTTAGATATTTGATCAGCTCCTTAGCGTGGCATCCGTATGTGCCAAGGTGTATGTCTGATATGACGACAATGTCAATAGGTCTTTTTTTCATTGTATGGAGGGGCGACTATGCTTTCTGATTTTCTTGAATTTTAGGGGCGAAAAATAGCTTCTAAGCCGAGAGATTAGAAGGTCTGCCACAAGGGTCGATAAGTATAAAAGAACTATTTTCATAGGTAGAAAATGAGTTTGGGTAAAGATTGTTTTTTTAGTTTACGCGGTCGTAAACATTAGATTAACAATTTGTTAGTTAATCTTTACTTTTTTAAGAATCCAAAAGTGGAATGCGCTAAATCTTAAAAAGAAAAAACCGATGTACGAGACTTACATCGGTTTTACTAAACTAACTCAAACTAGATTAACTCAAATAATCACACCGCAAAATTCGGTTAAAGTGGCCGGAGATGAGTTAACTTAATATCAAGCTATCATTATGAAAATCATGTTTTGTTTATACTTTGTAAAAAGTAATTTTTCAATGTTTTTTATGGCTTGTCCGTTGTAAAATTTAGTGTATTGGACCATTCGCTCCAATTCAAGTGCTGGTCCCGATAGCGAACACGCCAGTAGTAGGTTGTACCAGGTTTTAATCGTTTTGAAGGTTCATCGGTAAGGTCGTCGTCTTTTTGCCTGTTTTCAAGATAGTACCAGTTTTCAGATTGCTTCCAGCTGTCCAAAATTAATTCGGAAAAATCTGGTTTTGTAGAAATTTGCCAGTTAGCAGCAGCGTGGTAAGCATCGTTAAAAGTACTGCTAAAATTTTCCGCTTTAAGTGTCGTTCCTTTAAAAGGGATATTTTCTCCCTTTGGGGAAATGGCTTTTGGGGCTTCAGGTTTATGATTTTTGGCATAAATGGTAATCTCGTCCGTCTTTTCGTTAGCCCTGAACTTATTTGCATTGCCTCTACTGATTCTTTTTAAAGTGAACTTGGGATTGTCTTTGTTGGCGTCTACCTCTACCATTACAAAACCGTATTCATCTTGGGTAACCGTAAATTCATCATAATCACGACCTTCAAATTCGCCCCAATTATCAATGGCGCCACCTGCAGAAGCGACATTTACCCAAAGGTGTTTGTGGTCCTTGGACTGACCTCTGGAGTAGCCATGTGTGTGTCCAAAAAAGTGTAGGCTAGGTTTGCCTGTTTTTGTGCTAAAATCTTCAAGAAGCTTAACAACTTTTCCAGAAGATGCTTCTTCGCCAGGTATCCATAATTCTGATTTATGCGGATGGTGCAATTGTGCAAAAACAAAGTCGATATCTTCATTTTTAGCTGCTTCTGCCAGTACTTCTTCCAGCCAAGTGTATTGTTCATCAATATCCCTAAAACCTTTGTTGCTATTTAAACCAATGATACGGGTATTACCGTAATCTTTGTACCACCAATGTTCGGCGTAAGCGGGAGTTCCGTTTTTAGGAAGACTGAAGTATTTAAAGTAAAAAGATGAGTTTATCTCATGGTTCCCAAGCACAGGATAAACAGGAACCTCAGCGAACAAGTTTTGAGCTGGGTCAAAAAAATCGCTTTTCCATTGGTCATATTTGGTGCCGTTTTCTACTAAATCCCCAGGCACCATTACCAAAGCTAAATTCTCGGGAAGTGCTTCACCATACTCGGTTTTAAGATAAGGAATGATACCCTCGTTTACAATCTCTGAAAACTTATCCGGATTTTGATGGTCCATTTGCATATCGCTCATGGCAAGCATATTGAAAGATTGGTCGTCGCTGCCAAAAGGAGGTGTTTTAAACTGAAAAATGTCCGAAACAACCTTTCCTGTGCGTACCCGATAAAAATAGGTAGTGAAGCGTTTTAGGCCGTTAATTTGAACTTCATGAACGCGCGATTCTGTAAAGTTGATGTCATGAGCAGAGCCATTAGCTTTTTTGCCAAGTTTTTGGGTCGTACCCCATTCTACGATACTTTCTTCTCCGCTGGAAGTCTGCCAAACCACCTTAATGGAGTTGGGCATGGCATCCTGCAAAAACGGATTTACCAGCAGTTCTGGTTTTTCTTTTTGGGCAAAAACCGATGCGCCTAATAGAAGATTGATGATAAGTAATACAAATTTGTTTTTCATTTTAGTAAGATTGATGGTTTAAGGTAGAAAGTGCATTATCAAGAATATTGATGGCATTTTTAAGTTCTTCGGTTGAAATTGTGAGCGCTGGAGCCAGTTGAAGCACATTCCCTGATGAGACTTTAAAACTAAGTCCATTTTTAAGGCATTCGTACATTACTTTTTCGGCCTCGTTTATGGCTTTCTTTTTGGTTTTTTGGTCTGTCACCAGTTCAACGCCCCACAAAAGTCCTAATCCACGAATATCACCAATGATAGAATGTGTTTGTTTTAGGCGATTCATTTCTTGCTGCATCATACCCCCCAGATTTTTAATCGTACCGGAGTGGAGTTCCTCTTCAATAATTTCTAGGGTAGTCAAGGCCGCAACAGCACCAAGCGGACTCTTTTCATGGGTGTAATGACCTAAAGAAATATCGCTGAATTTATTGTAGGCATCCCGAGCAACAATGGCTGCCTGCGGAAAAATCCCGCCTCCAAGTCCTTTACCCAAACAGAGAATATCCGGTTCAATATCATAATTTTCAAAAGCGAACATTTTTCCCGTTCGGCCCATCGCTATGGGAATTTCATCTAAGATTAATAGTACCCCATATTGATCACAGAGGCGTCTGGCTTCTTTCCAAAAAGCTTTTGATGGAATTTGAACATCTGTGTTGCGAACGGTTTCTGCTAAAAAAGCACCAATATCACCCTCTTTTGCAAAAACATACTCCAGATATTCCAGACATTTAGATTCATTATTTTCATAAATACCTCTGTACGTCACCGGTGGCGGAATGCGTTCTACACCTGGCATTAAAGGGCCCATGAGTTCTCTAAAAACCGATTCGCCGCCCACACTTATCGCATCTAAAGAAGCCCCGTGAAAAGAATCCCAAAAGGAGACTACTTTAAACTTTCCGGTAACCGCACGGGCCAGTTTTAGAGCAATACCAATTGCGGCACTACCGTTGGGTGTCATTAGCGTACGGTTCAGGTCAGAAGGTAAAAGAGAGGCTAGTTTTTCTGCAAAATCGATAGCGTTTTCATTGGTGTATCTTCTGGTGGAAAAAGTCAGAGATTGCAATTGCTTGGTTAGGCGTTGTACCAATTTTGGATGCGAAAAGCCCAATTGGTGCACATTATTACCATGAAAATCGAGATACTTTTTCCCGGATAGGTTTTCGATATATGGACCGTCACAGTTTTTTAGAACATCTAAACATGGTGACGATAAAGCTTGGTGAAAGAAATACCGAGCGTCTTTTTCGAGTAGCTCCTTTGTGGTTTCATCAACTTCATTGGATAACCATTCTTGTCTTGCTGGCGTGTAGTTGATGTCGCCCTCGGTTCTTTTATTCTGTTTTATTTCCCGTTTTTCATTTTGACTCATAAGGACCGTGTTCTGATAGTACTTCACGCTTTTCGGAAGTATCGTTCAAGATAAATATTTTATAGGATGCGCCTCCTTTTTCAACCCGTAGAACAATATGTCCGTTATGGCTTTTATACTGGTCGAGTCTGCCGCCAATCACATCTTTGTTGGCTTGTAAAAGAACAGTGCTGAAAATGTCTCGTTCACCCGGATAAAGTTCTTTTGAAGTTATACGTCTTAAGACCTCTTCGCCCGGGTGGTCGCTAGACCAGTTTTGCTGAATCCAGACGCGTGGACGTAGGGTGCGCACGTAAAATGTGTTTTGTGAATCGCGGTTGCCATGATGATTTAAAGTTGCGACATCTACCGAACCAACAATAGGCGCTATGTTGGATTCTACCGAGTGAATATTGATGCCTCCAAAAGCGTTAATCCCGCTGATATCACCTCCTGTGAAATAATCAAAATTACCATAGCTAATCTTAAGGCAAGTGCTTAATGGGTTCTCTCCAGGATATTCACCTTCTTTAAAAATGGAAAATGTACGGTTCTTTTCTCCGGTCCAAATCTCACCGTTCACCGCTATATTCTGAATATTGAAATCAGGAAAATCTTTTTGTTTTGTTTTAAGGGCTATTTGATTCAGCTGACCAGCTTCAAAGACTTCATATTGTAGCCCATTAGTTTTTGCTTGGAAATTAATAAAGTTCCAATAGTTTTTAAGCGTAGCTATCGTTCCATAAGCATCGTTCTTATCTATTTTTGATTGAATTTCTACGTTTTTTAGGTCAACAGGATAAGAATCGCCGCGATCAAGCATGGTTTTTATTGGTAGGTGGTGGCCTACTTCTGTAATTCCTGTTAAGTAGTAATTTCCGTTTTCAGCCTTTTTTCGATTCACATCCATTTCACCAAAATGGTCGTCATGATAATGGGTGAGAAGCGCATAATCTAACTGCGGAGTTTTGTTTTTGGGTGTAAATTGATGAATGTAATCTACAATCCATTCAGGCGCCGATTTAGAATTGTTAGGCATCAATTTGGCATTTCTAGCGGAAAGGGTTCGTTCATGCGTTTCGGACATGTCACCAGCGTCTACTAAAAGCGTTGTTCCGTCCGGAAGTATAAAATAGGCAGCATTGCCTCTTCCGGTGTTGATGTGGTGTATGTCTAACATACCTTCTTGCCAAGGGGGCAGTTCGGAAAAAAATTGCTGGGCACAAACTGTAGTGCCCAGCAAAAAAGAGAGTAAAACGAAACTAAAATTGAAAAAATTCATTTAATCGGTCATCAATAACGGTTGAGATAATATCTGTTTGGCAGCATCGCCTTCTTCTACAAAAACGTCTAACCATCCATCGCCACCACCATTGAACCATAGTACTTTTATGGGGTGTATGCCTGGTTGTAAAGTGATGGTGCCATCTTTGGTCTTTACGCCATGATCACCATCATTGTCAACTACGAGTTCGTCATCAATAAAGAGTTTGCTACCGTCATCCGAACGAAGATAGAACCTGTAATTTTTTTCTTTTTCTATCTCTATTCTAGAAGTGAACCTCACCGTTGTGTTGCTCTTGATCTTTTCTTTTATTTCATCTGAGGCAATTTCAGAAGTAGTGCCTTTCAAATCTGGTTTTTTAGTGCTTAAGGCTGGAATAAAAGTGAGATTATCCATATAAAAAATCTCGTAGTTTACTGGTTTTACTGCTTTTTTAGGTTGTATCCTGAAATATCCTTCGGCAACAGGGCTACTGATTTTATTATTTGTAAATAAGGCACTTTTAACTACGGTGTTATTCGTTAAGCGGAAAGGTTTATTGTAAATGGCCGAAGCTTTGGTAGGCAATGAACCATCCAAGGTATACCTAATGGTTCCCTCTTCGTTCATATTTTTGATTTCAACGGAAGTAGATTCTGTGAAAAGTCCGCCTGCTTTTTTATATCCTTCCGATTTAGGAAAGATAACGGGTTCTTTTAGCTGTTCTAGAACGGTGTATTGGTCCTCTATTTCATAACCTTCAAAAGCAGATGCAACAGGTTTGCCGATCCACGCATGTGGCGTCTTAATTCCCAATGCAAAGGCTACCGTCGCTGCGTTATCATACTGGTAGACAGGGTGGGTAATTTTATGGTTTTTCTTGACTCCCTTTCCCCAAACGATAAAGGGAATTTCAATTTCTTGAAGAGACTCGCCGCCATGCCCTTTTCCTAAACCACCATGATCGGCACTAACGATAACCAAGGTTTTGTCCCCAATACCGGCTGTTTTAATTGCGTCCATAACTTCTTTAAGAAGTTTATCCGATTTTTCAACGGATTCGTAATAATGTGGGGTGCCATGGCCGTACTCGTGGCCCGCATGATCTACATGGTCAAAATGTATAAAAGTGAGTTTTGGTTTTTTTCCTTTGATATAATCACTTGCCAAAACTGCTGTTTCGTCCTCCGTTTCCGGGCTCACATCATAATCAACGGCACTTTTTTCGAACAATCTTCCAAAACCGCCCCAATGATAAATAGCTCCTATTTCTGAGGAAGCAATTTGGTCATTGGTCAATTGAAAAATGGTAGGGAATATAAACTCTTCACTTTGTGTAACCGCGGGAAGCGTAAAATTATCACGTTCCCAGGCGTTGGAGGTGATGCCGTGCTGCTCTGGTCCAGCACCCATAATCATACTGGCCCAATTGGTACTTGAACTGGTAGGGAGAACGGCCCTGGCATGCATTGAGTAAGCACCTTCTTGTATCAGTCGGTCAAAGGTTGGTGTAGCTGCATTTTGCAAACCGTCTGGGCTTAGCCCATCAAAACCTATGACCACTACGTGTTCTATTCCTGAGTTCTGTAACTCTTGACTCACAACCCTTGTGGAGCATATTCCGCAGAATGCTAATACTGGTATGAGTAATTTAAGTAGTTTCATCTATGTTACGTTTTAAAAATACTATTGTCTCGATTACAAACCGAGACAATAGTTATTCTTGTTTAGAAGGGATTTTCTTAATACCTGGTTCCAGTTTCCCACCAACCCTTAGCGTTAATGTTGTCACCACCAATAGCTTCTACTGCAGCTTTATAGTTTATTTCGTTCAATGTTTGCTCAGAAGAAGGATATAGGAATCTTACTGGGTAAAGACCTTGGTTTTCATTGTCTGGCCCAGCTTCAAGTTCAGGTAAACCGGTTCTTCTGTAATCAAACCAACCTTGGTAATCTACATTCCAAAGAGCAAGTGTTTTTTGGGTCATCAACAATTCTATACTTCCATCGTATGCCACGGAAGGCTGAGCCAAATAGGCGTCAATAACCGTGTCGTCCGTTACACCCCAATACTTCATGCTTTGGCGAATACCTTCATTGTAAAAAGTTTCGGCATCACCGGAAATAAATCCTCTTTCTGCCGCTTCGGCCAATATAAAGTTTACCTCAGAACTTTTAATAATATAAGCCTCAGCTTCAGTTCTGGAAAAGTAAAACAATTCAACATCTAAACGGCTAGGACTATTAGCATCGTCATACGCTCTAGCGTTATCCTGATTCAAGCCAATAGGTATGCCCACATATTCTCCATCACTGTTACGATCAAACCAAATATCCAATCTAGGGTCGTTAAAACGGGTAAGGTATTCCAGTCCGGTGGTACACAAACTTTTCTCGTCAAAACCACCGATTCGACCTGTACTTTCTGGCCAAGAATCGGTATTTGAAGTGCCGCTGAAAGTTAGGGTAGCATTATCATCGTTGGTCATGATATAATTGCCGGCACTAACAATGGCTTGCATTTCGGCGGAAACATCTCTTTGTTTTGAGATTCTCAACAAGTAGCGTAAGCGAAGTGAATTTGCTAGTTTTCTCCATTTTGAGGCATCGCCATCAAAAATAACATCTCCTGTTGAACCTGTTATGGCTTCACCCAAGGCCAAAGCAGCATCGGCATCCACTAAATCTTGGAGAACACCGTTGTAAACCGTTTCTTGGTCATCATATTTTGGAGTAAAAACTGCATCTGTTTTTCCGGTAATGGCTTCCGTGTAAGGAACGTTCGCATACAAATCGGTTAAGTTGGCGTAACAAAGTGCTCTTAAGGTTAAGGCTATACCTTCATACGTACTGTTCTTGGTTTCCTCAGCTCTAGAGATTTCTAAAATGTCCGTTACTTCGGGCAAAATCTGATAGAAAAAATTCCATAGACCTTGATCTCCCCATTCAAATTGGCCAAAACCGGGGAAGTTGTTCTTTGCCATTAACTGTGTAAGGGTATTTCCGTCTGAATACCCTTCGGAAGTTAAAGTACGGACAATATCGGAAGTAGCCGTAGCGGTAAGTAAATCGGCACTTACCATTTCGGGGGCATTGGGGTTTGAGTTTGTTTCTTCAAAATCTGCTGTACAGCCTGTTAAGCTTAAGCCCGTAAGAAGAATTATGGTGAATATTTTTGATGTTTTCATCTTGAATAAATATTGTATTGATTAATTCTATTTAGAACTCTATGTTTATATTAATACCATAGCTTCTTGTGCTTGGTAAGGCCATATCTTCTACACCGGGAACTACCGTTCCGCCTGAGAAAGAAATGGTTTCAGGGTCTACATGAGGATTCTCTGTCCACAAGGCTAGGTTACGTCCAACAAGAGAAATGCTTGCGGAAGCAATTGGAGTTTGAGCGAACATCTTTTTAGGGAAGTTGTAACCAAATTTCACTTCTCTCAGCTTAACATAGCTAGCATCGTACATGGTAGTTTCTTCGTTACTCCGGTTATATACCGTAGAATAGTACCCTGATGCAGGAACATTGATGGTGTTTTCTTCATACACAGGATTTTCTTCGGTTCCCGTATTAATAACACCTTCTGCCACAATTCCTGTTTCACGACCCTCAGTGGTAAAATCCAAAAGACCTGTAGTTCCACCAATGGATACTGTTCTAGAGTGGTAAACACCACCTTGCCGCCAATCAAAAAGAACACCTAGGTTAAGGTTTTTATAACGGAAACTGTTTTGAAGACCGACCATAAAATCAGGATTATAGTTGCCCAAATTTCTAAGTTCACTGTCTCTTGAAGGTAGACCGGTATCTTGGTTAATAATCCATTTTCCAAAATGAGGACTGCTGGTATCGGTTACTTCTACGAAACCTGTGCCGTATAAGTCTCCCATTCTTTCACCTACTTCGGCACCTACGATAAGATAATTTTCTTTTATCTGATAAAAGTCGAGTCCCTCTGCAAGCTCTAAGATTTCACCTCTATTCGTGGTAAAGTTGATGTTTGTATTCCAAGTGAAATTCTCGGATTTTACGGGTGTTGCGTTTAAAGTAATTTCAAGACCTTCATTTCTAACTTTACCAGCGTTGATCACTGTTTGATTGTAACCCGAAGTATTAGAAACAGGTAGTGAAATTATCTGGTTTTTTGTTTCCGACCTATATAATGCTAAATCTAAGCCCAAGCGATTGCTGAAGAATCTTAAATCGGCCCCAACTTCAAAGGAATTGGTTCTTTCTGGCTTTAAATCCGGTAATTTCAGTTCTGAAGGAGAATTTACTCTTGAAAAACCATTAAAGGTTGTTCCAAAGCCATATGTAGATAGTAAGTTGTAAGGATCGGTATCGTTACCTACACTTGCCCAACCAGCTCTTAATTTTGCAAAAGTTATAGTTTCAGGAAAGGTGAACATATCCGATAGGATAAGGCTAAGCCCAGCTGAAGGATAAAAATAACTACTGTTCTCTAGGGGAAGTGTAGAAGACCAGTCGTTTCTTCCGGTTACATCTAAAAATAGATAGTCTTTAAACCCAAAATTAGCGAAGGCGTACAAGCTGTTAATTTCCTTTTTGTCATCATAATCACTAGAAGTTAAAGGTTCCGCAGTGTTCCCAAAGTTATAGATGCCCGGTATGGATAGCGAGTTGGCACTTATTCTCTGATATCTATTCTTAACAATACGGCTGTTACCGCCAACCGAAAGTCCTAAGTCAATATCTTCATTAAGTGAAGTATTGTAGCCAAGTAGAAAGTCTGTGTTCTGCTCAAAGGCATAGATGTTATCTTCTCTATACTGGCCTTTTGGAAACCGCTGTGTAGAATAAGCTCTTTTGCGCATGTTCAGTTCATTGGCATAATCAAAACCGGTTCTGAACATAAAATCGAGACCCTTTGCCAATTTAATATCTGCGCGCATATTGGTAATCACACGGTCTTTATCAAGACTATTTGTGTTTTCATAAACGTTAAAGAAAGGGTTGTCATGATAGTTGTAATTGTAATTGTACTGTTGTACGCCTTCCAGACCCGGTTGCCAGTAGTCGCGAAGCGAGTTCATATCTAAATGCTGTCCGAACCAAATCCATAAATACATGATATTTTCTGTACCGTAAGAGTTTACAGGACGGTTGCCAGAGTTACTGTTTATATAATTCATAGAACCCGAAACCTTAAGCCAATCTGTAAGTTGATATGAACCGTTTAATGCATAAGAACGTCTGTTGTAATCGGTATTGGGAACTATACCTTCGCTCTCCAAATCGGTAAATGATATTCTAAAATTACCTTTATCGTTTCCTCCTGTTAGAGCGATATTGTTACTAATGGTGTGACCTGTTTCAAAAAAACTTTTGATATTACCCGGTCTTGATAAAAAAGGAGTAGCGATAATTTCATCGGCAAAAGTACCGTCTGCATTCCTAGGTCGTACATGAACATCACCAGCACGCAAACCGCTTGTTGTAGGACTGTCGTGTTGTGCAATTAATTGGCCGTTTAAAGCAGGACCCCAACTTTCGTCAACATGATCGTTTACGCCTCCCGTTATGGAGCGGTTTTGACCACCATCTGCAAAAGCAAACTGACCGTTTGAACCTTGACCGTATTCATATTGGTACTCAGGAAATGTTAGAATAGACTCAAAAGTAGTGTTGTTCGTATATGAAACGCCTATCCCTTTATTGTTTTTCCCTGATTTTGTAGTAATTAATATAACTCCGTTCGCTCCTCTTGAGCCGTAAAGGGCTGTTGCGCTTGGGCCTTTTAAAACGTTCATGGTCTCAACGTCATCAGGGTTAATGTCTTGGGCGCCGTTTCCGTAATCTACTTCCATGTTTCCTTCGCTAGAGCGGCTGCTTACACTATTATTGATAGGAATTCCATCAACTACAAAAAGTGGTGAATTGGCATTTGGGCTTGGGTTTAAGGAGCTTTCACCACGGATTATAATTTGAGAAGATGAACCTACACCGGAATTACCACCGGTAACCTGTACCCCTGCAAGTTTACCTGCTAAGGAGTTCACAACATTAGTTTCTTTAGCCTTAGAAATTTCGTCTCCTGATACTTTCTGAACAGCATAAGCTAATTTTTTAGCTTCTCTTTTAATGCCCAAAGCGGTTACAACAACCTCTCCCAATTGCTCTGAGTTAGGTTGCAAAACGATGGTTGCTGTAGTTTTTCCCGAGGTGTCAAATTCAGAAGGGATGTATCCTAGGTAGGATACTACTAAAATTTCATTTCCTTCAGGTAGTTCTATACTGAAATTACCGTCAAAATCCGTTGCTACACCAGTTGCACTTCCTTTAATAACTAAGGATGCTCCCGGTAATGGTACTTGGTTTTCGTCTAGCACCGTTCCCGTAAAAGTAGTCTGTGCACGGGCGGCCAAACTGACCATTAATGCGAATAAGGTTAAAAGAAGTGTTCTTTTCATTTTTTTCGTATTTGTAAACTTTGGTTAATTATTAGGCAACAAATATCTAATGAATAGGTTAAGCAAAATGTCATTAAATATTAAGTTATTGCAAGGTTTAAAGGAGTTTTATTATGAAAAGGTTATCTTAATGTTATTTACAAATACTCAATTAAAGATTTTGTACTTATGACGTCTAAATTGAAATATAGGTCGTGTAAAATGTCATGTTACCTGTGAGATTTCAGTTACATATTTCAATTAAATAGTATGTTTGTACTTTAAGTTTTAACTATGGATGATTACCTGATAGGTATTGGAAAACGGATAAAAGAAATCCGAAAGGAAAGCAACAAAACCATAAGTGATATTGCGCGTGGTGCAGAGGTAACCGGTGGACTGATTTCAAGGATTGAAAATGGAAGAACCATACCATCTTTACCCGTATTATTGAAAATAATAAGTTCATTGGAAATTGAAGTGACCGAGTTTTTCAATGGTATGCCACAGGTAAACGGGGCTAGCTATATAGTTTCGAGAAAAGAGGACAATTCTATAATTGAAAAAGAGGACACCGCAGTTGGTTTCAATTATACTTACATTTTTGGAAAACAGCTTTCTTCCTTAGGTTTTGAGACGGTTTTATTAGAGGTTCAACCCAACTCGGAACGTGATAAAGTCACTACAGATGCTTACGAGTTTAAGTATATGCTTACCGGTGAATGTTATTATATAATTGGAGAGGAAGAAGTGCTTTTGAAAGAAGGGGACTCTATTTTCTTTGATGGCCGTATTCCGCACGTTCCGGTTAACCGAAGTGATGCGTCAACTAAGATGTTGGTTATCTATTTTTTTATATAGAGTTTTAATGATGCGTATAAAACAAAACGATCCGTTACCAGTTTGGTAACGGATCGTTTGTTGTAGCCCTATACCGCTACGGTAGCAACTCAGCCTTTTATATAATTGGTGAGTCCTACAAGTGAGTTTAATACATAAGTAGGTTCAGCGGATTTTAATTGTGCTGCTGAGTGGGCGCCGGTGGTTACACCAATGGTAACACCACAATGTGCGTTTTTGCCTTCTTCTATATCAATAATAGAATCTCCGGCCTTTAGCACCTTACTCGCATCGCTTACTTCTAGAATTTCCATAGCTTTAGAAATCATGGCAGGGTGAGGACGTCCTTCCAATACGTCATCTGCTGTAACCAAAGCATCATATTGCTCGCCCTTTTTCCAATTCATTTTTTGAAGTAAAAGTTCTGCTATTGCTCTATTGTAACCTGTGTTTAAAGCAATTTTAATATGTTGTGATTTCAGTTGGGCTAAAACCTCTTCCACGCCTTTAAAAGAAGTCACTTTTAAATTGTGATAGGACTCATCTAATAAGCGTTTAAAATCTTCAAAAATGGGTTCGGACGGTTCGGACATGGAATCACTATTAGCCTTTAGAATATCTTTTATGGCTTGATGTTTTTCTTTTCCGGCACCATGTACGAGTACGAAGTCTAGGGAAAAATGATATCCCTTTTTATTAATTGCCTTTTGAACTGTTTTGTAAACTACGTTGTTTTCATTAACGACCGTGCCGGCCATGTCAAATACTACTAATTCTATGTTATGCATTTTGTAAATTGAATATTGAATTGATGTTTTCTTTTGAAAAGCCTGCACTGCCCGTCATTCCTTTGCCACCTATACCGGTTACAATGTGAATGTTCCGATCTATGGTATGCTGATATAGGTCGGCATTTTCACATTGCGAATAGAGGCCGTACCATCTGTTCTGTATTTGGTAGGTAGGCAAATCAAATATTTTCTTTGCTTCGTTTAAAATGAAGTTGTCAATGTCCATATTCAGATCCATACCTAAATCATCTATACCTGCAGCAGGGGCATATTCGTGGGAATCACCAATGATAACCGAACCATCCATAGCTTGTTTGAACAGAATGTGTACACCCCATTTTTTTTCTGGGGATTCACTTTTTTCATTTGCTTTAACCGAAGCATAGGATGGGCACTCGGAGAAGGCTTCATAGCGTCTTATGGATAGGCCTGTTAGAACAGAGCTTGGTAGTTTGTAATTAGGCTGAACCTTGGTTTGCATCATCTGTAATTTTGATACGATGAGGTTGCTTTCTGAAAACAAATTCGGATACAGCATTTTAAAATCGCTTCCGTTACAGATAATGACCTTAGAGGCGGATAGTGCCATATTATCCGTGGTGTGTACTTGTACCCAATTGGTAAGAGAATTGCATTCTACCACGGTCTTGTTCATATAAATATCCAGGCCTATTTCTTTTAGATAGCTTTGTAGTTTGCCGATCATTAGACGCGGCTCTACCATAACTTCCTCAGGAAAGAAAAGCCCCATTTTTACATAGTCTTCACGGAGACCAGGATACTTTTTAAGACATTCCTCTTTGGTCATTAACTCAGACTTGTAGGAATTTTTGAGGTTGATGGCGTTTAATTCTACCAAGAGTTGAACTTCCTCTTCATTGGAAGCAATATAGATACTACCTTCTTGCCGTACAGAAATATCAAATTTAGATTGTATATCCTTATATACTCTTAAACTTTCCCGTCCGTATATTTGCCATTTAGAGTCCATGCCCGAGGGTACCACTTGTCCAAAATTGCGTACGGTAGCCCCTTGGGGTTTTCCATCCTTTTCGAGCAAAGCAACTTTTAGACCGTTTTTCATTGCGTGATAAGCATGAAAAGTACCTAAAATGCCTCCACCAACTACGATAAGGTCATATTTATTCTCCATGGTCATATAATATGCAGTTCATTGTTTAACGTTAGTTGTTCCATCTTATATTTTTTCTTGAAATAGATTAATGAGCAAGTGGTTGCCGCGAAGCCCACAAAGGCAATGGCATAAGTTCCATAGCTAAAGAATTGTAGCCATGAGACGGAGCGATGTCCAAAATTTTTATAAAGTAGGATGGCCATGCTTCCCAGGTACCCAAAGGCATCTGCAATATAGATGAGGTAGCCGGCATTACCCTCTATTTTGAAAGTGGCTATCATCCTATCAAAAAATATACAGTTAAAAGGTACGTAGCAGATGTACAGTCCCAGACCCACTAAAACCATCCATAGTACCGGCCCCATTACTTGTGTTTGAAATAGGAAAGTGCTACCGCCAATAAGGATCGCCCCAAAAATTAACAAGTAATGGTAGGTTATAAAAGCCCGGTAATTATCCTTAACAAAGGCAAAAAGACCTATGGATATTAGAACAATTATGGCTACAGGCAGCTCAGACAAAGTATAAATGGAAGCATTGTCTTCAAAACCAACGGCATCCCAAATTTCACGCGAAAAATTATCCCTAAAGTCGCGTATCGCAGTAAGGCAAATGTAAAAAAAGACTAGAATTACAATAGGGATGAAGAAGTTGGACAGTACTTTTTTTCGGTCTGCACGGCTCATAGGCTTCCGTTCTTTTCTTAGTGCCTTGTCTTCTTTTGTAGGTTTCGGAATTTTGTCTAATAATAGAGCGAAACCTAAAAATGGAATAAGAAATACGGCTCCTGTAAGTGCTGGCATCCATATTTCGTTAACGCCTGTGGCTTGCATTAGCAGTAACCCGGACGATTTTACGGCACCACTAGAAACAATGAAACTAGAACAGAGGGTAACGCCTAGAATTTCGGTAAACTTTCTTCCTTCTAAATAGGAAAAAACAATGCCCCATATCATTCCTAATGAAAGTCCATTTAAGAACATGAATATAATATTATAGGGCGTAGGCACAAAACCAAAAAGGATGAGGCTTAATTCTGCCATTGAGATCATAATTAAAAGATAACGCAGACGATTCTTAGCTTTTAGCTCTGATATGAGCTTTATTCCAATGAATTTGGAGAGCATATACCCAAGTACTTGGGTAATGATTAAAATGATTTTATAATCGACACCCATAAACGCCAGATGTTCATAGGTGGCAACAGTGAATGGCTTTCGAAAAGCATACATGCAGAAATATGTACCGAACGATGCAAATGCACCGTAGGTAATAAACTTAATATTTTTATGTTGAATCTTGAAAGTCACTATAAGTTTACAAATAGTAAATATTAGAATGTAAAATTCATTATAATTTCACTATTTGTAAAGTTTTAGGCGTTAAGAAAATCTTATGCAGCAATTATTTAATTGTGAAGGGAGAGTAGGTAATTGGGTTTTTATGGACTTTGAATAAGAGTGTTTAGTGTTCCGCTCTGCTGAAGTTGATAGCCACTGACCCACTAACCAATCTATTTTCATTATCAATCCCGCTAAAAACACCATCATGTCTTTCGCTGTCGTCTTTTAAGAAATACGTTTTAAAGTAAACATCTACATGGTCAAAGGCTATTATACCTGCAAAATTAAAACTAAAATGTACTACGGAACCTTTGTTGAGTAAATCCAGGTTATCCTTTTCAAAATAGACATTCTCTGTTTGAACAATCATTTTATAGTTGGTAGGTAAAATTTTAAAATAGAGTTTTTCTTCAAATCCGTTGGGAAAATAGAAAGTCAAAATATAGGAGCCCGCAAGGCTTTCGTAAATTGATGCATACGGGCTAGCTTCGGAAATTTCAAGAAAGTGCTTGGGTACTATGCTTTTGTTTACAATTCTTTTGCTCCTGATTTCCATGGCAATGTACGGGGGGATATTAGGATTTTTAGACCGCTCCTCCATATCTTCCTTGGAGTCGCATCTTTCAAGAATTGTTTGCCCCGCCACGGTATTTGTGTAGATGTCAAAAGTACAGTAGGTACCTATTAAATACCTTACATTAGAGGGATCGGTATGCCCTATGTAATAGATTTCACTGGCTCCCTCCACCAATTTGCCGTCTAACAAGGTTTTGGAATTAATGTGTAAGGTGTCTTCTCTCCGGACTATATTTCCAAAATTGTAATGCTCTTTATTCGTTCCATCTTCTTGAGGGTATACATAGGTATGCTTTATCTTTTTCCAGTTGTTGGATATAATGGTTTCTCCTTTTAGGATAACATCATCCTCCCCATAGTAATAGTTTATGTAATAAAAAGTTTTGTTTGCCTGTTCATCATACAATAGGGCAAGCTGTTTTTTTTCCTTTGATTCTTCTAGCCGGTTTTCATCAAGAAAACTATCAACGGAATCATAACCTAAGTATAAAAGTAGAACGGATTTGTAATATTGGTTGATTTTTATGACCGGTTTTCCCTTTCTAAAGTCCCTAACTTTGTCATAAAGATACTTTCCATTGATAAAATCGCTTCCAATATGTTCTAAGTCTTCTTTAAGGTTTGGCTTCTCGGAATCATAATTTCCATACCCATAGAATTGCATGGATTTCGGTATCTCTTTTATACCATGCTTTTTTTTGAAGGTTTCTTTTAATTGCACTATCAAAATTTCAAAATACGCAGCGGTGAGGGGCAGACTAAAAAATTCCTGTTTTTTCATGAATTCCGATTTATGTTTTAAAATTATTAAATAAACTTTTAGTAATCGTAAATAATTGATAAGAATATGTGCGAACTACTTTTATCAAACTAATTCAAAGCATATATAAGCCAGTCACTTATGAAAAAACTACTATTTATTTTAATGTTGATGCCAATCGTAATTTTGGCACAAGAAAAGACGGTAAGCGGCACCGTAAATTTTAACGGAGAGCCTTTGCCGGG
This sequence comes from Zobellia roscoffensis, assembly GCF_015330165.1. NCBI lineage: Bacteria > Pseudomonadati > Bacteroidota > Flavobacteriia > Flavobacteriales > Flavobacteriaceae > Zobellia > Zobellia roscoffensis. The sequence goes on from NZ_JADDXT010000002.1 coordinate 1,640,853, forward strand.
GGTAAACATTGTTGAAAAAGGAACAACTAACGGGGTAACAACAGATTTCAATGGAAACTATGAGATTACCACCACTACCAATGCAGTATTGGAGATTTCGTATATCGGCTTCAAAAAACAAGAAGTAACGATAGGAGAGAACGCTACCATAAATATTGTTATGGAAGAAGATGCACAACAATTAGACAATGTTGTGGTGCAGGGCTTTGCTGGTGTAATGGGTAAATCTAGAAAGCGTACAGCTTCAATTCAGACAACTCCAGAATCCGTTACAGCCTTTAATTCTGACGGGATTGAAAAAGCGGGTATAAATAATGTAGCCAACTTTGCCAATTTAGTGCCTAACCTTAAGTTGAGCGAAAGTCAGGCTATCGGGGTAAATTCTTTAGTAATTAGAGGGATACCTCAAATTCGAAATTCTGATGCTCCTGTTGCATTTGTAATAGATGGGGTTACAATAGCAGATCCTAGTCTGTTAAATCAAGAATTGTTTGATTTGGCTTTGATAGAAGTTGTAAAAGGACCACAAGGTGCTCTTTATGGAAAGAACGCTATTGGAGGTGCCATTAATATTTACTCTAAGGAACCTACCAATACCATGCAGAATAAAGTAACCTTAGGTTATGGTAACGGTAATGCAATAACTGGAGGTTTGGTATCATCGGGAGCCGTTAAAAAGGATAAGATTTTTTACCGCCTTTCTACACAGTACAAAAATTTTGACGGCCTGTTGACTAACGAGTTTTTAGATAAAAAAGTAGATTTCAGAAAAGAGTTTACCCTTAGAGGGCAAATGATGTTTAAACTTTCATCACAATTTAAAGCAAGTGTTACGGCTCAATATATTGATTCTAAAGGTGGAGCTACATATTATTCTACAAACCCTAGTTCTGCAGACAATGATTTCTTTGCTGTTGGTTTAGATTATTTGAACCCAAATCCAGAAAAAGGGGATAACGTTATTTCGCAAGATACTTTTGGAGATTCTGAAATGCAGAATTTCTATACCAATCTTAATTTGGAATACAGTTTAGAAAATGTAAAACTACAAAGTATTACATCTTATAATAACGTGAAAAGAAAAACAGTGGGCGACCTAGATTTTATGCAAGAATTTTTTCTTGACCAGGGCGAAACCAATGATACCAAATCTTTTAACCAAGAGCTACGGTTAACAAATAGAGGAACAGACACAAAATTTGACTGGAGCTTAGGAGGTTTTTATCAAAATATAGAGCGTCCATTTTTTCAAAGTGATTATTTTTTAAGCGATGAATGGGCCGTTACAGATTATGTTGCCACTTTTAAGACGTTGGCAGTTTTTGGTTTCTTTGATTATAAGTTAACAGATAAATTAACTGCTTCGGCAGGGCTACGTTTTGATAGCGATAGATTTGATTTGGATGATTTGTTAAACGGCCAAACCAATGAGAAAAAAGAGAATGTACTTCAACCTAAAGTCTCCCTGTCTTATCAATCTACAGAAAACGTATTGCTTTATGCAAATTATGGGCGTGGATATCGTGCCGGAGGGTTTAACCCAAAAGTAACCCCACTATTCAATAGGGATTTTAAAGGAGAATTTTCCGATAATTATGAAGTTGGTTTTAAAACGTCTTCATGGAACAATCGTTTTATCTTGAATGGCTCAGTATTCTTTTCTGACTTTACCAACAGACAACAGTTTGCTATTACTGGTGATGATTTTACACCCGGTAATTTTAATTATGATAAGAGTACTATTGTTGGATTTGAATTTGACACCAAAACCAGAGTGTCTAAATATTTAGATATTTTGTTCAATTACGGATTCGTGAAATCTAAAATAACTGAAGGCGGATTTACTGGAGGCGAAAGCGGAACTGAAAGAGACCTGAATCAATTTAATGATAAGAACACCTCCTTGGTGCCTCAAAACAACTTCAATTTAGGCTTGGCGTCAAACATTCCGTTCAATGAGAAAACTACGCTAGATCTTAGCGTGAACTACAACGGAACCGGAAAAATATATTGGGAAGATTCCAATTCGGCAGATTACACATCAGATGCCTATCAACTGTTGGATGCGCAAGCAACATTATCAATCAACAAGATTAAGTTGTCTTTATGGGCACGTAATATTTTAGATAAAAAGTATTATTTAGAATATTCTGAATCTGGATTTGGTTGGTTAGGAACACCTGCTACAGTTGGAACTACATTTACTTTTAGCTTTTAAAAAGAGATTGATAGGTAATAAACAAAACAAAACTATGAATAACACATATAATTCAGAAACAGCAAAACTCTCTCAAATAATGATAGTGGAGATGTTTAAAGTGCAACCCGGTGAGACCGTTGCTATAACGGGAGATAATGGTTCAAATAGAGATTTAGCTGATGCTTTGGCGGCGGAGACGAAAGCTGCAGGAGGTAAATCATTAATTTTATGGACCCCAAAAGCAGAACAAGACGGAGAAGCCGGTATGAAAGATTGGCCATCAGAAGTCTTAACAGCTGCTTTGAGTCATGTTGATGTTTGGATTGAATTAAATTCTAAAGTCTTTCTCTATTCAACCATTTGGGAAAAAGCATTTGAGAACAACAAGAAATTGAGATATTTAATTATTGGCGAAAGTTCTATTCCTTCTTTAATACGTACGTTTGTAGGTTTTGAGATTGATATTTTAGAAGAGTTTTTGAATAAAATTAAAGTAATGACTATGAAAGCAAAAGTCATTACCATAACCAGTGCCAATGGCACAAAACTTACTTATGAAACGGATTCTGATTATTCGTTCGATATTGATAGTGGGGATTATTCGAAACCCATATTTGGTACTGCGCCGGGTTATGTCAACGTTGTTCCAAAAACAGATAGCATGAATGGCAATATTGTTTTTGATATGATACAGCATGCAGATGTGTATAACACAGACAATCATTTAGAATTTATAATGAAAGACGGAAGGATTGCTGATGTAAAAGGTGGGTCTGAAGCTGAAAAATACAAGACCTATTTAGCTTCTTTCGATGATCCAAATATGTATAAGATTTCTCATAATATGTTTGGCTTTGGTCCAAATATTAGAAAATTATGTGGAGAAATTGTAGAAGATGAACGTATTTGGGGGGGCGTAGATTTTGGTTTCGGTCATACGAGTCCAATGGATATGCCACCTCTTGGCCAGCCGGCTAAATCTCATTTTGATGGTGTTGTCGGAAAAGTAAGTATCTTTTTAGACGCTATTCAAATCGTGGATGACGGTGTCGTTTGCCATCCTGAATTAAAGCCATTAGCAGAAAAATTACTAAACAACTCGTAATGTCAAATGCAGCAGAAGTAGGTGTTGATGATTATTCAAAAACAAAAGTACCTCAAGATAAAACTGTCCATGGTATTCATATAGCTTCTATAATTGTGGGTATAGGTGTAACCTTACCCACTTTTTTTTTAGGGGCAGAAGTAGCACAATCCATCGGGCTCTCAAATGCCTTTTGGGTTTTTCTAGGGGTAAACATTGTCTTAAGTGTGCTTTGTGGCATTACGGCTATTATAGGCAATAGAACAAGATTGTCAACCTATATGCTTTTGCATTTTTCCTTCGGAAAAAAAGGAACCTTGCTCATAAATTTTTTAATAGGAATAACTCTTTTAGGATGGTATGCAGTAACGGTTGAAATATTTGGGGAAGCACTTACCGATGCTTTTAAACACCTTTTGGATATTGATGTACCATTATATGTCAGTATTATTTCAGGAAGTATTTTAATGACACTAACTTCTATTTATGGCTTTACGGTTGTAGAACGTTTTTCAGCAATTGCAGTACCTTTAATGATTGTTTTTCTGGTGTATGTACTTTACGTATGTACAAATGAGAATAGTATTGAGAGTCTGTTGGCTATTGAGGGTAATGGAAGCATGTCCGTTATTCAGGCCATTTCTGCGATTGTAGGTATGACCATTTTAACACCGGTTTTGATGCCTGATTTTACTCGCTTTGCCCGTACTGATAAAGATAGTTTAATATCTGTTTTGGCATTAGCATTTGGTTTTCCTTTGATTTTGTTGGCAGGGGCAATTCCTAGTTTGGCAACCGGTGAGATTGATATTATGAAGATAATGATAGGACTAAGTTTAACGGTACCTGCATTTGTTATTTTAATTTTTTCTACATGGACCACAAACACCTCTAATCTATATTCCACTCAACTTACCCTATCTACTGTTTTTAAGAAGCAGAAGTATGCTGTTTTAGGACTTATTGGTAGTTGCGTTGCAACTTTAGTAGCTGTAATTGGTATTGCTACTCATTTTATATCCCTATTAAACGTATTAAGTATTTTAATCCCTCCTATTTCTGCAATTTTTATAGCTGATTTTTTCTTCATTAGAAATCAAGATTATAATCTAAAAGATTTTAATAAATTACCAGCATTTGGTATACCGGCAATTATTAGTTGGTTGGTGGCCTGCGTAGTAGCTTTTTTAGGCTCTTACGATCATATTACACTAACAGCTATTTCTTTTTTTGATTCCTTTTTAGTGGCCTTCATCTTATATCTTATCTTAAAAAAAACCTGGAAATAATGCAAATAACCAAATTAGAACCAGATGCTATTTGGCATCATTTTGAAGCCATTAATACTATACCACGAGCTTCTACAAAAGAACAAGAGATTATTGAGTTTATGGTTGCCTTTGGGAAGTCGTTAAGCTTAGAAACTTCTGTTGATGCAATTGGGAACGTTATCATCAAGAAACCGGCCACTAAACGAAAGCTAGATGCTAGAACCGTTGTTTTACAGGGGCATTTAGATATGGTACATCAAAAGGAGGCGACCTCAAATTTTGATTTTGCAACCCAAGGCATAGAAATGTTCGTTGATGGAGATTGGGTAAAGGCAAAAGAAACCACATTAGGAGCGGATAACGGAATTGGTGTTGCGGCGATTATGGCGGTTTTGTCCTCTAATGATTTGGAGCACCCTCCTATTGAGGCTTTGTTTACCATAGATGAAGAAATGGGTATGACCGGTGCCATGGCATTGACTAATGACCAGTTAAAGGGAAGTATTCTATTGAATTTGGATTCTGAAGAAGATGATATGATTACCATTGGATGTGCCGGTGGCGTTGATGTGACGATAGATGGTTCATACAAGACAGAACTTTTAAATGCAAAGAAGTATAGCTTATTTGAAATTAAGCTCAGTGGATTAACAGGGGGCCACTCTGGTGTAGAGATACATTTGAACCAAGCAAATGCTATAATTGTATTAGCCGAGTGTTTAGATGATTTGATATCTAAAACAGGTTGTAGATTACATAGCGTGAATGTGGGTACATTAACCAATGTAATACCTAGAAATGGTTGGGCAATAGTGGCAGTTGCAAAGGATAAAAGCGATTTGTTTTCACAAGCGTTTATAGCTATCGCCGAGAAGCTTAAGAAAAAATATCATGCTACGGATGCAGATCTAAAGCTAGCATTTTTAAAAACAGAAACCACCACAGCGGTTTTAGATGTACAAACACAGAATCAATTAGTGAAAGCTATTTTGCTCACCCCAAACGGGGTGTATTCAATGACCGAAGGTATTGCGGACTTGGTGCAGACTTCTAATAACATTGCTATACTCCATATTGGCGAAGGTCGTTTTCACGCGGCATGTCACACCCGTAGTTCTGTAGATAGTGAACGGGATGAATTGGCGGGAAAAATAAAAGATTGTTTTTCATTTGCAGAGGTCATAGAAGTTGGCCCTTACCCTGGTTGGGAACCTAGACCCAATAGTGAACTTTTAAGTCTTACTAAGAAGTGTTATGAAAAGTTGAATGGTGAGACGCCAATTGTTAAATCAATACATGCCGGTCTGGAATGTGGCATTTTATCAGGGACCTTTCCTGCTATGCAGATGGTTTCTTTTGGTCCTAATATTTTAGGAGCTCATTCACCTGAAGAACGGTTACAGATAAGTTCCACTCAAAAATTCTGGAAACTCTTGGTCAAATTACTTAAAGAATTGGAATAACCCCATAAACGATGGCCGAGAATAATCAATATACAAACACTAAAGTACAATCTAAAGATTTTACTTCTGGTTGGCTTATTGCATTGCTTATTGCCGGCACAGGGTTAACGCTCCCTATTCTTTATTTGGGGTCTGAAGTTGCGTTGGGTATTGGGCTTAAAGGTGCTTTATGGGCTTTTGGTATAAGTACAGCCGTATTAACGATAATGTGTCTGGCTACCACTAGAATTGGTAATCGTTCTCGTCTTTCTACCTATATGATACTTCATTTTAGCTTCGGTAGGCAAGGGGCCAAGATTATGAACACCATTTTTGGTATCACTCTTTTGGGCTGGTTTTCCGTAGCCTTGGAGTTATTGGCTATAGCGGTCGCAGACACTGCATTCGCTACGTTTTCTGTAGTATTGCCACAGTGGATTATAATCTTGGTAATGGGGATGTTAATCACCGCAACCACTTTTCGCGGTATACGAAGTTTGGAACGATTGGCAAATATGGCTGTACCTGTTCTTACATTGTTTTTAATTTATGTTATTTATGTTTCGTTCGATCAAGGCATGTCTTTTCAGGAGGTGTTAGATTTTGTACCGGAAAATCCTACCATGACTTTGTTCGAAGCTACGTCAATACTGGTTGGTTCCTCTATTCTTTTCCCTGTATTAATGGCAGATTTTTCTAGGTTTATATACAATGACAGGCAAAGTATGATTGCCGTGCTGGGCATTACTATTGGTTTTCCTGTGGCATTAATTTTAAGTGCCATTCCATCTATACAAACGGGACAAGTGGATATTATAAAGGTAATGCAGGAATTTGACCTTGTATTACCTGCATTTGTGTTATTGTTGGTTTCTACATGGGTGGGCAACGCATGTAATCTCTATTCTACGGCACTCACTTTCTCTACGGTAAAAACAGGTTGGTCTTTTCAGAAAACGACCTTGTTATCAAGTGTTTTTGGTATTCTTTTTGCGCTGCTCGGTTTTTCAAATTATCTGTTCGATTTTCTTAGTTTTCTGGGTGTTTTGGCGCCTTCTATTTCTGCTATTTATATCATCCATTTTTATTGGGTAAAAAGACAACATTATGTGTTGAGCGAAATTGCAGAATGGGAGCCAAAGGCATTGATCAGTTGGGTTATTAGCTCGGGAGTAACCGTATTTACCTATTTAGAAATTTTTCAACTGACCCATGCTTATTTTATTGATTCGTTTCTGCTGGGAGGATTGATTTATACCCTTTTGCAGTGGAAGGAATTAAGGAAGAATAAAATTTAAGCGGCTAAAAGCATGGAAAACTAATGAACGGGATTCGGTTTTCAATGAATTAGGGCGTTCCTGTAAATTTGTTAATGAAATGTTAATTTGGATATTCATGATTTCAACACCCTTTTAATATTTCATTTTTAATTACGGTTTTCATTATTTATTTATTCTCCGTTATTGGTTGTTTATTTTGAATTATTCTTACCATAGGAGCTCTATTGGTGAAAATAACTCCGGTATTTTCTTTTAGCTCAAGAAAAGATGCATTTACTTTAGAAATAATAAGTATACCTACTTCTGTTATGGATTAAATGATGAGTTGAAATAAAAAAGTCAATTCTATAATTTATTCTATTCCCCAATTATTTCTTACTAGAACTTTTTACATATTGATTTTTTGCAATAGTCTATTCATGTGCAAAACAATATTGGCGCTGTAGTTTCGGTCAATTTGGAGTTACATGTATGGGTAATAGTATTTATAGGGAATAGTGCAAACTATTTGTTTTTCAACTAGAAAAATTCATGCTTATGAAAAAGTCTTTGTTAGTTATTCCTATATCGGTCCTTGTTCATCTTTGTATAATTAATACAGCTCTTTACCTGTTAACACCAGTAACATATATGACAGGGAGTAACGTATTATATTATAATTTGGTATGGCTCATCATCACATTTAGTTTAAACTATTACCCTACGGAAAGAAGGGAACGTTTTGAAACCAATCTTGGAAAATACTTTAAGTTGTTGGGTCTTTTTGGGCTTTCTTATTTTGCTCTCTACGGTTTTAAAGATAATGGGGTTTATAGTTTTGAATATAGGGCATCGGTCTACCTTGTTATTTGTTTTTTCTGTACTGTTTATCGTTCATTATTTTACTGGCTAAGGAGAAAATACAGGCTTTATGGGGGAAATTTTAGAAATGTGGTAGTTGTAGGGAGAGATAAAAACCTTAAAAAAATTAGAAAAGTTTTTGATCAACCGGAACTCGGTTATCGCTATAAGGGTTTCTTTGACGATAAGCCTTCTGTAAGCCCAACCTATTTGGGTAAAATGAACGATTGTTTTAAATACATTCTTGAGAATGATGTTGATTATATCTACTGCATCGCTTCTAAATTATCAAAAAAAGAACTGGAGTATTTGGTGACTTTTGCCGATAATAACTTGAAGAAACTAAAAATAATTCCGGATAATAAAGAAATTTTTACCCGCTCCATGTTCATTGAACTGTATGATACGATTCCCGTTCTTGCCATGAGAAAATCGCCTCTTGAGGTAGAATATGCGCCTATAGTTAAACGTACTTTTGATATTCTGTTTTCATCCTTGGTCATTCTTACGGTGTTGTCATGGTTGACTCCATTGTTGTTCATTTTAATGAAATTTGAATCAAAAGGCCCCTTGTTTTTCAAGCAAAAAAGGCATGGCGTAAATAGAAAAGCTTTTTGGTGTTATAAGTTTAGATCTATGGCTAAGAATGCGGCCGCAGATACCGTTATGGCCACTAAGAACGATATGCGTGTTACCCGAATAGGTAGAATTTTACGAAAAACTAGTATTGATGAACTGCCACAATTTATAAATGTCTTTCTTGGTGATATGAGTGTTGTAGGACCTAGACCTCATATGGAGTCACATACAGAAATGTATGAAACCTCAATTGATAAATATTTGGTTCGGCATTTTGTGAAACCAGGCATAACCGGTTTGGCTCAAATAAAAGGGTATAGAGGAGAAATTATTAAAAAAGCAGATATCGTTAATCGCATTCGGTTTGATATATTTTATACGGAAAGTTGGTCTCTAGGTCTAGATTTAAGCATTATATATCTAACTGTGGTGAATGCTGTTCGTGGAGAGGAAAAGGCCTATTAGGTGATGATGTAATAAACTCATAGTATAGTAAATGGGGCTATTGGTGTTAGTTGTTTGGCATTAATTTTCACTATGAAAATAGTTTTATACCTTTGGGCCTCAATTAAGAATGACTCTTATATCTAAAGAGCCGTACGATTTCAATGAGGAGAGAAATACAGATAGGACGGAGCATTGTCATATTCTTACTAGCAGGGGCGCTACTATTTCCTATGTTGGTGAAGTTTTCTCATGTTTTTAAGGCACATGAACACGAGGTTTGTCACGAACAAACTACCCACATTCATGCAGATGTTGCCGATTGTCAAATTTGTCATTTTCAATTGGCCTCATTTGACTATAAAGTACCTGATTATGTGGATTTTTTCGTTGCATCTGTTCCGCAACGGTTAGAAAGTTCATTTTCTTCCTTACTATTTCACTCATTTAAAATAACCAATACCCAATTAAGAGCACCCCCATATTTTCTTAGTTAAACAAACGCGGATTCCGTTTTATTTAATTTAAGAATGTATATGCTTTTATATGCTATATCTATGCTGCTATTTGGCAGTATATCTCCTATTTCCCAAGATTGTGACAACACCCTTTCCGGAACAGTAATCGATTTGCACGATAGTTCTGTATTATCTGGTGCTTTGTTAATTGTAGCCGGAACCGAACAGGCCGTACAGACAGATGTTGATGGTAACTATACTATTACTGGGCTTTGTGATGGCACCTATTCCATACAGGTTTCGCATCCTTACTGTCTAACTCAAGGGTATACCGTAAAGGTGTCCGGTAACACCAGTAAGATTTTTCGGTTGGAACATCATTTAGAAGAACTTAATGAGGTAACTATTAAAGGAGAAACTTATCAGCGTGAAGCTAAGACCATTTTTAAGAATAAAATATCAACAGAAAAATTAGAAGATTTCAGTAACGGTTCTTTGGGTGATGCCCTAAATAGTCTTAGCGGGGTTTCTTCCTTGAATACGGGAAATGCTGTGGTTAAACCTATGATTCACGGTTTACATAGTAGTCGTGTAGTTATTGTTAATAATGGGGTTAGAATGGAAGATCAAGAATGGGGAGCGGAACACGCACCAAATATTGATGTAAATTCTATTGGGAACTTAACTTTGATAAAAGGTGCGGGAGCACTACAGTATGGTGGTGATGCGGTTGGTGGAGTTATTGTTGCCGATGCCTTAAAAGTACCCGTAAAGGACAGCTTGTATGGTAAAACATTATGGAATTTAGCTTCTAATGGAAGAGGTTCTTCTGTGACATCACAATTAACCAAAAGCTTTCAAAATGGATGGTATGCCACCGCTCAAGGAACGGTAAAACGTTACGGAGATTTTGAGACTCCGGATTATGTGTTGAGCAATACCGGTATTTTTGAACGTAGTGCGTCTTTGCATTTTGGTTTAAACCGTTTTAAATATGGATTAGAAGGGTATTATTCCTTCTTTAAAAACGAAATAGGAATACTCCGTGCCTCTCATTTAGGAGGTGCTTCAGACCAATTAGCGGCAATCAATAGCGATAGGCCTTTAGTAATCGAAGATTTTACTTATAACATTGCAGAACCCAGACAAGATGTTACGCATCATTTGGCTCGTCTTAAAATGTTCTCACGTTTTGACGGTCTTGGAAAACTAAGCCTACAGTATGATTTTCAACGAAATAATAGGTTGGAATACGATATACGTGTAGGGGATGATGCAGATAAGGCTTCTATAGATTTGGAACTGGATACACATACCGTTTTACTTGATTTAGATAGTGACCTTACGGATGAAATCAATTTAAAGACGGGTTTAATGGCAAGGTATCAAACCAATTTTGCTGATCCAACTACTGGTATACGAAGGTTGATACCAGACTATGACAAATATGATTTGGGCGGATATGCCGTTGCGGATTATGACATGAGCGAAAGGTTATTGTTGGAAGTCGGAGCGCGTTTTGATTACACATATATGGACGCATTTAAATTTTATAGGACTTCAACTTGGGAAAGTCGTAATTATGATGAACTCTACTCAGATATCATTGTAGAGGAAACGGGCAATCAGATTTTGACCAACCCACAATTAAGTTTTTACAATGCATCTGCAACCGCGGGGGCAACGTATTCATTTGATGATGAATACAAGCTTTTCTTTAATTATTCATTGGCTTCACGGGCACCCAACCCTTCGGAATTGTTTAGTGAGGGCCTGCACCACTCGGCTTCGCGAATTGAGATGGGAGATCTGGGTTTTAAATCAGAGGTGGCTCATAAGGTGGCCATGACATTTGAGCGTAAGAATCAAATTTTCAGTTTTTCTATCAGTCCATTCATTAATAGCATCAATGATTTTATTGTTATTGAGCCTACATCTATAGAACAGACTATACGAGGTAACTTTCAAGTTTGGGAATACCGCCAGACCGATGCACTTTTATTAGGGTTTGATCTAGATGCCTCCTACGCGTTTACTGAAAACTTGCGTTTGGATCATCAGTTTTCTTTTGTTAAAGGCTATGATCGGAGTAGGGAAGAACCTTTAATAAGTATGCCGCCCGTCAACACAAAAAATAGTGTGGTATATCAAAACCCTAAAGTAAATAACCTTCAATTGGCATTGCAGAGTGAATTTGTATTTCGCCAGAATGAATTTCCAAACAACAATTTTGAAGTATACATACCGCAAACGGAAACAAATGAAATTGTTGATGTCAGTACCTCGCCAGATGCGTATCACCTTTTAAATTTTAATTCCAGTTTGGATTTCAATATTTCCCCAAAATCGCAATTAACAGTAGGGTTTAAAGTCACCAACCTACTGGATAATTCATATCGAAATTACCTGAATCGTTTGCGCTTCTATGCAGATGAGTTAGGTAGAAATTATTTATTAAACCTTAAATTCAATTACTAATTTTTAAACCTAAAAAAATGAAAAAGATTAAATTATTAAGCGCAATGTTGTTAGCAGGATCCTTATTTATTTCTTGTTCAGATGATGATGACAGTACGCCAGCAATAGTAAATGAAGAAGAGCTTATTACTACGGTTAAGGTAACACTTTCTCCAGAAGGTGATGGGGCCGATATCACACTGCAATTACAGGATTTAGACGGTGATGGTTCAGATAAACCGGTGTATACGGTATCAGGAAGCCTAGCGGCCAACACGGTGTACGATGGTAGTATAGTTCTTTTGAACGAAACGGAAAGTCCAGCAGAGAATATTACGCTAGAGGTTGAAGAAGAAGGTGATGAGCACCAGTTTTTCTATACTGTAGGAACAGGTCTTGATCTTACCACGGAGTATGCTGATTTAGATGAGGACGGTAATCCACTAGGAATTGAATTTACCGTTACTACAGGAGAAGCTAGTACAGGTACGCTTACATTTACTTTACGTCACGAACCTAAAAAACCAAATGACGATACTTTGAACGATGCCGGTGGAGAAACTGACGTTGAAGCCAGTTTTGATATTGAAATAGAATAGGTATAATTTATCAACATGTTTTTATAAAAAACCTCGGTGATCGTATGTATAGATTGCCGAGGTTTTATTTATATATGAGTTCATCTAAGCTTTTCCTTGCATTTTAAAGTGAATAGTTGGTAATTTTTATTACGACTTGCTAGTTGATTTCAATTGAATTATAATTGTGAATGGGTCAAGCAATAACATAGTCTACAAATGCGTTTTAAATTATTATAAGTAAGTTTAATTTTATTTATAATGAAAGTATCCCCCTACATTTAATTTGTAATACTCAATACGTAGGATCTTATGTTAAAACCTGAAATACCATTAAACGAATCCGATAGGCTTAAAGCACTTGAAAGCTTTGAAATCCTAAATACTTTGGAAGAAGAAGAGTATGATGCCATTACCCGTATTGCCGCAGACATATGTAATACGCCAATGGCACTTGTATCTCTAGTAGATGCGGATAGACAATGGTTTAAATCACATTATGGTATTGATGCTACCGAGACTCCTCGCGATTTGGCATTTTGTGCTCATGCTATAAATACTCCAGAAGAATTATTTATTGTTGAGGACTCCAGTAAGGATGAGCGTTTTGCAGATAATCCATTGGTTACAGGAGGACCACAGGTGCAATTTTATGCAGGTGCACCGTTGAACACAAAAGACGGGTTTTCCATAGGTACTTTATGTGTTATAGACACTTTGCCACGAACCAACTTTACCACTAAACAGCAGGCTTGTTTAAGGTCATTGGCCAATCAGGTTATGACTCAGTTAGAGCTTAGGCGTCAGAATAATCTACAGCAAATTATAAACAACGAACTCAACGTAAAAAATAATCAACTCAAGCATTTTACGTATCGCTTGGCGCATGATATGAAAACCCCGTTACAAGGTATTAGCTCTTTGGTGAGTTTTATTAAGATGGATTATCTGCATCTGTTAAAGGAGACTGAAGTTCCGGAATGGTTAGATACCATTGAAGATAGGGTTAGCTATATGGAAGCGTTAATTAATGGTATTACTAACTATACCAATATAATGAACAGTGAGGTTGAATTCTCTGAGTTTAATATTGAAGGGGAAATCCATAATATTGTGAAAAAGTTAAATGTTTCATCTGTTATAGAATTGAAACTAACCAATTGCGATAACGTAGTAAACCATTCCGTAAAAAGCTTTGATCAAATAATTTCTGAGTTGATTACCAATTCAATAAAATTTTCAAGACAACCAATTACTTCTATTGATGTTTCATTCTCCGAAACAGACGGTTTTTATTCATTTGAGTACCAAGATAATGGTCCGGGAATTCTTGAGCAGTTCTGGGAAAAGGTATTTATAATGTTCGAAACTTTGCGCAAGCTAAACCCTACAGATACCGGAATAGGTCTTGCCACTATAAAAGCTATTATAGAAAAACTTGGAGGAACAATAGAATTAAAAAATAGACCAGATCATTGTTCCGGAACGCATTTTAAATTTACGTTGGCCAAGTAAATAGTCCTAGAAAACAGAAAAGCTTTGGAGGTAACACTTTCAAAACTTTTTTCTTGTAAAGAATACCAAAGTTCAACCGGCGACCTATTGCCTGTTGGGCAAGAAAGTTACAATACTAAAAGGAAAGGTATATGCTTGTATTAAAGCAATAATAAGTTCGTTTTCAATACACTTCGGTATTACGATATCCCATGTGCCCAAAAACGATACAACAAAGGTTTTTAACCAATCTATTTGTAAGTTCAAATTACAGATCTCTGTCTGTCTTTTCATGATGAGCCGGACTTTTTAGCATAGAAATTCCGTGAATTTCAGCTCAACTTATCCTCAATTGCCAGTACAGATATCCTCAATTTAAATTCTAGAACATCATTTCTTGTATAAAAGTTGAACATACACCAACGTGTCAGAAAAGTATAAACTGGGTAAAAAGTGGGCTGTACATAAAAATTAATCAGCTGAACAAAACCTGAACAAATGGCCTAATCCAATATATGATCAAACTTATGGTCAAAACCCACCACCTTCCTTGAATCCCTATTATTTAAAGGGGAAAACCCTATAGGCGAATTTTTTTTCCAGTATTGAAATTCAAATCAATCTATAAAACTACTTACCTCAACAAAATACTTTCGAGAACCCATTTAACAAGCTCTTACTTCAGTTTAAAACAATCCAGACATAAAAAAGGAAGACTTATGTCCAGTTTTTATTGAGCCTGTTTTTTATCGCCCAAATTCATAATCTGATAAATTTACCCTTGAATTTTTTTCAATAATTAAATACTTAATCCATTTCAGTGACATATTACTACTGTCATTAAAATGCCAACTACCTAATTCATTATTATGAAAGGACACAAACCAAGATTTATGAAAATGAGCGCCTTCCTGCTCTACCTCGTGTTAGGAATAGGATGGGCGTACGCACAAGAAACCATTTCAGGTGTGGTAACAGACCAAGAAAAGACACCATTGCCAGGAGTCTCCATTGTTGTAGAAGGCACCAGCAAGGGTGCAGTAACCGATTTTGATGGTAAATACTCAATTACAGCCAAAACCGGTGAAACATTAGTATTCTCCTACCTAGGTTTTAAAAGTGAGAAACGTTCGGTTTCCGCCAACAACAAAACTATAAGCCTATCTATGGAAGAAGATTCTCAACTTCTAGAGGAGGTTGTTGTTGTGGGGTATGGAACACAAAAGAAAAAAGAAGTTACAGGGGCAGTTGCCAATGTGGCATCTGAAGAATTAGTAAAAGTTCCTGTATCGGATATAGGGGCGGCCATTCAAGGAAAGGTATCTGGGGTAAATATTCAAGCCGTTAGTGGGCGACCAGGAGAGGCCGCCAATGTACAAATACGTGGTTTGGTATCATTAAACGGGGGTGAACCACTCTATGTGGTAGATAATATTCCTCAAGAAGAAAACCCAAATATAGCACCAGAACAAATTGAATCTATTGACATTTTAAAAGATGGAGCTTCGGCTTCAATATATGGTGTTCGTGCTGCAGGTGGTGTAATTTTAATTACTACCAAAAGAGGTAAAAAAGGAAAAATGAAAATAGACCTGAATACCTTTACCGGTATCCAGAATATTACTTCTGGAACCCCTTTGTCAAATACTGCAGATTTTCTATACAATAGAGAAACAACGGCCGAGGTTGGAGGAGATGAACCACAGACATTTTTAATAGATCCAAACGCACTGGATTGGGATACGAATTTTGTTGATGAAGTTCAAAACGATAACGCCATAGTTCAGAATGTTTCTTTTAACTTATCCGGTGGATCAGAAAATTTAACTTACAATTTCAATACTACCTACTACAAACAAGAAGGGGTACTTATAAGTTCTGATTTTGATAGGTTAACAAATAGAATTACAGGGCAATTTAATAAAGGTAAATTCAAAGCTTTTGCTTCTGCTAGTTTTACAACAGAAAATCGCAAACAAGAACCATGGAATTTATTTGGGTATGCCATACAAAATGTGCCACATAGTGCACCATTTGACCAAATCAATAGAAATGATGATGACGAAGTTTTAATATCTGCTGCAAATGAAATTTTCTATGGTTTTCTTTCTCGTCAATTGGATAATATTGATGAAAGAGAAAACAAGAGTAATAGTATAGCTCTTAATTTGGAATATGAAATCTTGAATGGTCTGACCTATAAGTTAAACATGGGTCGTAGTGAAGGCCGGTATTTTAGAAAGTTTTTTCAACCGCAATATATTGCATTGGATAGAAATGGAAATTTAAGCCCTGCTGCCTCTAGGCTGAACGCAGAATTAGATTATAACTACTGGTTTACTATAAGAGAAACCATTGAGCATATTTTAAATTATAACACATCATTTGGGAAACATAATATAGATCTTACAGCTGTTGCTTCCTATGAAAAATACCGAAAAAGAACTCTAAACGTAGGAACGGTATTTGCCGAAGATGCATCAAATGATGTACAAGTATTAAATGCAGGCGCAGATCCTAAATCGCCAAATGAATTTAAAGAAGGCTATACCCTTGCTGGTAAATTAGGGAGATTACAATATAATTATGATGGCAAGTATTTAATTACAGCTAGTTTTAGAAATGACGGCTCTTCTAAGTTTTCTGAGGAGAGGAGATATGGTAATTTTTACGGTTTTTCTGCAGGGTGGAACGTAACCGATGAAAAATGGTTTAACGTTGATGCTATTAACAACTTAAAAATAAGAGGTAGCTGGGCTCAAACAGGCTTTAACGGCATACCAGATTATGCCTTTACTCCTGTAATTGAAGCAGGGGTCAATTACCCTTTTGGAGTAGAAGAAAATTTGGTTAATGGCCAAGTACAACGAAGGTATGCCAACCCTAATGTGGCATGGGAAACTACCATTTCTAGAAATATTGGTTTTGAGATGGGTCTTTTTAACAACAAGTTAAATATAACTGCCGATGTGTACCAGAACGATAAACAAGACATGTTAATTAACGAACAGACCTCACCATCAGCAGGTTTGTGGCAACCACGTGCTCAAAGCACCTACGGTAGCGTAGCGCTTAATGCTGGTAACATGGTGAACAAAGGGGTAGAACTTGCCGCAAATTACAAAGGGAAAATAGGTGAAAAATTAAACTTTGGTGTTTCTGGAACATGGACCCTAAATGATAATAAAATCACCAATTTAAATGGTAAGAGATTAGGGCAGTCCGGAGGAACTATTAATCGTGATAATACAACGTTCTTAGCTTTAAATGATCCTGCTGGTTCTTTTTATTTATTGCAAAACGAAGGTGTAATTAAAACGGAAGAACAATTAACAGAATACCAACAATTAGATTTAAGTGCTATTAGCTCGCCCCAACTAGGAGATTTACGTTTTAAAGATGCTAACGGGGATGGCGCCATTAATGATTCTGACCGTGTATTCTCCGGCTCTGGTATTCCGCAGTGGGAAGCAGGATTAAATCTTAATTTGGATTATAACAACTGGGATCTTTCAATACAAAGTTACTTTGCTTATGGAGCCGAAGTATATAACGGTAATAAAAACTTGGCCTATGTAGGAGGACGCCACCAGGATCAAGTTTTCCAATGGACGCCTCAAAATCCCACATCGGATATTCCAACTTTTAGACAAAATGAAGGACATTCCAATGTTAGAGGATTTTCAGATTGGTTCTTAGAAGACGGTACCTACCTGCGAATACGAAATATATCTATAGGATATACTATACCCAACACAAAAGATTACGGAATAGACAGAGTAAGGTTATACTTAAATTCTGTTAACCCTTTAACCTTTACCAATTATACAGGATATGACCCAGAAGTAGGTGGTGACAGCTTGTTTAATAGAGGAGTAGATAATGGCAACTATCCTATTGCACGCCAATTTATGATGGGAGTTCAATTAAGTTTCTAAAAAAAAAGCTATGAGATCAATACATAAAATATTTATAAAGAGCATTGCAATTCTAGCACTGGTTGTTACTGGTTGCAATGAAAGTACATTTTTGGACGAATCAAATCCAAACGCTCTTACCGAAGAAAAGTTTTGGAAGAACGAGGGACATTTTAATTCTGCACTGGCCTCAACCTATGGAGCGCTTCAATACCGATCGGTAAGTGGGGCAGAGTTGGTACAAGAATTCGTTTTAGGGGATATTGGCGGAACCGAGTCTTGGTATAGACCTTATCCGTTTAGGAATTTGACCTATAGTAATGGGCAGGTTCATTTAACAAACAAATGGGAAGAGTTGTATGTGGGTATTTTTAGGGCCAACTCTATAATTTCACAACTAGAAATAGTAGAGGAAGATATTCTGGATGATGAAGTTAAGGCACAAATAGAAGGTCAGGCACGATTTTTAAGAGCATTCTTTTATTTTCAAATTGCCCATACGTATGGTGGAGGCATGATACATGATGGGGCAGCGCAATCTATAGATGAATTAAGCAAGCCCTTATCCAGTATTGAGGAGATAAACAATCACATCATTATTCCGGATTTGGAATTTGCCATGAACAATTTACCGGAAACTTGGGATGGTGCTGAAGTAGGTAAAGCTACCTGGGGAGCTGCTACTTCTCTACTGGGTAAAGTATATCTATACGATGAACAATGGGGCCAAGCAGCTCAATTATTTAAAGAAGTAATAGATTCTGGTGTATATAGATTAACCCGTAATATTGAAGATAATTTCACACATGAAAACGAGTTTAACGAAGAGTCTATTTTTGAAGTAAACTACTCGTTTGACATTAAGCCTGGTAATAGTGGTTTTGCCGAAGATGATACCACTAATGGTGGAGCAGGAGCAGAATCTACTACACTTAGTACAGAAGTAGGTCATTTACAATATGGAGCTTTTAATACGGTAATAGCTTCTTATAATCTTCATGAAATGTTAGTGAATGATGAGGTTGACCCTGATAACTCAATTAATGACGGCAACCTAGAGTCTCGCAGAATGAACTATACTATTGCTCCAAGAAACGGTGAAGGAGACTGGTACCTTGAACCTTTTGCAGAAGCCAAAGCCAATTGGGGCGGTGGGCAAAGTGCCTATGTAAAAAAACACTCAAACTGGTACCATCTTGACCAGGAGCCTCCTCGCGGTAGAAGCGGTATTAACTTTAGACACATACGCTATGCCGATGTTTTACTTATGTATGCCGAAGCAGTTCTAAATGATTCTGGAGATTTTATGACTGCAATGCAATATGTAGACATGGTAAGAAGCCGAGCAGGAGTTTACACCTTACAACAGTATATGGATATGAATGGCGGCATGTTTCCTCAATTACACGTAAGTAAACAAGTGCATGGGGATCAACCTTTAGTTGCTCCAAGTGTACAAACCGTACTGACCCATATTCAGCGTGTGGAAAGAACCATTGAATTATGTTTTGAAGGGCACCGTTATAAAGATTTAGTGCGTTGGGGTATTGTTAAAGAAGTTTTTGATGAGTTACGTGCCGATGAAATTTGGCGTGAAGATAATTTAGATGTTACCGGTCAAGGTGAGGCTCCTCTTTTTATATCGGGAAGAGTAAGGCCCGACTTTGTATTATCATCTCAAAATTATAAGTCAGATCAGCATGATTATTTTCCAATTCCTACTGGGGAAGTGCTAAACAACCCTAATATAAATAACTAAAATTGCTAGATATGAAACCATATAAATTTTTAACCATACTATCGGTTTTTGCCTTACTTGTTGTAAGCTGCGAAAAGGAAGAAGAACTAAATATAAATGATGTCAACCACCGTATTGTGGTAACCTCCGAACAAGATTTTGAAAACAAAGTCATTGTAGGTGGCCATATAGATTTTGGTGATATTTCCAGAGGGGTGGAGTCAAGAACATGGACTTTGCCGGACAATGCGCGTGTTGTTGGAGAACCGGGCAATACATCATCTAAGGACATTATCAAAGGTATTTTTAATAAAGCAGGTGTTTATGATGTTGTATTGAGTCAAAAATTTAAGGGTAACGTTTTTCCTAATGATGACAGTACAGAACCCATTAATGGTAGAGAGCTAGATACAACTATTGTTGTAACAGTTATAGACTCTATAAAGTCTGTATTAAAGGCATTTAGAATAAACCCGGACGGTTCTACCGGACCTGAAATTGACCTAGCAGACGGTGCTGAAAATGAACTTGAAGCCAGTAACGCCATTCGGTTATCTTACACCGCAATAGGTGAGCCTCAAGGGGTATCATGGAAATCTGAGGGAGGTAAACCAAACGCTATTAATATTAGCGATGATTCTGAAGTGGATATGAGGTTTAATAGGTTAGGGTCTTGGGATATTGAATACATTGCCTCTAGATTTAGGCCAACGGATGCAGATACCCTTTCTTTTGAAAAAGTAATAAAAGTTATTCCTTCTACCGCTCCAGTTACTTTAGACCGGGTGGCAGAAAGAAATGATAAAATTGCCTTAGAGTTTAGTAGGGAGATGGATGGCACTACGGTTAATGCCGCAGATTTTTCCGTTAGAATAGAAAACAATAGAGATGAAATGAACCCTATTGAACTTAGCCCTACTGTAACATCGGCCACTGTAGATAATAATGAAGCAACTATTGTTATTCTTGAATTGGACGGCGAACAGCTATATAATGATGACCAAGTTTTTGTAAGTTATACTCCTGGAAACTTAAGAACTGTTGATGAGGTTGAATCAGAAGCTTTTATGGATGCTCCGTTAACAGATTTTGACCCTCTAGAAAACCTTTATCCATCTACAGCATATGATTACGGTTTTGAAACATCAACACCAGAAAATTGGGCATACCTGGGTTGGGGAGCACATTGGGGCGAATATGATTTGAGTATTGGTGTGGCCAACACACGTACAGGAACAAAAAGTCTTGATATTAATTTTAGGCCTAATGGCGGAATGATCGTTGAACATAGGGATACCGGCGGAAATCCAGTTGTAATAACTCTTGAAGAAGGTAAAAGATATGAGTTTGGTTATTGGATCTATGTAGAAAGTAATCTATCAGGAGTTCCTTCAGGAACTGAATCCTCGGATATTAGGGTATACCCTTCAAACTGGGCTTTTGAACTGATACCTACCGTATTTACTCCTGATTTGCCTACTGGAGAATGGGTATATCAAAAGCAAGAATTTGATGCAGGTTTTACAGGTGAAATAAGTTGGTTCATTAGAGGGTATAATGAATTTCACCCACAAGACATTAAATTTTATATAGATGATATGTATTTAGCAGAGGTACCTGTTAGACCATAAATTTACTACCCCTAAGTCTTAACCGTCATTTTTTATATAACAAGGGGCAGCCTATTTAAAGGCTGCCCCTTTTTCATTGCAAATTATAGTGATTCTTTTTTGGGCGGTTTTATTGCACTGATCAGACAAGAAGAGTTTAAATGGTAGACATAAAATCTATAAGGTTTTCTCCTTTTTCCAATTTCAATTTCTTTCGCAACCTATATCTTGAGGTATGTACACTTTCAATTGTAATACCCAATAAAGAAGACATTTCCTTACTGGAAAATCCTAGTTTAACCAGGGCGCAAAGCTTTAAATCCGTTTGTCCTAAATCTGGATATTTTGATCTTATTTTTTCATAGAAACTTTGGTTTATAGAAGTAAACCTAGCTTCAAATTCTTTCCAATTGCCACCGGGGGAATTCTGAAAACCTTTCAGCATATTATGAATTGCTTTTGCATCTATGGCATCACTTTTAGAGATGTTCTGCTTTAATTTGGCAATAAATTCCTCTTTTTCGATGAGTTGAAGGGCAGAGGCCGTTAGTTCCCGATTTTTTAACATCATAACCTCATTGGTCTTTTGTTTTTCCAGTTTGTGTTTTCTTCTGAGGTTTCTAAATAATAGAAAACCGTACAAAAACATAAAAACTACTACTACGCCCATTAAGATGTTTTGTAAAAAACCTATCCTCTTTTGGTCTTCCAGCTTCTCTATGCGGACCTCTTTAAGCAGAGCTTTTTCTTTTTCTTTTTGAAGTCTATATCTATCCTTTATTTCAAATAAATGTTTGTGATTTTTACTTTTTCTTCCAAAGATGCTTTCGTTTAGTTCTTGCGCTTTATTCTTGTAAAAAAATGCTTCTTTGTAGTTGTTCTGATTATAATATATCTGAGACAAAACCTCATAGTTGAACAGCTTGTAGCCTAAATGCTTATTGTACATTTCCGAAAATCTAAGCGATTCTTTGTAATGCATTATAGCTTCTTCCAAATTCCCTTTAAGCTTATGTACCTCTCCCATTAAGAAATGGACAACAGTAAGATATGAAGGACTTTTCTGTTCAAAAAAGAGCTTAGTATCATTCAATGTACTCAATGCGTTATCATAATTTCCCGCCACAGCATCAAAATAGCCTTTCTCGGTCTCTACGTAATATGATTTTTTATTGGGGTCTATCTTTTTCAAGGAAAGTTCACAACTATCCAGATAAGTCTTTGCCATAACATAATTGTGGTTTACCCTATAACAGTTCACAATGGCAAAGTAGTTACTGACCAAATAATCCCTACTTATCTTTTTTTCCTTGAAAAGCTTCTTTTTGAGTTTTAGGGACATATTAAAATAACGCAATGATTCTTCTTCCCTTCTATAAGCGGTATATAGCCAACCTAATTCTTGGTAAATACGAGATTTGGAAATATCGTCATCAGATAGATCTGCTAAAATCAATGCTTCCCAATATCCATCATAAGATTTTCCGTAATCCAACACATTGTCATATACCCCCGATAATTGGCACAGGTTATTAATTAAATTTATAGTATCCTTTTGTTTTGAATAATAGTCAATACCCGCCTTCAGGTAATAAATAGCACTATCCAATTTTTTTGCCGTAAGTTGGTTTGCCTTCTCTATATACTTGTTTGTACCATAGGGCTCTTGGGCATTTGCACACAAACAGATAAAAAGAAAAACCACACTAAGCATTTTTAGCAATCTCGGACGCTTTATCATATCAAATAATTCTTACTCCTTAATTTAAAATCAACTAAACACTTAGAAAAACCAGACTGAACATGTGCCCTTCTGTGCTAGTCAAACTCAATATAGTATTTGATTAGTTGTAATTCATGAAAATGGGGTCGGTTTTTAAGAATGTTCAGTTTTTATTCATTAGAAAACAGAAGATTTTATCCGCTATTAACCAATATTTGTCAAAATAATCGATGAAAAATTATTGATACGTCAATTTCTGTTCGAATCTCACAAATAAAAAAAGTTGAGCCAAAACACTTGAATTTAAGAGTGGAGATGAAATAAGTCTGTAAAAAGGCTAAAAAAGTTAATAGACAAACTGGTAAAGCGTAAGCTAATTTCAAAACATTTGATAAAAAGGAGTATTACAAAACAAAACAATGCCAAAAATTAGAGAACCACTATTATCAATAAATAAGCAGTTCTTTTCAAAGAAAAATATACGGTCATTATACATCTCTAATTTGCACGTAATTACAAAATTCATATAAATTAAATAACAACAAATACAATGATTTCTAAAACCAAAACAATCTTATATCCATTTCTTTTTTTCGCTATGTTTTCATTTTACAGCTATGCTCAGGATACGACGTATGACCAGAAGAAATTAGACTCATTAGGGATAACTCAAGAACAAATAGACCATTTGGGTATTACGGATATAAATCACTTAAGCGCCGCCTCTAAGAGAGCTTTAAAATGGCCTACAGACCTTGGTAATGAATGGTTTATTCAGTTTTCAAACTTACAACCATTAAAAGGAGATCTAGCCTATGAAGAAGGCGTAGTACGTAGAGACCCTAGTGCATTAATAAAAGAAAATGGCAAATACTACGTATGGTATTCTAAAAGTACCGGACCAACACAAGGTTTTGGAGGTGATGTAGAAAACGACAAGGTCTTTCCGTGGGACCGTTGCGACATTTGGTATGCAACTTCAGAAGATGGAGAAACCTGGAAAGAAGAAGGTTTAGCGGTGCCTAGAGGTAAAGCTGGTACATATGATGACAGATCTGTCTTTACCGTTGAAATCATGAAGCATGAAGACAAGTATTACTTGAGCTATCAAACCGTAAAATCGCCATACACCGTGCGTGTAAAAAACCAAATTGGCCTAGCTTGGTCCAATTCACCAGATGGTCCTTGGACAAAAAGTAAAGAGCCTATACTAAGTCCTGCAGATAACGGAATATGGAAAGGTGAAGAACAAGATAGATTTGCTGTTGAGCGAAAAGGCGACTTTGACAGCCACAAGGTACATGATCCTTGTATTATTCCTGTTAATGGCAAGTTTCATTTGTACTATAAAGGGGAGCAAATGGGAGAGAAAATTACCTTTGGCGGAAGACAAATACGTCACGGACTTGCAATTGCCGACAAACCTGAAGGACCGTACATAAAAACACCATATAACCCTATTAGCAATAGCGGCCATGAAATTTGTGTTTGGCCATATAACGGAGGAGTTGCTGCACTAATTACTACTGACGGGCCTGAAAAAAATACAATCCAATGGGCTCCTGATGGTATTAATTTTGAGATAAAATCAGTCATACCCGGAGTAAGCGCACATGCTATAGGCTTAGACAGAAGTGCAGACAATGAAAAAGAACCAACGGAAATATTACGCTGGGGACTATCTCACATGTACAATAGCTGGGATTACCAGAGCATTATGAGCTTTACCTCAGAAAGAAAGACCCAACATAGGGCCAAAGGGGAATAAAATTTGAGTCGAGTTGAGTTTGTTTAGACTAGGACAGTACGCTACAAGTAGATGCTGTCCTTTTTAATAATTTGAATATTCTATAAACTTCAGTTTTCATATGAATTTAACAGTCAATTGAAATAAAATACATTCTACTATAGAACATTGCAATAAAAAAACCAATGAATATAAAATTATCAAAACCCACTTTTTTATGACAACAAAGGCTATCATTACTACAGTAACAAAGGTTGTTTTAGCATTGGTAGTAATAAGTTCAACTTCATGCCAGAATAAGGCACCTAAAACTTATGAAAGTGCTTCCTACAAACGTTTTCGTAACAACCATGTTTCTTATGAAAAGTACAATGAGTTTAATACTCAATTTAAGTTTGAAAAAATAGAAGGGTTTGATGACGGGGCTGAACGCTATTACCCATCTAGTGTAATAAAAGTAGATAATGAATATTACATGTGGTACTCTAAGCTTCAAATTAATACTGAAGTAGTGGGGCCCAATAAAGCCAACGATTCCCTAAGAGCTTTTCACTGGGATTTGTGCGATATTTGGTATGCTACCTCTTCTGATGGCTTAAAATGGAAAGAACAGGGAAGGGCAATTTCCCGTGGCACAGCTGGACGATATGACCATCGTAGTGTTTTTAATCCGGATATATTGTTTGCGGACGGTAAGTACTATTTGGGTTATCAAGCAGCAAAGAGTCTAGAGGATGCACGTTGGTCAAAACAATTTCCAACTTCAGGAGATTTTACTCCAAACGTTATTGGCATGTCCGTAGCCGACACTCCAGAAGGCCCATGGAAAGCATTGGACGAACCAATTTTACAACCCGGTCCTGAAGAAAGTTGGGATGCTGAGGTAATACACGAGCCCACCTTTTTTGTTAAAGGAGGGCAGTACTTTTTGTACTACAAAAGCCATGGCCGTTTACCATGGACACCCAATATATCTCCAGGAAAATTCAACAAAGAACATGCCGATATGCCCTTGGCTACCGGTGTTGCAATAGCCAATAAACCAGGAGGCCCTTACATAAAATCCAAGTACAATCCCGTTTTAATGGGTGGACACGGCAGCATGGTATGGCCGTATCGTAACGGTGTATGTGCTACGTTGCCGGAAGGACCGGAAAGGAACAGCGTTCTATTTTCTGAGGACGGAGTAAATTTTCATCCGGTAATCCAAGGACTGACCATTCCAAAAGGTGGCGGTGCCTTCCGTACAGGAAATTTTACCGATGTAGACGTAAGCCCTGGAAAAGGCATAACATGGGGAATTAGCCACCAACTGTACCCCGCATATCATTTTGTACGTTTTGAGTGCGATTTATCGTTAGAAAAAGGTAATAAAGTGCGCAAAGAATACCAAAAGGTAAAAGACTATATGAATAATGACGCGTATGATTATGATTCTAGTTTGAATATTAACCCAAAATAGATTGCAACTAATTATTTGGCTATTTTCCAGTTGCTAAAACTCTATTGATTTCTCATAAATTAGTGCGCATAGGTATGTACAATAATTATATACGATGTTTAGAAAGGCCCTAAAAGGCTTAATTTCTTCTCTCTTATTATAGCCAATATAAATATCTTTCAAGGCGGTCTTTAATCCAGTGCCACTGAAAAAAGGATAATAAGATATGGCGGGATATAGCCCAGTCGGTTCAAGCATATGGTAATAATTGAACTTTTATAAAAATAAATAAAAAATAAGGGGCATTGGTGTTAACCATGCCCCTAACCCATACTAAACAAACTGAAAAAAACTCAAATTAAACAAACTGTAATTTTATACCATAATAGGTTAAGCATTGTTATTTTGCTTCTAGTTTCCAGGTACGTACCCAATCTACACGCATTGTATTTTTAGTATCATCAGTTAGTTCCTCCTTTTGTGGTAAACCTCCTAAATAACACTCTTCGGACGTCCATAAATCAAATATTAACTCTAACTCTCTTGTAAAATCTTGATTAGTTGTGACGGTACCAGCTGGTTCACCATTTAAGTAAAATTGAACCGTTCTGGCATCTTTCCACCAAGCGCCAACAATATGGTAGGTTTCATCCCATGCCTTTCCTTTGTTAGGATTTGCATCCGATAGCATTCTGGTATCAAAATTATCTTCATGTCTTTCCGTTACTCCACCTTCGGCTATAAAATACTGAGAGTTCATCTGAGTAGGGAAGTCCCATGGGGTCCACGGAAAATTACTTGGTTTGGTAGACTGGTCACTACACTCCGGAGTTGGATTGGCATTATTTTCAACAATATCTATCTCGTCTCTATCATCAATATCGCCATTGTTCAGCCAAAACGTATTGAACGCAGAAATACTTGAAGTTTTCATACTGCACTCTGTATACATGGGGTAACTTATTTGCGTTTTGGAATGCACCCTTGCCGTTTGAAACCATTGGGAGCTGTCCTCGTCCAATGTGGCCTGTATGTTTAATTTGCCATCTACAACGCTAGAATTTTCACTTCGCATAGAAACAGGGGTGTTCCCATAATTCCAAAAAGAATTAAACCACTTTTCGTCATCCCATTCATCAAACTCATCAGACATGGCCTCGAACTTTACCCACTCCATTCCTTCCGGGGTTTCATCAACTACAGACACAAACGAAGGTAGATTAGGGTCTAAATCAGAAAGTTCAAAAGGTTCGATCTCATCTTCCTTGTCATCCTCCTTATCGTCTACTTGCACCGGATTTTCTGAATCTTTGTCCATTTCCGAAACGTCATCGGAATTTGACGAACACGCAACGAATGCATGTATAATACTCAAAATTAGAAATACGTTAATTTTCATATGATACTACCTTTATAGTTTAACCTCAATTAAAAAAGTGACTTTTGCTGCTGCGTAAGCGAATCAATCTGTCTTATTTTGATGTCCTTAAAAAACACCTCTGCAGCTTCACTCTGCAATTGAATTTTACCTTGGATAAGTGGCACTTCCTTACCGTTTTCATCTATATATCTTGAATCCTTTAAAATCATCACCACCTCTCCGTTCACTATATGCAAGCTTTTGCCTTCATAGCAAATCAAATCAAGCGTATTCCACTCGTCACGGGGCTTTTCATAATTTCCACTTCGCAAACAATAATTGTTATAAGGACTACCCATGCCAATAGGCAAATACTCCTGAGACTCATGGGCAAGTGGGTCCAAAACAGACTCTGGTTTATATGCCCTGATATCTATTGCAGAGTTGGCCTGGCTCCAAAAATCTCCTGTATGCCCTTCCATAATCTGAAATTCTTGAGAAAGCATCCATGAACGCCAGTATTCAACAGCCATTGGCCCCACAGAGTGGTATAGTATACCAGAATCTTTTAGCAATTCTTTTCGGTAGGCGTACGTTTTGTCTCCCCACTTGTACTTTAACTGAAAGTGGTAATTTTTATAATCGTTTTTGGTTATAAGACAACCATAATATTCTCCGGTATTCTTAATAATTGTTTCTTCACCATCTTGTATCGTCGAAAAAACGGTATACTCACTATTATTTAAACCAATGGGCGCAATTTCTTCTCCGTTTTCATCTAATGGTACGGAACCATCGTAACCGGGTTGATGTTGGTAACTTAAATAAGTGTCCCACTGAGTTAAATCTTTATCTATTAATTCTTCCCATACATAGGTTTCTTTAAGATTTTTTTGCTCTTCTTTTTTTACCTGAGAACAGGAAATTACAAGAAAGAAAAGTGGTACATAAAATTTACAATGTTTCATATTACGTATTGTTGGTTATAGCTGTTAGTCCTGCAGATTACTAATCGATTTAGAAGACAGATTACGATTGGAAAACCGGATTTTTTGGACTACTCAAAGCATGTGAGCATTGTAATTTTACAAAGAAATATCCACCAAAAGTTGTGATTGAATGACCAAAACTTAATTGTTCAGTTTTTATTGAAGAGACCAATGAAAGGTTGGTGGCCCTTCATTTTTAATATTCTAAATGTTCAGTTTTTGTTAAGTCATTTTAAGCTTAGTGTTACCTTATAATATCATAGTTTTAACAAAACGATATTTATTATGAAAGTTATTATGAAGGCTAATACTAGCCACAGAACAAAAAAAAACCACAGCTTACCAAGTTTAATTTGGAAAACCTGCTTCCTTGTAGCTTTTATATTAGCAGGTACAAATTATAGTTTTGCACAAACATCTGATTCATCTCCTAGTGAAATTGACAAAGTGAGTACGGAAGAGGCAAGGGTTACGGGTTTAAAATACATTAGTGTTCACGTTTTGGAGCTTGAGAAAACCTTAAAATTATATCGTGAAATATTGGGTTTTAAAATGGCGGATGCCGAAGTACTACACGGACCCGGACTTGAAGGAATGTTGGTAATGAAATTAAAAGCCGATGACTTAACCATTGGTTTATCGCTCACGGCTCCCGAATTTATAGATACAATAGGTCCTATAGGAAATACTAACCATAACCACTTTATGCTAAAGGTAAACGATATTGTCCCAATTGGAGATAAGTTAAAAAAAGAAGGTTACGAATTGGAAAATGAAAATTACGCTCGTGACAAATACACTTTTTTCGTAGGACCCAACGGGGAAATTATTGGCCTTTCTGCATGGGACTAGCTTAAATTGACCGCGCAAAAAATACTACTGCGAGAAGAAAAACACGGGAAGGATTGTAGTTGCCAAAGCATTTTAGATTCGGCCAACTTCTATTAAAACCTGTTTTACGTGAAAAACAAAAAAGCTTTGAAAGTATGACTTTCAAAGCTTTTTATTGTTTGTGGAGAATACCGGAGTCGAACCGGTGACCTCTTGCCTGCCAGGCAAGCGCTCTAGCCAGCTGAGCTAATCCCCCATTTTGGCTAGATGCAAAGAAAATACATTTTAACCTAGTTACAAAATAGTTAGGCAAGTAAATGAGGTAGCTTACTTAATCCTTTTTTACGCTTAAAACAAGCACGGGAATACGTGACGAAAATTCAGATTTTAATATGGTGTTCTTTTCCCAAAGCTTCTTAAAAAAACCTCTTTTATGTCTGAAAACACACAGTAAGTCTGGATGTTGAGATTGAAAACGTTCTAAAACACCTAAATATGTGGTTGGGGCTTCAGCCATGATGACTTGAGAACTAATGTCCATTAGTGCTGTGTTAATGCGTAAATCGGCATCAGTGTAACCGGGTGTTTTTACCATTAGTAAATTTACTGTGGAACGAAACTTGTTTTTAATCTGTATCAGCGGATTAAGAATGCGGTTTCTTTTTAAGATACCAGATTTAAAAGCGGTCAAAATTACTTTTGGAGGTGCAAATATGCTTCCTTTAGGTACAACTAAAGTGGGTATATCAGTCTGTTTGATAATTTTCCCTGAAGTATTACCCAAATAAACCTCTTCTGTAACATCGTTACTTCTTGGGGCCATAATAATCAGATCAATACCCAACTCCTTATCAATATCTTTCAATCCATCTACAATGGCACCATTATAAGTGGCTATTTTTATATCAATAGATTTAGTATCTATCTTTTCTATGACTTCCTTTAAGCGCTCTTTACCACTCTCGGCAAGCTTTTGTGGTACATTGGCTAATGTAGTTCCTGCTCCTGCGGAAACATTATAAACTTCCATAACATAGATTTTGGAAGAAAACTGAGAGGCGAAATCTACCGCATATTGTAAAGTTTGGTGTGCATCGGGAGATGTCCCAATAGGTACTAATATATGTTTCATATATCTTTGAATTTATCTTTTAAATTTACAATTAAATTAAACTAATCAAAATGATCAGGCCGGCAAAATTAACTGATATCCCTCAAATACTCACGGTTACCAAGGTTTGTGCTACGGCAATGATACAGCAGGGTATTTACCAATGGAATGAAAATTACCCGTCAAAACAAGCGTTTGAAACTGATATTGAACGAGGGGAGTTATACATTTTGCAGGAAGATAATCAAATTATTGGCAGTATAGTACTCTCTACTTTAATGGATGAAGAATATGTGCCCATAAAATGGTTAACGCCCACAGGTAAGAACATTTATATACATCGTGTGGCGGTTCATCCGGATTATCAAGGTAAAGGCTACGCCCAAAAAATGATGGCTTTTGCAGAGAATTATGCCCGAGAAAACAGGTTTGAGTCTATTCGTTTGGATACCTTCAGTCAAAACAAACGCAACCAAAGGTTTTATGAAGCCAGAGGCTTTCAGCGTTTGGGAGATATTTTCTTTCCAAAACAGAGTGAACATCCCTTTCATTGTTATGAATTAGTGTTGTAATTTCGCCCTCTTGAAGGCGGAAATCAATTTTAAGTCCATTAATAAGTTAGCTATACCAGCAACAGTTGCGGGTATTGCGGAACCGTTATTGTCCATTACGGATACCGCTATTGTGGGTAATATTACCGTAGACGGATTGGAATCTCTGGCTGCAGCGGGAATCGTCGGTTCTTTTCTATCCATGTTGATATGGATATTAGGTCAGACGCGCAGCGCTATATCAGCTATAATCTCACAATATTTGGGTGCAGGTCGCATAGAGGAAGTGAAAACCTTGCCAGCACAAGCTATATTCCTGAATATCGGGCTGAGTATTCTAGTACTGCTGTCTACAATTTTTATAGTTGAGGACATTTTTCAATTGCTCAATGCCACGGGAAAGATTCTCCAGTATTGTGTTTCGTATTATTCTATTCGTGTGTGGGGCTTTCCGTTAACCCTTTTTGTATTTGCCGTAATGGGTATTTTTCGTGGTTTGCAGAATACGTATTACCCTATGTTGATTGCTATTGTTGGGGCCGTTCTTAATGTGGTGTTGGACTTTATTTTTGTGTACGGAATAGAAGGTGTTCTTGAACCTATGTATTTAGAAGGTGCCGCATGGGCAAGCCTTTTGGCACAGGGTGTTATGGCTATTATTGCTTTTGTATTGTTGATTACAAAGACCAATATAAACCTACGCTTACAATTACCCGTTCATAATGAATTGGGTAGATTGGTCATTATGAGCCTGAATCTTTTTGTACGGGCATTGGCTCTAAATACTGCTTTGATCTTGGCGGTTCGCGAAGCTACTGAACTGGGACCAAAATATATTGGAGCACACACCATAGCGGTCAATATCTGGTTGTTTTCCGCCTTTTTTATTGATGGATATGCCGCTGCGGGAAATATTATGGGCGGTAGGCTTCTGGGTGCTAAAGATTATGATGGCTTATGGTTACTTGCCAAGAAAATATTGCAGTACGGACTTCTAGTAAGTGTGGCATTGGTTGCCGCAGGATTTCTGTTCTATAAACCGATCGGACTTATTTTTTCAAAGGAAACGGTGGTGCTTCATGCTTTTTATGCCGTGTTTTTTATTGTGATTTTAGGGTTGCCCATGAATACCGTTGCTTTTATTTTTGATGGAATTTTTAAGGGGATGGGAGAAATGAAATACCTAAGAAATACCCTGTTGGCAGCTACCTTCTTGGGTTTTGTTCCTGTTCTTTTCTTTGGAAAATATATGAATTGGGGTCTTTACGGAATTTGGATAGCTTTCACCGTTTGGATGGCCATTCGTGGCGGTGCCCTGGTCGTTAAGTTTATAAGAAAGTTTCGGCCGCTCTTGAAAAACCCCTAATTTTAAAAGTACATTTGCTCAACTTTTAAACTGGAATTTATGGGAACCACTCGTGAAAACGGAAGTCTTTATACTAAAATAGATAATAAAGTAGCCACAATTGAATTTGGCCATCCGGCAAGTAATTCTTTTGTTGCCGAACTGTTAGATCGTTTAACTGCCGAGTTCGATAAGCTTTCTGGAAATGATGCTATTTCTGTAATTGTCCTTAGGTCTGAAGGTGATCGTGCTTTTTGTGCTGGCGCATCTTTTGATGAACTTATGGCAGTTTCTAATCTAGATGAAGGCAAAGTTTTTTTTAGTGGTTTTGCCAATGTCATCAACGCTATGCGCAAATGTAAAAAAGTAATTGTTGGCCGTATTCAAGGTAAAACAGTAGGTGGAGGTGTCGGTCTTGCTGCTGCGTGTGATTATGCGTATGCGTCCGAAGCGGCATCCATACGTTTGTCCGAACTTACTATAGGCATTGCACCTTTGGTTATAGCCCCCGCTGTGGAACGAAAAATTGGTACTAGTGCTATTTCTGATATGTCTTTGTCTCCAACCGAATGGAAAAATGCCTACTGGGCGCAAGAAAAAGGGCTTTATTCCAGGGTGTTTGACGATATTAAGGAATTGGATAAAGAGCTAGATTTTCATGTGCAGAAACTAGCCGGTTATAACCCTGAAGCGCTTCAAGAATGGAAACAGGTGCTATGGCAAGGAACGGACCATTGGAACGACCTATTGGTTGAGCGTGCTGCCATCACCGGTAGGTTGGTACTTTCAGAGTTTACCAGAAATGCACTCTCAAAATTCAAAAAATAACAATAACCGCCCGTAGAGGACGTTCTACTTTTTTAAATCTTAATTATGAATATTTTAAATTTCCTGAATGGCGACCTTGTTTTTCCCATTCTAGCCCTTTTTGTTGTGGTTATTTACTTCGTAAACCGCGTTCGCACTAAAAGGAAGTTCAAAAGATAGTTTCCTTATATATATATAGATTAACGGGTTTTCAACCAACCGGTAATGCTCAACCGTTCGCGTTTTGCAGGCTTTACCTCATGCTCTAAATCGCGACTTTCAAAAATAACCGCTCTCCCTGGGAATGGATAAATAGTTTTTGGCTCTTCGCCATTTTTACCATTTAGATAAAGTACTAGTTCACCTCCGTGTTCGGGTTGCCAATCGTCTGCATTCAAATAACAAACTATGGAAAGCTTCCGCCTATCGTCATTTTGAAAAGTGTCCAAATGTTTTTCGTAGAATTTCCCTTCCGGATAAACGGCGTAATGAAATTCTTTCCTAAGTATTCCTAAAAAGCAAGTGCGGTTCAAATAGGCCGCTAAATCATTGATTCGGTCAAAAAATAATTTTTGGATTGCGTTACTATTTGTTTCCTCCATCCACAGAATAAAATCACCACGTTTTCCCGTTTGTATAACCTCATTGGTACGGTTTCCAATAGCAGCTTTCTTGAAAAGGTCATCTTCGTATTTATTCAGAAGGTCTGTACGCAGGGTATTAACCGTGCTTTCGGAAAGTAAATCGTCTACAATACTATAGCCGTTCTCTAAAATGTCTTCAATTACTTTTTCGTAAGTTGGGTTTACGATAAAGTCTAGTTGTTCATATAATTCTGTCACCTTAAAAAATTAAAAAAGCCGGCAAATGTAATCTAAAAACGGATTGGTTTTACAAATTGAATACCTTTGCAGAATAATCGTATTTCATGAGTAAAATTAGAATCACCAAACAGTTCAATTTTGAGACCGGTCACGCACTTTACGGCTATGATGGAAAGTGTAGAAATGTGCATGGACACAGCTATAAATTATCGGTAACGGTTATTGGTACTCCCATTACGGATACCTCTAATGTAAAATGGGGGATGGTCATAGATTTTGGTGACCTTAAAAAAATAGTGAAAGAAGAAATTGTAGATCAGTTTGATCATGCTACTGTTTTTAATAAAAACACGCCACACATAGAATTGGCCCAAGAGCTGATTAATAGAGGGCATAGTGTTATTTTAGCCGATTATCAGCCGACCAGTGAAAATATGGTCATCGATTTTTCAAAAAAGATTCGTGCTAGACTACCTGAAAATATAAGTCTACATTCATTAAGACTTCAAGAAACAGATACTTCGTTTGCGGAGTGGTATGCATCCGATAATTAGTAACTCCTTTCTAAAAAGGGTATTCGTTATATTTACGATCAGATGAAAACCATTACCGTTCCTCAGGGCAAAAAAGTCTATTTCTCCAGTGATAATCACCTTGGCGCGCCTACTATGGCCGATAGCCGACCACGTGAAAAGAAATTCGTTGCTTGGCTGGACACCATAAAAGAAGATGCTGCGGCTATTTTTTTAATGGGTGATCTGTTTGATTTTTGGATGGAATACAAAACGGTAGTTCCTAAAGGATTTACCCGTACTTTGGGGAAACTTGCGGAAATGTCCGACTCAGGAATACCCATTTACTTTTTTGTGGGAAACCACGATTTATGGATGAACGGTTATTTTGAGGAGGAACTGAATATCCCCGTTTTTCATAAACCCCAGCAGTACAACATAAGCGGAGTTACTTTTTTTGTAGGCCATGGCGATGGTCTTGGTCCTGATGATTTGGGGTATAAGCGAATGAAGAAAGTCTTTACCAACCCATTGGCCAAATGGCTCTTCAGATGGTTGCATCCAGATATTGGAGTGCGTATGGCACAGCATTTATCCGTTAAGAACAAGTTGATTTCAGGAGATGATGATGCCAAATTCTTGGGCGAAGACAAAGAGTGGTTGGTTCAATACGCCAAGCGAAAATTAGAAACGCAGCATTATGACCATTTTATTTTCGGTCACCGTCACTTGCCTATGGAGGTAGAAGTGGGAGAGAATTCAAGATACACCAATCTCGGCGATTGGATTCATTATTACACCTATGCCGTTTTTGATGGGGAGAAGTTAAGCTTAGAAAAATACGAGCCTACTCATCATTAGCCTCGTGTTCATCAATATCTTTCTGCAAATCCAGTTTTCTGAACGTTGGGGAAACAATAGCTGTGGCGCCTACTGTGATTAAAGTCATTGCTCCTCCAAATACTACAGCGGTAACCGTACCCATAAGTTTTGCCGTCAAACCACTTTCAAAAGCACCTAACTCATTGGATGAGCCCACAAACATTGAATTAACCGATGCTACTCGCCCACGCATGTTATCAGGAGTTTTAAGTTGTAAAATGGTCTGACGGATAATCATGGAAACACCATCTACGGCACCGCTCACGAATAAGGCAATAACCGAAAGCCAGAAATAGGTTGAAAGACCAAAAACTATCATACAAATACCGAAACCAAAAACTGCGAACAGTAATTTCTTTCCAGCATTCTTATGTAACGGAAAACGCGTAGAACCTAACATGGTCAGTGCCGCGCCCACTGCTGGAGCTGCACGAAGAACGCCAAACCCTTCGGAACCCACATGTAAAATATCTTGTGCAAAGATTGGTAAAAGCGCAACCGCTCCACCAAAAAGTACGGCGATCATATCCAACGTTAATGCGCCAAAAACAGCTTTGGTGTTAAAAACAAACCGGAGGCCTTCGCGTAGGCTTTCAAAAACAGGTTCCCCAATTTTAGGGTTAAGAATCGGTTTTCTTTTGATTTGAGACAGGGCCATCAGTGCCATTACCGAGAAACCAAAAATAAGGCACATGGACCAATGCACACCTATCCAACTTATTGAAAACCCTGCTAATGCCGGACCTAGGACTGCTGCCAATTGCCAAGTGGTACTACTCCAGGTAGCTGCATTAGGATATATTTTTTTAGGAACGATTAAAGCGATTAAAGAAAAGATTGTTGGCCCAAGAAAAGAACGTACAATTCCGCCCAAGAAAACTAAAAAATAGATGGCGTATAATATGGTCTTGGAGTCTATTTTTTCTTCTATGGAAGGCCAACTCAGCACAAACAATCCAAAGCTGATTACCGAGAAACCAAAAATGCATTTTATAAGAAGATTACGCTTTTCTTTCTGGTCTACAATATGCCCTGCAAATAGTGCCATGGAGACAGCGGGTATCACTTCCATTAGCCCTATTATCCCCAAAGAAAGCGGGTCTTTTGTCATTGAATATACTTGCCATTCTATGACTATGAACTGCATGGACCATGCAAATACCATAGCAAAACGAACCAATAAAAAGATATTGAATTCTTTGAAACGTAAGGCAGCATAGGGATCCATAAACATGCTTCTTAAAGAGAAATAAGGGGCAAAGGTATTATTATAAACCGATGAACGGTATACCGAAAAGCTTTAATTTTATATTGGGCCCTATTTACTTAAACAAACCGGGTAGTCTGTTATTTTAAGCTTTGGATTTAAGGTATATTGGGACTTCATCGATAAACGGTTGTTTTTTATGTGGGAAAAGTGATGATTAAATAGCGCTTGGATTAAATAAAAAACATAACCGACCGTATAGTTTGTAGCGTTTTTTTGGATAAACGTAGAAAAGAATGGAAAACGATTTTGCTAAAATCCATTTCTATTGCAAATAGGATGAAGAAAATCGTTAAACGGTAATCTCTATTCGGTTGCCTTCCGGATCAAGTATGACGCTTTCATAATACCCGTCTCCTGTTGTTCTAGGTTCGCCCGCAACTTGAAATCCATCTGTTCTCAGTTGCTCGGTAATGGTATCTACTTTTTCTTTTGAACCTACGGAGAGGGCAAAATGAATAAAACCCAAATGTTCTTCTGTAGAATTTGATGCTTTAGTAATTTCCGGTTTGTGCATCAATTCCAATCGTGTTCCTTCGCTAAAACTAAGAAAATAAGAGGTGAAATTTTTAGTTGGGTTGTGATAGCGTTCTCCTGCAATAGCATCAAAATAATTCTCGTAAAATTGACGCATGGTTTCAAGGTCGGATGCCCAAATGGCGAGATGTTCTATTTTCATTGTATGTCTTTCAATTTCATTTGTAAGCTGATGTTGCCTTGCCATTCATTTTCATCCAAAGAAAAAACAGCATTGAAAGGCTGTCTGTTAGCTACAAGGGAAAGTTTATCGCCCATATTAAAACCAATGCCTCCAATAGGACCAATGCCGTTTTGAGTAGCAGCTAACTTAAGATGTGCCCCATCTTCACCTACACCTTTTGCATAGCCTGTATCTATTAGATTTTCGGACATGAATGTTGGAGTCATGTTACCAGGCCCAAAAGGAGCGAACTGTTTTAGGATACGCATCAGTTTTGGTGAAATATCCTTAAAATTTAATTGAGCATCTATGGAAATTTCAGGAATCAATAATTTTGGGTCAATGGTTTCGGAGACTACTTTCTCGAATTGTGTTTTGAAGTTTTCAAACTGCTCTTCTAGTAACGTGAGTCCGGCAGCATATTTATGTCCTCCAAACTGTTCAATGCAATCTGCACAGCCCTGTAAGGCGTTATACACATCAAAACCTTTTACGGAACGTGCGGAAGCTGCCAACTTATCGCCACTTTTAGTAAAGACCAATGTTGGACGGTAATAGGTTTCGGTAAGCCGGGAAGCCACAATGCCAATAACACCTTTGTGCCAGGAATCTTTGTAGACCACGGAAGTAAAACGTTCTTCTTCTTTGTTTTGTAGAATTTGGTCCAGCGCTTCTTGGGTAATTTCCTTATCCAATCCGCGACGGTCTAGGTTGAATTGCTCAATCTGACTTGCAAATATTTCCGCTTGTGATAAGTCGGTTTCGGTGAGGAGGTTTACAGCGTGCTGTCCATGTTCCATACGACCGGCGGCATTTATACGAGGAGCAATTATAAAAACCACATCGGTTATGGTGAGCACGGACTTCTTAATCTGGTTGATAATTGCTTTAAACCCCATTCTAGGGTTGGTATTGATAACTTGAAGCCCAAAATAGGCGAGCACTCTGTTTTCCCCAGTAATGGGTACAATATCGGCACCAATAGCTGTTGCGACTAAATCTAAATAAAGTAGGAGATCGTCAATAGTCTGTCCTTGTCTAGAACCTAAAGCTTGAATAAGTTTAAAACCAACTCCGCAACCACAAAGTTCATCATAGGGGTAACTACAATCCTCTCGTTTAGGGTCAAGAACCGCAACGGCATCCGGGAGTTGGTTACCCGGTCTGTGGTGGTCGCAAATAACAAAATCAATTCCTTTTTCTTTGGCGTAGGCAACCTTATCAATAGCCTTTACACCACAGTCTAACGCTATTATCAATGAAAAACCATTGTCTTCCGCAAAATCTATTCCCTTAAAAGAAACACCATACCCTTCGGTATATCTATCAGGAATATAGGTGGCTACATTCGGGTAATAACTCAGTAAATAAGAAGAAACCAAGGCTACGGATGTTGTTCCGTCTACATCATAATCACCATAAACAAGAATATTTTCGTTGTTGGATATGGCCTTTTCAATGCGTTCTACGGCTAATTGCATATCCTTCATTAAAAAGGGATCGTGCAGATGACTTAATTCAGGTCTAAAAAAACGCTTGGCCTCATCATAGGTAGATATACCGCGTTGCAATAGCAATTGAGCCACCAAATCATCTACCTTAAGTGCTTTGGCCAATTGGTCAATAGCCTCTTGTTCAGGTTTGGGTTTAATGGTCCAGCGCATAGGGTGTGTTTAAGTGTCAAGCTCAAGTGTCAAGTTAAAAATTAAAATTAAAGTTCAAGCTTAAGTGTTAAGTTCAGACTGAAGAATTAATTGCAAGTCTAAGTATTATAGAATGTTCAATAATATACTAAGAAATTAGCTTTGTTTTTTATTCCTGATGATTGTGGCAATGATTTTAATCAATTGTTGGACTTCGCCTAGAAGGAATTCTCTTTTGTCGTCGTTACCATACTCTATTTTTGTCAAAATTTTTAAGTTTACTCTAGACTCCTTGAGTTCTTTAAGAGAAATACTTGCTTTGTGAACATAGTCTTTTGAGGTGTGGGTACCTTGGGCTTCACCAAAATTAAGCGCAGAACTTCCAGCTGACCTCAAGAGTTGATTTCCATAATATTCTCCAGTAAAATCCTTCGGTATTTCGCGACAAAAAATAGCAATATCAGCAGCAAAATTTACTAATCTATCTTCTAAATCATATTTTTTATCATCCACAATATTGGGTCTAACTTAGTTTTTGAACTTTAATTTTAAATCTTGAGATTGATACTTAGTTTTGAACTTTAACTTTAAATCTTGAGCTTGATACTTAGTTTTGAACTTTAACTTTAAATCTTGAGATTGATACTTAGTTTTGAACTTTAACTTTAAAACTTACTCTTTATGAAAAATAGTCTTGATTTCCAATTTAGCAAACTGCCTGAACATTTCCATAACTCCACAGTATTTCTCTACGGATAGGTCTACCGCTCTTTGTAATTTTTTCTCCGCTAGATTGTTTCCGTGAAAATGATATTCGATAGTTACGGCATCATAAAATTTCGGGTGCTCATCAGTAAGGTTAGCAATGGTTTCAATGTGAAAATCATCAACCTCTAATTTCATTTTTTTAATAAGTGCAGCCACATCAAGACCAGAACAGCCTGCCAGTCCGGATAACATTAAAGCTTTTGGGCGCAATCCTTTTCCTTCGCCGCCATCATCTGGGCCGGCATCTATGTTTAACGTTAGGCCAGAAGGGTTGGTGCTTTCGAATTGCATGTTACCCAGCCATTTAGTTGTAATATGATTTGTAGTAGCCATAATTTTTATGTTTCTTGTAGGAATCAAAAATACGATTAATTGATAGATTTTAAGCTTGTATTCCATCTTGTCTTTTAAAAAGAGGGAAAACCAATAAGTCGTAATTCCCCCCAAAAAATAACGCGCGGTAGTTGTGTAGTGCAATTGAAAAAGCACGCATTACGTATAGAGATAATAAATGTTTCAAGTCTAAAAATTTGGTTATGAATTGCCCCCTTTGTGCTTCGGAATCAAAATTTGTTTTTAAAATAAATGGTTTTGATATACACGACTGTGTGTCTTGCGATCATCGGTTCGCCAATATTAAAACAGACGAAAAGCATGTTGATAAGACCTATGATGATTCTTACTTCAATGATGGAGGTGCTGGTTACTCGGATTATTTATTAGAATCTGATTTGCTTTACGAACGTGGTAAGCGGTATGCAAAACAAATGGAACATATTATTGGTAAGAAGGGAAGGGTGTTAGATGTTGGGGCAGCGGCAGGATGCATTTTAAAAGGTTATGTTGATGAAGGTTGGAACGGCGTTGGAATAGAACCTAACCAGCAAATGGCACAATACGGCCGAAAACAATATAACTTGAAAATTGAGCAAGGTGCGTTTGAAAATTTCAGGCCCCAAGATAAGTTTGACCTTATTTCGATGATACAAGTAGTTCCTCACTTTTATGAACAACACAAGGCATTTTTGAATGCTTCCAAGGTTTTAAAAGACGATGGTTTTTTACTTATAGAATCTTGGAATAGGCAAAGTATTTCTGCTAAAATCTTTGGGAAGAACTGGCATGAATATGCACCTCCAAGTGTTTTGCACTGGTATTCTTTGGAAGGGCTAACGGTTTTCTTAAAAAACTTTGGGTTTGAACGCGTTTCTCACGGAAGGCCATCAAAAAAAATCTCAGGGAGACACATTAAGTCGCTACTCGAATACAAATTAGGAAAGAATTTTATGCTGAATATGATTCCTGAGAAGGTTAAATTTCCATATCCATCTGAAGATTTGTTTTGGGCTTTGTTCAGTAAAAAAGCGTCGTTAAAAACTTAAAATTAAGTCGCAAGAATCTTTGCAACTTCGGTTTGTAATGTGGGAACCACTTCAGTTTCAAACCAAGGGTTTTTTGACATCTAAAAACGGTTTAGCTCAGGGGTATTATTAACGTATACATTACTATTCAGTGATGAACTTGTATAACTTGGTGATAATTTTATCCAAAACAGGATTATCGTCAATCATATTTATATAGTCTAAATCCGCGCTAATAGTAAATTCACAAAGTTTAATTTTGTAATCGTTTTTCAGTGTTCCAGACTCAGCTTTGAAAGTTTTATGTTCGCTTTTGTTTATTCCGGTTTCAATCAAGAGTTTTTCATAAAAATCTCCCAATCCTAGTTGGTTATATTCTGTTTTATTGAAACTAACTTTTGGCAGAGAATTTTTGTTAGTATCCTTTATTATCTCACCAATAAACGATGATGTAATATATGTAGGTAATAGATTTTCTATTTCGCGCAATTCGGTGCTTTGAAAACAAAAATTTGAATTAGAATCAGATAAAGTTTGTAATGCTATTCGTCGTTTTCCCTTTTTGGTTGTTCCTTTAGCGTTATCGTGGTCCGCAATCAGAAAAATTTTATTTGATAGAGCAAAGGCAGCTATTTTTTCTCTAATTTCAGATTCATCTGCCTCAAAATTATCCTCGACAAATAAATAATGGGCAATTAAGTTTCCGCCGTATTCGAAAAATGCAAAATCAATGTCTTCTTTTAATG
The DNA here is from genome assembly GCF_015330165.1 of Zobellia roscoffensis. NCBI lineage: Bacteria > Pseudomonadati > Bacteroidota > Flavobacteriia > Flavobacteriales > Flavobacteriaceae > Zobellia > Zobellia roscoffensis. Next base: position 1,682,853 of record NZ_JADDXT010000002.1, read on the forward strand.
GTGCTTTATCATAATGTTTGCAATAAAGCTTTAAGAATTTTGATATATATTTTCTGTCAGTTGGACCTTCTACCCATATAGTACTGTTTGCTAGAAAAACTGAGGAAGTGTTAACTCCAAGTAAGTCTAGAATTTCTTTCTCAGGTTTGACATTTGTTTTAATGTTAAACTTATCTATTTTTTCTTTCTCAAATTGAAAAATTGAGATTTCTTCATGGTTTAATGATTGATCTAAAAAGTGATTTGAGTGAGTTGAAAAAAATAATTTTAAATTTTGACTAGACAAATATTCATTACTGATAAGAGTTTCTAAGAAAATTCTCTGTAAGCCAGGGTGCAAATAAGTTTCAGGTTCCTCGATAAAAATCCAACTATTTTTTCGTGCTGTAAATACAGGAAACAAAAGCAAAATTAAAGATTGAATTCCGTCTCCAATATCATGTATTTTTCGTTCCTCTCCGTCTACATAAAAGATTATGCACTTATCTTTATAATTCGCAATGATTTCGACTTTTAATCCATTGAAAAAATGTTCTGCTAAAAAAAATTCGAATTTTTCAAAACCTCTTCTTTCTGTTTCTACACTATTTCGCACTTCCAAAACCTTATCATACAAATCTAGTCCAGTAAAAATTTTTTCGTCTTTCAGATTATATAAATCTTCAATGACACCAGTAAAAACTGATGGACTTAATCTTGAACTTTTTTTGATGCTTCTAAGTATGGGGAGATATATTTTTTCAGAACTACGATTTTTTTTTACAAATTCTATTTCTTCATTAATTCTAAGTATAATTTTTAAATAGTTTTTTTGAATATTAACAGCACTTTCATAACTCTTACTTGTTTGATTTGTACTAATATCAGTTTGATAATGGCGGCTAGCTAATTCAAATATGTCACGGTAATTATCGTGGTTGTTTATAAGTGATTGGTATGAATCATTTAGAGAGCTTAATTTATAGTGAATTTCAGAAGTTTTATCGGTAAGAGCATTATTCAAATTTCCTAATCTGCTGATATTTTTATTATACCATTTTTCAGCTTGTTCGAGTAATATTTCTATGCTCTCAAGAGTTTGCGATATTTGAATTTCATGAATATTAAGCTTTAATAAACCTCTTAGAAATCTGCTTTTTCCTGAGTTGTTGGTTCCCACGAATAGATTTAATTTGGAAAAAGCACCAATAAACTGAGTTCCGTTCTTGTCGTTGAAGAAGGGTTTTTTGTCAATGTAATATATGGGTATTCCTGTATCGTTAAAGAATTCCTTTTGTGGATTATTACTAAAATCAAGCTTTAAATACATGTAGGAAATTTAATCAAAAGAATCTGTTTTTAAAGAATTTTGGAAACTAAATCACGTAATTCCAGGACCACTTCAGTTTCAAACCAAGGATTCTTTTTAAGCCAAAATCGGTTTCGTGGCGACGGGTGGGGCAGTGGAAAATGCGTGGGCAAGTAATTGTGATATGTTCTGACGGTTTCCGTTAAATTTTTTTCCTTTTTGTCTTTCAGGTAATTTGATTGGGCATAAATACCAATGACAATAATCAACTGCAGATTAGGCATTTGGTCAAAAAGAGATTTATGCCAAAGTGGTGCGCATTCAGACCTAGGAGGTAAATCACCGGACTTTCCTTTCCCTGGATAACAAAATCCCATGGGAACTAAAGCAAATTTTGTTTCGTCATAAAATTCCTCGTCCGTAACATCTAGCCACTTTCGTAATTGTCTACCACTAGGGTCGTCCCAAGGAACTCCTGTTTCATGTACTTTTGTGCCAGGAGCCTGACCTATAATTACAATTTTGGAATTTTGGTGCGCCTTTACTATCGGTCTAGGGCCTAAAGGGAGATGCTCACTACAAACTTGACACGAACGTATTTCGGAAAGTAGCTTTTGCATGTCGGCTTATTTCTTTTTTAAAGGAGCTTGGGCAAAGGATAGTCCGTCAAAACCCGTTTTCATAAAATTTCGGATGTTTTGGTGTCCCGTTCCATCTGGGTCTTTCAGTACATCGTAATAATAACTCCCAAAACAAGCTAAAGTCTCTTCTTTGCTAAAACCTTGGTCTTTTGCAAAGGCAAACAGCTTGCATGAACCTGAGTTTTGGCCTTCAGCGTTCTTTAGGTTTCCGTTGGTGAAAGCTGTTGGTTCAAAGCTGTAGTTTTCTTCTATGACAGCCATAGTCTCGGTGAATTCTATTCCTTTTGGGTTGGCTTGTAGCTTTTGTTTAAAATCGTTTAATCTCATCTATATTATTTTTTTCCTGCAACAATAATTACTATTTCGCCCTTTGGAGGTTTCTCGGTAAAGTGCAGTACTAATTCTTCCGCTGTTCCCCTAATTGTTTCTTCGTAGAGTTTGGTAAGCTCCCGTGAAACGGAAACTTGTCTGTCCGCACCAAAGTACTCTGCAAATTGCCCTAAGGTCTTAATTAGTTTGTACGGTGATTCGTAGAAAATAATGGTTCTGGTTTCTTCCGCCAGTAATTTTAGTCGCGTTTGTCTTCCTTTTTTAGGAGGTAAAAAACCCTCAAAAACAAACTTGTCGTTGGGTAGGCCACTGTTGACCAAAGCAGGTACAAATGCCGTTGCACCGGGAAGACAATCAACCTCTATGTTTTTCTCCACACAAGCCCTAGTCAACAAAAAACCAGGGTCTGATATAGCTGGAGTTCCTGCATCGGAGATTAAGGCAATGGTTTCACCCGCTTGCAAACGTCTTACCAATGCATCTACGGTTTTATGCTCATTGTGCATATGGTGACTCTGCATTTGAGTAGTGATTTCAAAATGTTGAAGTAGTTTTCCGCTGGTACGTGTGTCTTCCGCTAGAATACAATCTACTTCTTTTAGAACACGAATGGCTCGTAAGGTCATGTCCTCTAGGTTGCCAATAGGCGTTGGTACCAAATATAATTTTCCCATAAAATTTAAGGTCGTAGCTCCTTATCCACAAAATAAGCGATCAAGGTTGCTATAAGTGCAACAAAGGCGAACAAATAATCTTGGCCGTCAGTTATATAATGTGCAAAGAACGCTAAAAGTGTATCAAAAAAGAAGCCGGCATAGGCCCATTCTTTTAGCCAAGATGAGAAATTTGTCCATACAGCAATTAGACCCAGTATTTTGGCAATAGCCAGTGGATAGATGAGATAGGTAGGGTAATTAAGGTGTTCAAAAAAACCGGCAATCATTTCGTAGTTGGCGAAATAATTGTAAATGGAGAATAACATTATTGCGGTCAAAACCCCTAGGGCTGACCAGTAAATTCGTTTTTGAGTTTTCATGGCAGGGCAATTTTTACCCTAAAATAAAGCATTAGCATTAAAACCTGGCTAGTTTTTCACCAAAAAAGCCCTTTACGATACACAATGGGCTTGATTTTTATGAATAAAAGCTAATTACGAAAATTTACGCTCAATAAATTGTATAAACCGCTCTGCGTATTCTTCTTTTCCTGCCCAATTATTGTAATCTGGCTTTACCATATTTTCTATAAATGAAATAGAACGCTCCTCACTATTGATTGTATTTAATTGTGAAAGGACGCGATTGTAATCTTCCATGCTACCATTAAAAAGATGCTTTACAAATGCCAGTCTGTTGTTAAGGTCGATTTTAAGCTCTTTGTTGGATATTTTATCGTTCAATGATTTAGGATGAACTTCTTTTGGAGGAGTTGCACCATTAGATTTTGGAGCAACTGGTTGTTGAGGCTCAAAAAGCTCTTGGTCATTTTTCATGTAATCTGGTTTTGACAAGAACTCTTCTAAAACTTCATCTACACGTTCGTCGTGACTTGGCATTTCGGAAATAAAACCTTTTATGGTGTCCATGCCAGGTATAATAATGTCCTCTTCATGCGGATTACTTTCAGGGACAGAAGAATTTTCATTTAAAACAGCATTAGCCATCGCTTCAAATTTGCTGGCAATAACGTTTTTGGAAACGTCTATTTCTATATCGTGTAGTTTTTCTTCTATAAATTTAAGAACGGCTAATTTTTCATAAAGATTTTTGGCAGCATCGTACATTTCGCTAATATCCGCATCGCGAGCAGTAATAATATCAGTAGATAATTTTCGTAACTCTTCTTTTAGTTTTTTCTTCATCTGGCAATTTTTTCTAATTCTACTGGGTTGGGGTAAAAATGGTATCTCTATCTTTGCTAACTTTAAAATCTGAACTTTAGCGGAATGTTTTTAGGAAAAACAATGGTTCCACTCTGGTTCTACAATATTAAGAACGAAAAACCCCATATTTTCGTCTAAAATTACAAAATGTTTCTCGAAAATACTGTTAATCATAAAGAACAATTCGGGTGGATAGAAGTCATCTGTGGTTCTATGTTCTCGGGTAAGACCGAAGAGTTAATCCGTAGATTAAAGCGTGCTCAATTTGCCAAACAAAAGGTAGAAATCTTTAAACCGATGGTAGATGTTCGGTATGACGAGAATATGGTTGTATCCCACGACGCCAATGAAATACGTTCTACGCCTGTGCCTGCTGCTGCCAATATTAGAATTCTAGGCGACACCTGTGATGTTATAGGAATTGATGAAGCACAATTTTTTGATGATGAGATTGTAACGGTTTGTAATGATTTGGCCAACAAAGGGGTACGTGTCGTTGTAGCGGGATTGGATATGGATTTTAAAGGAAACCCGTTTGGTCCAATGCCCGCTTTAATGGCCACGGCGGAATATGTTACCAAAGTACACGCTATATGCACACGTACAGGTAACTTAGCTAATTATAGTTATAGGAAATCTAGTAATGATAAGTTGGTATTATTGGGCGAAACCGAAGAATATGAGCCCTTAAGCCGCGCCGCTTATTACAAAGCAAGATTAAAAGAAAAAGTAAAGCATCTAGATGTTAAGAGCGAAGAGATAACTACTAACGATAAGAAAACCGATGGCGAAAGCAAGTGAGACCGTTCTAGAAATAGACCTTTTGGCGTTAGAACACAATTACAGGTTTTTTAAATCAAGAATAAAGCAAACCACTAAATTCTTAGGAGTCGTGAAAGCTTTTGCCTATGGAAGCGACTCAGTGGCTATTGCAAGAAAGTTGGAGGTTTTAGGTGCAGATTATCTTGCTGTTGCGTATGTAAGTGAAGGTGTTGAGTTGAGAAAGGCAGGAATTAAGCTGCCAATCTTAGTATTGCACCCGCTGCCCGTAAGTTTTGATAATTTGATTACCTATAATCTGGAGCCTAATATCTATTCGATTAAAATATTAAAAGATTTTCTACGGGTAGCCAAGGAGAAGGAGCTAAACCAATACCCTATTCATTTAAAGTTTAATACTGGACTTAATAGATTAGGTTTTACAGAGATTGAAGTTGAGGTTCTAACGGATATGCTAAATGGTCAAGACCGTTTGGAGGTAGTTTCTATGTTTTCACATTTGGCAGCATCCGAGGATTTAAATGAGATTGCATTTACTGAAAAGCAAATTTCTACTTTTCAGCATATAACGAGTATTTTCCTTCCAAAGCTGAAAAGCAGACCTATGCTACATTTGTTAAATACTTCTGGTATTATTAATTATGAGAAGGCTCAATATGATATGGTTCGGAGTGGTATAGGGCTTTATGGGTTTGGTAATGAAGCCGCTATAGATGCCCAACTTAAACCAGTAGCTACTTTAAAGACCGTTATTTCTCAAATTCATACCATTAAAATGGGGCAAAGTATTGGCTATAATATGGCTTATAAGGCGGAAGCTGATATTGTAACCGCAACTTTACCTGTTGGGCATGCAGATGGTATCGGAAGACAATACGGTAATGGCAAAGCTTATGTAACTATTCAGGGGCAAAAGGCACCAATTATTGGGAATGTCTGTATGGATATGATTATGGTAAACATAACAGGAATAGATTGCAAAGAAGGTGATGAGGTTATTGTTTTTGGTAAGCGTCCTACTGCAGAAGAATTTGCCAGCGGAGCAAAAACTATATCATATGAAATACTAACAGGTATATCGCAGAGGGTAACACGTCTAGTGGTTGATAATTAAAACGTAGCTCTTAATCTTAGAAGTAATCCTTTTTTTGTTAATTTGCAGTGCATTGAATTGCGCCATTAATTAATTAACCATTAAAAACACTAAATCATGTTAAAGGATTTTAAGAATTTTATTATGACGGGCAACGTTATTGAATTTGCTGTTGCTGTTATAATGGCCGGAGCCGTAGGCCTAGTAGTAAACGGATTTGTAAATGACATCATTATGCCTATCGTAGGTGAGTTTACCGGAGGTGTAGATTTTGCTACTTTAAAACACGTACTTACACCAACTTCAGGTGTTGAAGGAGAAGCAGGTTACGTTGCAGAAAACGCTATTCGTTACGGTGCATGGATCAACACAATTGTTAACTTGTTGATCGTAGGGTTTGTTATGTTCCTTATTGTTAAGGCTTACGCTAAAGCAAAAGGTCCAGAGCCAGAACCAGCTCCAACAGGTCCTTCTCAAGAAGATTTGTTAGGTGAAATTAGAGATTTGCTTAAAAAACAATAAGAATATAGGTATTCCTTAGGGAGTACCACCGCTGCACTGCAGTTTAATCTTAAAACCGTCATTGAAGTTCGCTACTTCTTTGACGGTTCTTTTTTAATAGAATGTTATATTTAAAACAATTTGTTAAATAATGATTATACTGATTTAAAATGCTTGTCAGGTCAATAGGGTTGCACTACATTTGTGCTTCTAAAATTAATTAAAGATGAAAGTAGCCGTTGTAGGTGCCACCGGTATGGTTGGCGAGGTGATGCTTAAGGTGTTGAGTGAACGTAACTTCCCCGTTACAGAGTTGCTATTGGTAGCTTCTGAGCGTTCGGTAGGTAAAAAACTCTCATACAAAGACAAAGAATATACGATTATAGGTTTGGCCGATGCCGTTGCTGCAAAGCCAGAGATTGCCATATTTTCTGCTGGAGGGGATACTTCATTGGAATGGGCGCCTAAATTTGCTGAAGCTGGTACTACAGTTATAGATAACTCTTCTGCATGGCGAATGGATCCAACCAAGAAATTGGTGGTTCCTGAAATCAATGCGAGTGAATTGACCAAAGAAGACAAGATTATTGCTAATCCTAACTGTTCTACAATTCAGTTGGTAATGGCTTTAGCTCCATTACATGAAAAGTACAAAATGAAACGGGTTGTGATATCAACATACCAATCGGTATCAGGAACAGGAGTTAAGGCCGTACGTCAGTTAGAGAATGAAATGGCTGGAGTACAGGGAGAAATGGCCTATCCTTACCCAATCAACAGAAATGCGTTACCTCATTGTGATGTGTTCTTAGAAAACGGATACACAAAGGAAGAAATGAAATTGGCTCGTGAACCGCAAAAGATTTTGGATGACCGTAGCTTTTCTATAAGCGCAACAGCTGTTCGTATTCCAACGGCAGGTGGGCATTCAGAATCTGTAAATATTGAGTTTAATAACGATTTTGACCTGAATGATGTTCGTGGTTTGTTGAATGAAACTTCAGGTGTTACCGTTCAGGATAATCCAGATACGAATACCTATCCTATGCCAATTTATGCACATGATAAAGATGAGGTTTTCGTAGGGCGTATTCGTAGAGATGAGTCGCAACGTAATACTTTAAATATGTGGATTGTTGCAGATAATTTGCGTAAAGGTGCTGCTACAAATGCAGTGCAAATTGCTGAATATCTGGTAGAAAACCATTTGGTATAAAAACTAGGTACTTTCTAAATTTTTAGTTAAAACCTATGCTGAGCAATGCCGGCATAGGTTTTTTTATGGTACTTTTGGCGAATTTCAATCGTTAAATTATGAAGAAATACCTTGTATTATTTTCATTGGCATCGGCTACTTTGGCCGGTCAGGCATTACCTAAAACAGAGACTACTATTGTGAAGTATCCTAAGACACATAAATCAGAAACCGTTGATACTTATTTTGGAACTTCAGTTGCGGACCCATATCGTTGGTTAGAAGACGATATGAGTGATGAAACTGGTGCTTGGGTTAAAGCTCAGAATAAGGTTACTTTTAATTATTTAAAAAAAATTCCGTTTCGTGAAGCACTAAAGCAAAGGTTAGAGAAACTTTGGAATTATGAAAAAATTGGTTCTCCTTTTAAAGAGGGAAACTACACGTACTTCTATAAAAACGATGGTTTGCAGAACCAGTACGTGATATATAGAAAAAAGGGTGATGGTAAGGAAGAAACATTTTTAGACCCTAATACGTTTTCAGAAGATGGTACTACTTCTCTAGCAGGGTTGAGTTTTACAAAAGATGGGTCACTTGCGGCATATTTAATTTCTGAAGGCGGAAGTGATTGGCGTAAGGCAATTGTAATTAATGCTGACAGCAAGCAAATTGTTGAAGACACGCTTACTGATATAAAATTCAGTGGAATTTCATGGAAGGGTAATGAAGGTTTCTATTACTCTAGTTATGATAAGCCAGAAGGGAGCGAACTTTCTGCAAAGACAGATCAACACAAAGTGTATTACCACAAATTAGGTACTTCTCAAAAAGAAGACCAATTGGTATATGGAGGGGTTGAATCTGAGAAGCATAGATATATAGGGGCTTCCGTCTCCGAAGATCAACGTTATCTTCAGATTTCTGCCGCTGTATCAACTTCCGGTAATAAACTTTTTATAAAGGACCTTTCAATGGAAAATAGCCCATTGGTGCCCATAGTGGAGGATACGGATTCGGACAATTACATCATTGAAAACGAAGGCTCAAAACTCTATATCGTTACCAATAGAAATGCCCCTAATAAAAGGATTGTTACGGTTAATGCTGATAATCCAAGGGAAAAAAATTGGGTTGATTTTATTCCGGAAACCGAAAATGTATTGACCGTTGGTACAGGTGGAGGCTATTTCTTTGCGGAATATATGGTAGATGCTATTAGTAAGGTTTTGCAGTATGATTATGAGGGTAATTTAGTTCGTGAAGTAAAGCTTCCGGGTGTGGGTACTGCTTCTGGTTTTGGTGGTAAAAAAGAGAACAAGGACTTTTATTTTTCTTTTACGAATTATACCATTCCAGGTTCATCTTATAAATATAATGTTGAGACAGGCGAATATACACCGTATTGGACGCCAAACATCGATTTTAATTCGGAGGAATACGAATCTAACCAGGTGTTTTATACCTCAAAGGATGGTACTAAGGTTCCTATGATCATCACACATAAAAAGGGATTGAAGCTAAACGGTAAAAACCCGACTATTTTATACGGTTACGGAGGGTTTAATATCAGCTTAACGCCTGCTTTTAGTATTGCTAATTCAGTTTGGCTAGAACAAGGTGGTATTTATGCCGTGCCTAATTTAAGAGGTGGTGGTGAGTATGGTAAGAAATGGCATGACGCAGGCACCAAAATGAAAAAGCAGAATGTATTTGATGATTTTATTGCGGCCGGGGAGTATCTAATTGCAAACAACTATACCTCTTCTGATTATTTAGCTATCCGAGGGGGTAGTAATGGCGGACTTCTAGTGGGTGCCACTATGACCCAACGACCAGACCTTATGAAAGTGGCTTTACCTGCCGTTGGCGTTTTGGATATGTTGCGTTATCATACCTTTACTGCGGGTGCGGGATGGGCATATGATTATGGTACGTCTGAAGACAGTAAGGAGATGTTTGAATACTTAAAGGGATATTCACCCGTTCATACTATTAAGGAAGGGGTGGCCTATCCAGCAACGTTGGTAACCACTGGTGATCACGATGACCGTGTGGTACCTGCCCATAGTTTTAAGTTTGCTGCTGAGTTGCAGGACAAACAATCTGGCACGAATCCTACTTTAATTAGAATCGAGACGAACGCAGGTCACGGTGCTGGTACACCGGTAAGTAAAACCATTGAGCAGTACGCAGATATTTTCGCGTTTACACTGTATAACATGGGATTTGAAGAGCTTCCGAGTTTAGAAAACTAAAAACACAAGTATAATACCGATTGGCCTTTTTTATGGTTCTTAAGGTTTTAGAATAGGAATATATGTTACAAGTAGATCATGTTTCTTTTGGCTATGAAGATGGTACTTCCGTTTTGGAAAACATCAATCTAAAGGTGGCTAAAGGTGAACATGTTTCTATTATAGGCGAAAGTGGGTGTGGTAAAAGCACCCTTCTGAAAATCATATACGGACTCTTACATATTGAAGTGGGTGAGGTCTATTGGAACGACACTCAAGTTTTGGGGCCACAGCACAATTTGGTGCCTGGAGAGCCCTATATGAAATACCTTTCTCAAGATTTTGATTTGATGCCTTTTACTACGGTAGAAGAGAACATTAGTCAATTTTTATCGGTTTTTGAACCTGAGGAGATGCAAGAACGTACGTTTGAACTTCTGGAGATGATTGAGATGACCAAGTTTGCCAAAACTAAGGTTAAGTTGTTAAGTAGAGGTCAGCAACAACGGGTAGCACTGGCAAGGGTTTTGGCACAAGAGCCTAAGGTGCTTTTATTGGATGAACCTTTTAGTAATATTGATAATTTTAGAAAGAATAGTTTACGGCGTAACCTTTTTGGATATTTAAAACGCCAAAAAATTACCGTACTTACGGCTACGCATGACCATATGGATATGCTTCCGTTTGCAGATAGGGTAGTGGTACTTAAAGATCGGTTTATTATAGCTAAGGATAGTCCTAAAAACTTGTACGAGCATCCTAAAGACCTTTATGTGGCATCCCTTTTCGGCGAAGCCAATAAAATTCCTATCAATATTGTAAAATCTTATGCAGATACCAAAAGACGTATTATTGTATATGCACATGAGTTTAAAGTCTCAGGAAAATCTGGTCTGGAGTGCGTGGTAAAAGGTGCTTACTATATGGGAAGCCACTATATGATTGTCGGGATTTATGAAGGTGAGGACATCTATTTTCATCATGATAGACCTTTGGAAGTGGGAAAGGTTATTTTTCTAAACCTTTCGTTGGAGACGATCAACCAACGTATGTCAGATTCCTAGGTCATGAATAAAGCCCAACTGCTTCAAGAATTAAACTTTAAGGCTGTTAGAAGCAGTGGTGCGGGTGGCCAGCACGTAAACAAAGTATCCACTAAAATAGAACTTAGTTTTTTTGTAGAAGGTTCTTCAGGACTTACCGATGCAGAGAAATCACGAATTCATAGAAAAATAGGGAAGAGACTTACCAAAGAGGGTATCTTACAGATGCAATGCGATGAAAGTAGGAGTCAGCACAAAAATAAGGAACTGGCCATATCCAGGTTTTTTAATCTTATTGAAGAAGCTCTTAAAGTTCGTAAAAAGCGTAGAAAAACAAAACCTTCTAGATCTTCTATAGAGAAACGGCTGAAGCACAAAAAGAATAATGCCCAGAAAAAGGCAAATAGAGGAAAGCCCCGAATTGACTGATTGTCATCGGGGCTTTCTCGTTTAAGGCTCGCGCCTCACTACTCAACTAAACATCAACTATGAAAAATTAAAACTCTTGTTTACCAAATTCACTATCAATGAATTTAGATTTGTTTTTGTTCTTGTTGAAATTATAAGATAGGTTAAGTAATACCATATCCACTTCGTAAATGTAATTTGTGGTCGTAAAGAACTCGCCCTCGCGATACGTTGTAATACGTTGTTCGTTGGTATCCAATAATCCTAAATCTATATTCTGCCATTGCAAGGTTGCCGTTAAACGATTGTCTAGAAATGACTTTTTAAAGGTTAGATTAGGCGAATAGAAACGAGAATCTTCTCCTTGTGCCGTAATTCTTTCCGATAGATAGTTGAAAGTCAATTGCAACGAAGCGGTCTGCGAAAAATCATAGGTACTGTTCGCATTAATAGAGTAGACAAAAGAGCTGCTATCTACATCGCGACCATCATATTCCCCATCAATAGCATAATTGTAAAGATTGGCACCAATGAAATTGGACCAGTTTTCGGTAGGTTTTAGTTGCGCTCCTATTTCCATTCCTATGGATTTTGCCTTGCCCACATTGGAGTAGATACGGTTTAGAATGGTATCGTTATAAACGGTATTTACCCTATTCACTAAGTTTTTGGTATCGCGATAATATGCCGTAGCAAAAAGGGAATTACCATTACCAAAATTCTTGCTAATACCTACTTCTAACAAGTCTATAAACTCAGGTTTAAGGGTTGGGTCACCTTGCTCCAAAGTTTCGGAGTGCTCACGTTCCGGAAAAGGATTCATTTTAAAAGTAGCCGTTCTTTCTACCCTTTTACTATAAGCCGCTTTTAATTTTGTATTGTTTTCAAAGGTGTATTGTACGGATGCGGATGGAAACGGTTTTACGTAATCGTAAGAGTATGTAGTATCAATGAGACCTTGCTTGTCTCTCAGGTCAAGTTCACGGTCCATTGCTTCAATACGAACCCCAGCGGCGTACTCCCATTTATCTTTGGCACCAGTTAACTGCGCATAGCCGGAATGAATACTTCTTTGTAAATCTACTTCACTAGAAAATTCGGGAACAAGCTCAAATGCACCGTTAGTAGTATCATCTTTTCGTTCATAAACGAAATCTCCTGTATGATCTAAGTTTCGGTATTGATAACCCGTTTCAAGCTGACCTATAGCAAAAGGCTTCCAAGCATAATCTAATGATAAGCGAACACCATTTAAAGGATTGTCATTGGTATTATACTCTTGTTGATAAATGATACTTCTGTCGGGTTCACCTAAATTATCACTCTCGGTAGGGCCACCTAATAGCGTGTATTCATATAAGAATGAGGTAGATAGTTTTGATGTGTTCTCAAAAATGTGAGAATAGTCAAAACTTCCTAAGATGAAATCACTCTTTCTAGTTCTAAGGTTATGATTATAATACTGAAAGGTATAATCTCGTTCTCCGCCATCGACAGGGGTAATACTATGGTTGTCGTAGTAAACAATATCCGCTAGGCGGTCTTTTTTCCTTTTTCCCCCGTAAAAACCTAATGAATAGGCATTTTTCTCGTCCGGAGCATAATCTACCGTAAAGCGACCGCTATAATTGGTTTCATCAAAACTACGCTCTCCAGTTGATGGAAATTGTGTACGGGTATCGTCAATAATTGTATAGACATCACCTTCTCGCCTTCCGCCAAGGTCGTTACGCTGGTAACTTGCACCCATAGAAATATTCCAATCTCCTTTACGGACGTTATATGTAGCGTCTGCTCCGTATCGCTGGTGTGCTTTATCGTTTCCGTAAGTTTCAAAAGAAGGTAAACCTCCTTTAATATTTACCTGTGCAAATGTACCATCTGCAGCACCTTTTTTGGTAATGATGTTCATTATACCAGCCTTACCTTCAGGGTCATATTTTGCAGAGGGAGCGGTAATAATCTCCACGCGCTCTATGGCATTGGCAGGAAGTTGGTTCAGTAAATTTGAGGCATTCCCCTGAACAGGGTTTCCGTTAAGTAATACCACAAAACCTGTGCTTCCACGAACACTAATTTCTCCTTGACCATCAACGCTTACCGACGGTATATTTTTAACAATATCCGTGGCACTCCCGCCAAGGCTGTTCTGAAATTTTTTAGTATCAAAAACCTGGCGGTCTATTTTATTGATAACCGTAGCACGCTCTCCCTTTATGACAACTTCTTCAAGTTGGGTGCCGCCAATGGAAAGGGCTATGGTACCTAAGTCTATCGCTTTTCTGTTTTGTACCGTAATGTCCCTAACGGTTTTGGTTTCAAAACCAATAAATGAGGCTTCTAAGTAGTAAGTTCCGTTTTTAACGTCCTCAATGGTGAAGAATCCGTTTAGGTCTGTAATGACTCCAGTGACCAATTCGCCGTTTTCTTGATTAAAGATGGCGGCAGTTGCATATTCCAGTGGATAATCATTGTCTGCATCAGTTATTTTTCCTGAAATCTGGGCAGATGTAACTATCGGAATTAGTGCAAGTAATACTAATAATGCGCGATAAAACTTCATGTTCAATAGGTTTGGTATTAATTAGGTGTCGAAATTACCCTTAACCCCTATTGAATTATGGTCTGTTTGAAAAAGTTAAGGTACGATCGCTACTTTTTTAAATTGTAATGGCGTTTGACCTTCATGACGCTTAAAATATTTGACAAAATGAGAAACATCGGTAAAGTCAAATTTGTATGCAATTTCGGTAACGGAAAGGTCGGTGTAAAGTAAAAGGCGTTTTGTTTCCTTCAATATATGGTCGGCAATCACAGTAGAAGCCGTTTTCTCATGTTTTCGTTTGCAAAGTGCATTTAGGTTCTGGGCGGTAGTATTCAGTTTTTCGGCATAATAAGCTACATCGTTTTTAAGCTTGCGTGCTAATAGCTCATCAAAACGCTCCTCTAAATTACTGGTAGATACGGTTTCATCAACCTTTACGTAGGTCAATATTTTAGAGAATAAGGCTTTGAGTACACCTTCTACCAAAATATCCCTACCGGTGCAATTTTCTTTTATTTCTTTTGATGCGATTTCAAAAAGGGATTGAATACTCGGGTCTTGCTCCGGATGGATAACCCGCATGTTCGTTAACTGCTTTAATTGAAGGTTGATGTGTTTATCTAATGTTTTTTCTAGAAATCCTTCTTTAATTATAATAACAAACCCTTCTGGTATGGTGTCTATTTCCCAATGGTGGACTTCATCTTTCTTAATAATAAAAATAACGGGTGGCGCTATGGGATAACCTGTTTCATCCATATAGTGCATACCGCTACCTGCACTAAAAAAGACCAGCTCCATGTACTTGTTGTGCCTATGCGGTTTGGTGTACCGCTTATTAACATCAAATGGTTCGATCTTAATATCTGCCAAGGCAGAAATTTTAGTGTAGGTTCTAATTTTAGTTCGTATCAACTGGACAGGCTTTTAACTGAATACTCGTATAAAAAAACGTCAATTTGAAATGCATTTTTTTCATAGTGCAAATGACGCCTAAGCTAGATATAAAGATAGTGGATTAAAGCGGAGGGAGTTGGCTTAGAAAGGTGTTGAAAGGCCAAAAATTCTAACACAAACTATCTAAATTGTAGCACTCTTGTGCAAACATTTAAAATCTTGTTAATTTTTTACAAAAAAAAGATGCGTTTCTTAAAATTCAAATTTTAACTGTACCGAGACTGTTTCCTTGTTTACATTTTTCTGTTTTTTCTCCGTATTGAGATTTGCCAAGGAAATACCCAACAAACGAACCGAGTTCTGTAATTTTTCTTGATACAAAAGTTCTTTGGCCGTTTCTAAAATTAGTCCTTTAGACGAGATGAAATAATTCAGGGTCTTACTACGTGTGTTTAGTGTAAAATCACTGTATTTAATTTTTAAAGTCACGGTTTTGCCGGCAATATTTGCTTTTTTGAGGCGTTTTTCAAGTTCTTCGGCAATATGCTCAAGTCGTTCTAGCATGAAGACCTCACTGCTAAGGTTTTCGTTAAAGGTACGTTCCGCACCAACGGATTTTGGAATGCGGTGCGGTTTGACTTCGCTTGTGTGAATACCACGAACCACGTTGTAATAGTAGTTACCGCTTTTGCCGAAATTTTCTTCTAGAAATTCTTCTGTTTTTAATTTTAAGTCTTTGCCGGTAAAAATGCCCAATTTGTACATTTTTTCTGCTGTAACCTTCCCTACACCATAAAATTTTCTGATTTCAAGCTCTTCCAAAAACTCTAATACTTCTTCTGGGTTTACTGTTTTCTGCCCATTGGGTTTATTAATGTCGCTGGCAACTTTGGCGATGAACTTATTAATTGAAATTCCAGCAGATGCATTAAGTCCAGTAGTATCAAATATTTTTTGGCGTATCTCTTTTGCCATTAATGAAGCAGAGGGATTTCCCTTTTTATTTACGGTAACATCCAGATAGGCTTCATCTAGGGAAAGTGGTTCTACCAGATCCGTATATTCATGAAAAATACCGCGTATAATTTTGGATATTTCCTTATAACGTTCAAAGCGTGCTTTTACAAAAATTAGTTCAGGGCAGTTGCGTTGTGCCACTACACTACTCATGGCACTGCGAACACCAAATTTTCTGGCTTCGTAACTGGCTGCCGCCACTACACCTCTTTTTGAGCTTCCGCCAACGGCAATGGGCTTTCCGCGTAAATCTGGATTGTCCAATTGCTCTACAGATGCATAGAAGGCATCCATATCCACATGAATAATTTTTCGCAATTGAAAATCGTTTGGCATACTGCAAAATTAGTTTATATTTAGTTGGATGAAAACACAAAAAAAGACGGCAATTATTCTTGGGGCAACCGGTCTTACCGGAGGCATTTTGCTACAACTTTTACTTGAGGATGACCGCTACGAGAAAATTAAATTGTTCTCACGCTCCAGCGTTGGACCACCCAATGAAAAGATAGAAGAACATTTAGGGGATTTAATGAAGTTAGAGCAATTTGAATCTAATTTTACGGGTGATGAGGTCTTTTGTTGTATTGGTACTACAAAGTCAAAAACACCCAATAAAGAAGTGTACCGGAATATAGACTATGGTATTCCCGTAGCCGCTGCCAAGCTATCCGCTAAACATGCCATTTCATCTTTTTTAGTTATTTCCTCTATGGGGGCGAATGCTAAAAGTAGCGTCTTTTATAATCGTGTAAAAGGCGAAATGGAAGCAGCGGTGCAAAAGGAATATTTAGGGAAGACCTATATGTTTAGACCATCGTTGATTGGTGGCAAACGCGAAGAAAAGCGGGCAGGCGAATGGATTTTTAAACAGTTAATGAAAGTAGTGAATCTGGTCTTAGCGGGGCCGCTTCAAAAATTCCGCTCAATACAACCGGAAACGATAGCAACCGCTATGGTTAAGGTTGCCAACGACGGCTTTGAGTCGCATATTATTGAATCCGACACCATAAAGAAAATAGCAGCATCAAGTGATTGAGATTGAACGTAAATTCTTGGTTACATCAGTAGCGTATCAAGAGCAGGCAACTTTAAAAGAACGGATTGTTCAAGGTTTTTTAAATACTGATAAAGAGCGTACCGTGCGTGTGCGAATAAAAGGGGAATCAGGTTTTTTGACTGTAAAAGGAAAATCAAATGATGCGGGAACCGTCCGATTTGAATGGGAAAAGGAAATTTCCGTTTCCGATGCCGAGCAACTTTTGCTGATTTGCGAGCCCGGAATTATAGATAAAGTACGCTACAATGTGCCGATAGGCAATCACATTTACGAAATAGATGAATTCCATGGTGATAATGAAGGTCTTGTTGTTGCGGAAGTAGAGCTACAATCTGAAAACCAAACCCTTAAAAAACCATTGTGGTTGGGAGAAGAAGTAACGGGCAATGTAAAATATTACAATTCGCAATTGAGCAAGCACCCATATAAACTATGGTAATCTAGGAAAGAAAAAAAGCATCATTTTTGTCCAAATAGCTTTTGGTGGCAATACCCCTAATATTGTTTATGATAAGATGGTTCAGAAGTTCTTCTAGAGTGAAATCCTTATAAAAATTGTTGGGTGCGGCATGAAGAATATCTTCCATTCGGTTATAATAGAGCTCATAGGTAAGTTTTATATTCACATCTTTTCGGAGATGACCTTTTTTTTGAGCACTGTGCAACAAGTCTTTAACAAGAGCCGAAACTTCATTTTCCCTGAAATCGCTAAACATTTTATAAACTTCGGGATAGTACTTTTTTAAACTGCGTAAAAAGGTAGGATTAAAACTTTTAAGGGTATCCAATCCTATTCTATATATTGAAATAACCGCTAGAATAGGATCGGATTTCTCCTTCTCTACACACTCATAAATGTTAGACCTTAATTTGGTAAGAAAAGCGGCCAGACTTTCTTTTATGATTTGTTCTTTGCCCGTAAAGTTCTTGTATATCGTTTTCTTAGATATGCCAAGTTCGTGGGCCAAATCATCAATAGTAAAGCGCTTGCTCCCAAATTTCAAGAATTTAGAAAGGGCAAATTCTAAAAATTGGTCTTTGTTTATCATGTGTCAGCAAATGTTTAGTGCCATCCGCCACCAAGGGAACGATATAGTTCTACTTTGGCAGATAATTGATCAAACTTGTTATTGACCAAATTAAGTTCTGCATTCAGTGAGTTTTCCCTTGCGGTCAAAAGGTCCAAATAGGTTAAGTATCCGCTGTTTAATAATTCTTCAGAGTTTGTTTCCGCTCTTTTTAGTGCAACCACTTGTTTGGTTACATACGCTTCTTTTTCTACAGAGATATCGTAATCATATAAAGCTTCCGACACTTCCGTACCTGCGGTTAAAAGTGCTTTTTTAAAGCTTAATAAGGATTGTTCTTGTTCTGCTTGCGCCACTTCATAGGCTGTTCTTATTTTTCTACCGTTGAAAATAGGCTGTGTAAGTCCACCAACTAAATTGGCAAAAATAGAACTAGAGTCTATCCAGTTATCTATCTCCAAACTTTGTAAGCCACCTTGTGCCGAAAGGGTAATAGATGGGTAAAAGTTACTTCTTGCAACGTTGGTCAATTCAAAACTATTGACCAAGTCGTATTCAGCTTGCATAATATCCGGTCTGTTGCGCAACAATAGGGCCGGAACACCAAGTTGCAGTTCATTGGTTAAGGATTGCTCATCCAAAGAACCACGTGCGTAGGATTGTGGCTGTTCACTCAAAAGAAGACTTAAAGTATTCTCTGTCTGGTATAGTGTATTCTTAAGGTCCAATAACTGACTTTGAGCACTATATAGTTGAGCCGCTGTCTGGTCAACTCCCACTTGGTTTGCTTGTCCCGCTTCTTTTAAAGCAGAAATGGTTTCTAGACTTTTAGAACGGTTTTCTATGGTTTCTTCCGTTACCGAAATCTGTTTGTCCAAGGCTAAAATTTGATAATAGGTTGTGGCTATTTGTGCCACCAAACTAGTTTTTACAGCTTTATGGGCCGCTACGGTTTGTAGGTAACTTGCGTCACTAGCGCGTTTACTACTTCTAATTTTCCCCCAAATATCAGCTTCCCAAGATATTGTTCCGGAAGCTTCATATTGATTAAAAGGTTGCGTAAAAAAACTTCCGAATTGACCGTTCTCACTGGTTCTTGCTGTTCTTGTAGCACTTGCTGCACCATTTAAAGTTGGCAAGTAACCTGCTTTCCCTTGTTTTACATATGCCTCTGCTGCCGCAATGCTCTGTAAGGCAATACGAATATCAAGGTTGTTTTCAAGTCCTTTTTGAATATAGGTCTTCAAATGAGAGTCGGTAAACAAGTCTTTGTAAGAAACTGATGCGAACGAGACACTGTCCTGAGGCAGGTTATCGGTTCTATATAGGTTTTCGGTTTCGACCTCTGGCCGCTCGTAATTTTTAGCTACAAAACATGATTGTAGCAAAAGCGGGAGCATGGCCACCAATATGAATTTATTTGTTATAATAGTTTTCATGATTTCTCTAGTTCTTTGGTTCTTCAATTACTTCTTGTTGTGGAGCACCGGTTATACGCTCTTGAATGGTCTGGAAAATGACATATAATGCCGGTATGACGAATACACCAAATATGGTACCTATCAACATACCCCCAACAGCACTCATACCAATAGATCGGTTACCGACTGCTCCAATACCTGTGGACAAGGCCAATGGCATTAAACCAAGGATAAAGGCAAACGATGTCATTAAAATGGGTCTAAGTCTCGCTTTGGCACCGTCAATAGCGGATTCAATGATAGACATACCGTGTTTTCTTCGCTGCAATGCAAATTCTACAATAAGAATGGCATTTTTAGAAAGTAGACCAATAAGCATGATCAATGCAATCTGAAAATAGATGTTGTTTTCAAGTCCTGCCATGCTTACGAAGCCAATTGCTCCTGCAATACCAACGGGTAGCGACAGTAGAATTGAAAATGGTAAAATATACGATTCATACTGAGCACTTAATAAGAAGTACACAAATACCAAACTCAATATAAAAATGATGATGGTTTGGCTACCTGCGCTATTTTCCTCTTTTGTAAGCCCTGAATATTCGTAAGTATAATTGTTAGGTAATACCTGTGCGGTAACCTCTTCAATTGCCTTAATGGCATCACCTGTAGAATAACCAGGGTTCATGGCTCCATTAATTTTTACAGAACTTAACAGGTTAAATCTACTTACCACTTCAGGACCGTAAATTTTCTTTAACGATACAAATTGAGATACGGCAACCGACTCGCCACTTGCATTCGTTACGAAAATGTGGTTCAATGAGTTTTCATCTGCTCTATCTTCTGGTTTTGCTTGGATCATTACACGATATTGCTTACCAAACTTGTTAAAGTCAGTCGTATACAATCCACCATAATATCCTTGCATGGCGCTAAATACATCTGTTACCGCTAGACCGGCCATTTTAGTTTTCTCAACATCAACCTCCAATTCATATTGAGGGAAATTGGCATTGAAGTTCGTAATGGCATATTGAACTTCTGGTCTTGCGTTAATTGCAGCCAAGAATTCATTGGTTACTTTGTTTACGGTCTGCCAGTCATCTGCATCTTTACTCTGTAGGTTCATTTCAAAACCGGTAGAGTTACCAAAACCACGCACACTTGGTGGAGTAAAGAAGAATACTTTGGCGTCTTTTAGGCCGGCTGTTTTTGCGAACAGGCTTCCTACCACGGCTTTAACGGATTCTGCATCGCCTTCTCGTTCGCCCCAATCTTTAAGACGAAGTACGGAGAAGCCATAAGAACCACCGTTTACACTATTCAAAATACTAAATCCTGTAATGTTCATTCTAGCTTTAATGATATCCATTGAAGCATAAATAGAATCTAGTTTTTTAACGGTTTTCTGCGTTTGCTCTAAAGTGGTACCAGGAGGCATGGTAACATCGGCAAACACAATCGCCTTATCTTCATTTGGTATAAAACCAGTTGGTGTTGATTGAAATAACATGTACGCTATAACTCCAAACACTACAAGAGACAATCCTGTTACCCATTTTCTTTTGATAATGAATTTTACTGAGCTAACGTATTTATCGGTTATTGCATTAAAACCGGTATTAAAGGCTGAAAAGAAACGCTTTGAAAATCCTTTTTTCTTTTCTTCGGATGTATTATGGGGCTTCAATAAGAGTGCGGCCAAGGCCGGACTTAACGTTAAAGCGTTTACCGCGGAAATAAGAATGGCAATAGCCAATGTTATACCGAACTGTTGGTAGAACACACCTGATGACCCACTAATGAACGATACCGGGATAAATACAGCGGACATTACCAAAGTAATAGAGATAATGGCACCTGAAATCTCTGTCATTGCAGATTTGGTGGCTAGTTTAGCATTGGTAGCACCTTCCTCCATTTTGGCGTGTACCGCTTCCACCACCACAATGGCATCATCCACCACAATACCAATGGCCAGAATCATTGCGAACAAAGTCAACATGTTAATGGAAAATCCAAAGAGCGATAAAAAGAAGAACGTACCAATAATCGCCACCGGAACGGCAATAGCGGGTATTAACGTAGATCTAAAATCCTGTAGGAATATGAAAACCACTAAGAAAACCAATAAAAAGGCTTCTATTAAGGTTTGTACAACATGTTCTATAGATGCACTTAAGAAATCTTTAGTGTTATAAGGAATTACATAATCCAGTCCTTTAGGGAAATCTTGACTGCTTTCATCTAGTATAGTTTGAATCTCATCAATAATAGCATTTGCATTAGATCCTGAAGTTTGAAAAATACCAACAGCGGTACCGGGCTTACCCATACCTTCGTTCTTGGTACCATAATTAAAAGCACCTAATTCAATTTCAGCAACATCTTTAAGTCTTAAAAACTGACCATTTTCCTGCGCTCTAATAATGATATTTTCATATTCAGCTTCATCAGAAAGACGACCTTTATACTTTAATACATATTCATAAACACCATCGGCATTTTCACCAATTTTACCTGTTGCTGCTTCAAGGTTTTGTTCTCTAAGTGCATTTTGTATGTCTGATGGCATAAGTTTATATGCGGCCATCTTTTCAGGATTTAACCATATACGCATGGAGTAATCCTTAGAACCAAAAACGGTAACGTTACCCACACCTTCTATACGTTGTAACTTAGGTACGATGTTAATTCTAGCGTAGTTTTCTACGAAAGTGGCATCATATTCATCGTTATCCGAGAATAGAGAGAAGAATAACAATGCACTAGTTTGAGACTTTTGGGTAATAACACCAGTCTGTACAACTGCTTGTGGCAGGACACTATTTGCTCGGGCAACCCTGTTCTGAACGTTTACCGCGGCAATATCAGGATCAGTACCCAGTTTAAAAAATACGTTAATGGTTGCAGCACCGTCATTACTTGCGTTGGAAGTCATGTATAACATGTCTTCAACACCATTTATCTGCTCCTCTAATGGTACAACAACACTTTTTAGTACCGTTTCAGCATTCGCACCTGTATAGGTACTTGTTACTTGAACGGTTGGTGGTGCTATTTCAGGGTATTCCTCAATAGGTAAGGTCGTCAAACCCAAAACACCTAGAATAACTATGATGATCGATATCACCGTAGATAGTACGGGACGATCTATAAATTTTTGAAACATTGTTCTTTATTTATATGTTATGATAATTGGCGGATGCTTATTTGACCGGACTGATGGTCATTCCGTCTTTTAATTTAGAGACCCCTTCCAGAACTATAGTAGTCCCTTCTTCAAACCCTTTCTCAACGATAAAGCCATTTTTGGTAGTAGTGATGATATCTAATGGCATAGTAGTAACTGTATTGTCATCTTTAACCACGTAAACTAATTTCTTACCTTGAAGGTCAATAGTTGCTGTTTGCGGTATTTCGTATGCGCCGTTATATACTGTTGGAATTTTTATTTTTCCTGTACTACCGCTGCTTAACAAGTTGTTCTTGTTATCAAAATCAGCTCGTGCAGTTACACTTCCTGTTGTACTATTAATGATAGTATTGATCATTGCAATTTTACCTTTTTCAGCATATTCCTCACCATTGATCATGATTAGTGAAACCCTTGGAGCTTTTTCCATATCCAAAGCATTTTTGTCGTTTTTTGGCATGGATTCTTTTAGTTTCAACAATTCTTTTTCATTCATTGAAAAATAGGCGCGAACCTCGCTAACGTCAGATACGGTAGTTAATGGTTGCCCCATAGCAGAACTTACCAAGGCACCTATTTTAAAGGGAATTTCACCTATATAACCATCTACAGGGCTGGTGATACGTGAGTAACCAATATTTGAAGCAACACTTTGGTAATTAGCTTGAGCCTGAGCAAGTTGTGCTTTGGCAGTCTCTAACTGAACTTCGCTAATTATACCTTTTTCTACTAAGGGTTTAAGTTTGTCTACTTCTACCTTCGCCACGTTTACAGAAGCTTTGGCGGCATTGGCATCTTGGTTCAAGGTTTGGGTTTCTAATTTAAAAAGAGGTTGCCCTTTTTTAATTTTTTGACCTTCTTCAACATATACTTCTTGCACAAAGCCAGCAACTTTAGGCCAGATTTCTACATTCTGTTTACCTTCTAGTGTAGTAGAAAATTGGTTGTATACAGTAAGGTCTTGTTTTTTTAACACACTTACTTTTAAACTTGGTGGAGGAGGTGTTGCCCCTGCCGCAGGTGCCGTTGGGGTTGTTCCAAAACAGGAACTTAAAAGAAGTCCTGCGCTTAATACTCCTATGATTGATAACTTTTTCATTTTAGATGGATGTTTACTTGTATTAAATTATTTATTCGACCTTGTTAAGGTTTTGTTAATTCAGTTTGTTCGGTTTAAAACGAACCTTTTTATTAAATTTTTTTATATAAGTTTTTTTAAAGCCTCAATAGTCTCTTTATATATTACTTCATTTTGGTCTAAACACTTCATATAAGCTTCTATCTTTTCTTTGTTGGAGTTGTATTTCTCTACATTATACTCTTGATCATATTTAGCAACTTTTTGTATCATTTTAGACTCGTTGGCCGCTTTCTTCAATGCTTGTTCTAGCTTTTTGACAAAAAATGTACTTTTATCCGAAATCTTAAAATATCTTCTTCTATCACCAGATTTCGTAAAATATGTAATCATCCCAAGCTGAAGTAATAAATTGAGTGATGTTGAGATGGAACTCTTACTAGCTCCTCTTTTCATTTGGCAATCATCGAACGTAAGGCCTACTTCATCAGTAACTACAAGATTTCCAAAGATTCTTGCTGCCAATGGAGGTAGGCTATATTCATTTTCAAAATGAACTCCCAACTCTTCTATTAATCTTTGTTTATATTCTTCTTTATCCATAATTCTAGATTTGAAGCAACAAAGGTAGTGTTAGTTCGGTAATAAACAAACCAACCGAACTTAAATTTTCTTAAAGAGAGTTAAAGTTTTGTTACAAAGGATAAAATTAGGAAGTAACTACTTGTAAATTAGCTCTATAAAAATAATTCTTGATTATAAACTAAATTTAGTATCGTATTAAAAGGTAGATACTTAACAAGGAGTAAATTATTAAAGATAAAACTGCACTAAGTGAGACTTAGGTTGCAAAAATTCCATCTTTTTCGATTAAGGGAATGTTGGTAAGGTTTTTCTCGGAGATGGTATTCTTTAGGAATACGAAACGCTTTTCAAAAAGCTTGCCTTCAGCAAAGAATGTAACAAAGAATTCATTGTTCAATGAAAGAATTTCTTCTTGAAGCATTTCTACTTTCTTAAACGTCTTTGGAGCGATAGTGCCAATACCGTGTCTCATGGTAGAGGTTTGACGCTCGTCATCAAAACCTTTGGATACCACAATTGCCATTTCAATTTCATCTGCTCTACTATTTATGATGTAGGCATTCCAAACTTTGGATAGGAAATCTTCGTTCCATTCCCTAATAATGGCAATGTGAACATCTATGGCAATAGGTATTTCTATATCTTTCTTCACCTTAATAACGATTATAGGGCGCTTTTGAACTGCTCTAAGAACCGTACATCATTTTCACTCAATAAACGAATGTCAGAAATTTGATGCAGCAATAAAGCAATTCTATCAATTCCCATTCCAAAAGCAAAACCAGAGTATTCTTTAGAGTCAATACCACAGTTGTCCAATACATTTGGATCTACCATACCACAACCCATGATTTCTAGCCAACCGGTACCTTTTGTCATCTTATAATCAGTTTCAGTTTCAAGGCCCCAATACACATCTACTTCTGCACTAGGCTCCGTAAATGGGAAATAAGAGGGGCGTAAACGAATTTTGGATTTCCCAAAAAGCTCGGTAGTGAAAAATTGAAGTGTCTGCTTTAAATCTGCAAACGAAACATCTTTATCAATATATAATCCTTCCACTTGGTGAAAGAAACAGTGCGAACGTGCTGAAATAGCCTCGTTACGGTATACTCTTCCCGGAGAAATGGTACGTATAGGAGGTTGATTGTTTTCCATGTAACGCACTTGAACAGATGAAGTGTGCGTGCGCAATAAAATATCTGGGTCAGTTTGAACAAAAAATGTATCCTGCATGTCTCTAGCAGGATGATATTCAGGTAAGTTCAAGGCTGTAAAATTGTGCCAATCATCTTCAATCTCTGGCCCTTCTGATACATTGAATCCAATTCTGGAGAAAATTTCTATAATTTGGTTCTTCACTATAGAAATAGGGTGTCGTGCCCCAAGTTCTATAGGTTCGCTTGGCCGTGTTAAATCACCATAAATACTTTTTTCTTCGGTTTTGCTCTCAAGAGAATCCCTAAGGGTATTTAGTTTTTCGTTGGCGGCTTGCTTTAACTGATTTATAGTTTGACCGAATTCCTTTTTTTGCTCATTGGGTACATTTTTGAACTCCGCAAAGAAATCGTTTAAGAGTCCTTTTTTACCTAGGTATTTAATACGGAAGGTTTCCAGTTCCTCTTTAGTAGTAGCGGTAAATTTTTCTACCTCTGTAATGTGCTTTTTTATGGTATCGATCATGATGTTCGGCTAAAGCCGCAAATTTAGGACTTTTGCGGCATTACCGAATACATTATTGCTCATAAATTGTATAGCTGTTACGCTGAAGCTTCGATTGACCTGTCATTTTTGTTTTGTTGTAAGTATTTTAAGCACTCATTAAAGGTGTCAAAAATATGGTCTACCGGGATTAAATCCGGTATTAGATCCACACGCTCCATCATGTAACGTGGCTGGTTAAGAACATCAACAAACAAGACTTCTATATCAGAATTATGTAAATCTATGAGTACATCTTCTAAAGTGTAAAGACCGGATTGATCCATGTACTGCATACGGTCCATTCGGATAATTACTGTTGATGCCGACCTCGGAATTTGATCCGCCAGTATTTGAAATTCACTAGTAGAACCAAAGAATAAAGGCCCTTTAAGATGTTTGATGAAAATTTTGTCTCTAAGGTTTTTAGGAATACCAGCTTCATCTGCCCAACCTTCTTCTTTTTCTAATGATTTAACGTCTGATCTTTCGGCGGTAAGGTCCCCCATTTTCTTCATGAACATTAGAGATGCAATTACTAGACCAACACCTACTGCATATACCAAATTCCAAACGGAAGAAAGAACAAGCACAACAAGCATTATCACTACTTCTGAGCTGAACTTTATTGGCCCTAAACTCATATCCTTAGGTAAACTAGGAATAGCTTTTAGACCTTTGTAGTCCATAACACCAATACCTACTGTTACTAGAATTCCTGCGAGTACAGCTGCCGGTATTTGAGAAGCTACTGGTCCTAATGCTAAAAGAACAACCAATAGTAATACACCAGCTACCATACCGGATAGTTTAGTTTTGCCGCCTGCATTTATATTTACAACAGTACGGATAGTGGCACCTGCTCCCGGGATTCCTCCAAAAATAGCGGCGATACTGTTTCCTATTCCCTGTCCTACCAATTCCTTATTGGGTTGGTGTTTGGTTTTGGTCATATTATCTGCAACTACAGAAGTTAAAAGGGAATCAATAGCTCCTAGTAATGCCAAAGTCAGGGCAGTGAAAATATATGGGGTTACCGAGCTTAGTTCAAAACCAGTGAATATGCCTAGGTTGGGTACGGGAAAACCACTTGGGATTTCTTCAATTGGTCTATAGTTAAACCCAAAACCATAAGCTACACCAGATACTACAATAAGTGCTACCAAGGCACTAGGGATTGCAGTTGTTATTTTTTTGAAACCATATATAATTACAATGGTAGATAAGGCTAGAATAAGCTCTAGCCAATTAATGTTCTGTAAAGCTCTTGGCATTATTTTAAGAGCACCCAGCACACCTGAAGCTTCAGTTTTTGCCAAAGTACGTGCTTCTTTAAGCATATCATCTTCAGTAATATTCCCTGCACGTTTAATAGTTTCTTCAAAATTTTCTAGAACAAGAATACCTTCCCCGGCTTCTTCTTTTAAAATATTATCTAGAATAATCTCTTCGGCCATTGGTTTGTATTGCTCAACAAAGGCCTCATCCTCTTTTGGATAGTATCCTATTGCCGGTAAAATTTGCGTTACCAATATAATAACCCCAATTGCTGTCATGAAACCAGAGACAACAGGATAAGGAATGTAGCGTATGTATTTACCAATACCTAAAAGACCAAGTCCAACCTGCATTAGGCCAGCCAATAGAAATACAACTAAAATAGCGGGCAATGCTTTCTCTATGCTACCGTCGTTTATGGCAATTATACCAGCTATAACTACCATACTTACTGCGGTCATTGGTGCAGTAGGCCCGGAAATTTGGGTGTTAGTACCTCCAAAGAGTGCAGCAAAAAAACTAATGAAAATAGCTCCGTAAAGTCCGGCGCTAGGGCCAAGGCCTGAGCTAACACCAAAAGCTAGCGCTAAGGGTAGGGCAACAATACCTGCCGTTATTCCTCCAAATAAGTCTCCTTTAAAGTTTAAGAAAAGATTTTTCATAGAGTTAAGATTAATACTAAGGATTAGTTTAAGTTTCGATAGAATAGACTTACTTAATCTAAATGATAGATTTCCATTATATTTTTGAGATAACCTTCAAAATCTATTTTTAAGTCTATTAATTTCCCGGTGTGAACATCAAATATCCAACCGTGTACTTTTAATCCGTGGTCGCGAAATGCTTTTTGCACCACAGCTGTTTTAATCAGGTTAACGCATTGTTCTTTTACGTTTAGTTCTACTAACCTATCATATTTTTTTGTCTCGTCTTCAATAGTGTTGAGTTCTTCTTTGTGAAGACGGTATACGTCACGTATGTTACGTAGCCAAGGGTTCAATACACCTAGGTCTTTTGATTGCATAGCCGCTTTGACACCACCACAAGCATAATGGCCGCAAACTATAATATGTTTTACTTTTAAGTAATCTACGGCGTACTTTACAACGGAAAGTACATTAAGATCAATACTGATTACCATATTCGCAATGTTGCGATGCACGAAAACTTCGCCTGGCTTTGCTCCCATAACTTCTTCTGCGGTAACCCTACTGTCTGAACAACCAATGTATAGCAATTCCGGACTTTGGCCTTCTGCCAACTGCTCAAAATAGTCCGGACTTGTTTCTAGTTTTTCAGCAATCCACTTTTCATTGTTTTCAAAAACAGTATCTAGGTTCATCTTGTAATTTTTTACAAAATAAAGCTAAATCTTAAGGCGATACTTAAAAAGGTCAACGTCAACATTGACCTTTTTTACCTATCTAATTCAGATTATTAGTAAAATACGACTTCTCCGTTAGATATGTCATACATAGCACCAACAATTTTAATCTCTTCATTGTCTTCCATCTCAGCTAAAACCGGACTCTGCTGGCGAATGTTTTCTATGGTCAAAAGGACATTCTTTTCAGAAACCTTATCTACAAATTCAAGGTTTTTTGAATTTCTCTGGCTTTCATCCGCAGGTTCGCTCACGGCTTCTACTGCAGGTTCTATTTTATTTATTAGAGTTGTTAGATTCCCCAATCTGGCATGGTCACAAGCTCCTTTTATAGCACCACAGCTCGTATGGCCTAATACAACAACAAGTTTAGTGCCGGCAAGTTTACAAGCAAATTCCATACTGCCTAGAATATCTTCATTAGAAAAGTTCCCCGCAATACGAATACTGAAAATATCGCCTAGACCTTGGTCAAAAACTAGTTCTGCCGAAACTCTGGAGTCAATACAGCTTAATATAGTGGCAAAGGGCCACTGTCCTTCACTAGTGTCATTAACTTGTTCTAAAAGGTTTCTGTTGGCTTTTAGGTTTTGTTGAAAACGTTGGTTGCCCTCTTTTAAAAAGACTAATGCTTTTTCAGGAGTCATAGTTGCTTGCGTCTCCTTAGTATGTGCTTTCATATATTTTTTATTTTAATTATGCTATTTGTAAATTAGTTTGGTACTCGTTATTAGTGCGTTTTTCACCGGCAACCATAAGAGTAACCCCTAGTTTTTTTGCTGTATCGTACATGTTTGCTACATCAGTGGTGTTGTCATTTTCCTTTCTTTTTCGTTCTACGAACAACAAATCTATGTTGCTCATAGAAAGATAAGTAGGAAGTGTCTTTATTGTGTTTTGATTGTAATCAAAAACATAATTCACCGTTTTCCTCCCTAAAAACTGATAGGGCTGTGGCTGTGGCTTAGAGCCATCAATAAGATTGAAGGACTTTAATGGACTGTTTGCATGGGTAAAAAGAGTTTCACTGAAAGGTGAATTATAGGATTCACCTGAGCAATTAAGCATGCCAATTCCAATCTTTTTCCCTGGCTCGAGACTATTTGTTTCGGGGACAATCATAACAGACCCTTTAAAAGTGCCTAAGACAAAGTTGGTGATTCTATCGTTTATAGTATTGAAAGGTTTTATTTTTTTTCTTCCAAGAACGATAACATCTGGTTCGTTTTCCGATAAATATCTGGCAATTTCAGTTTTTACATTACCAAAAGTGCTAGTGTAGTTAATAGGAACATTATAATCCTCTGATATAGGTGAAACGATACCTCTCATTCGCTTATCGGTTAAAATATACTCACGGTTTATGGTGCGAATTGCCGATAATTGATTGTCTTTGCCAATAATTTTGGTAGGTTTTGTAACGTTAAAAACCTCTATTTCACCATCAATCATTTGTGCCAAGCTAACCGAACTTTTAAGAAGGCTTAGCATGCTGTCCGTCAAATCTGAGAATACCGCTATTTTATACCTGTTCCTTCTCATGGCGCTTAACTTAGACTTATTTTAGATTTGGGCCTTGTCCTGAAAAACTCAGTAAAGCTATCCGGGTTTTCTATTACACCGCGTTTTGATACCAATTGAATATCAATGTTTCGTTCTTTGGCTTTCACCGAAAAATCATCTAAAATTTCAATAATATCAATGTCTAAATATCTGGTTTTTAGCAAGTTTAGCTCCAAATATGTATCTCTTGGCAAACTGTCCAATTCTTTAAGGATAGCACCTTTGTTAAAAAAGGTAACTTCTTCGGCCAGTGTCATTTTTATTTTATGCTTGCCATTACTTACATCTTCTATATGCAAGAAGTGCGAGTTCTGATAGCTCTTCAATAGAATAACAACGATTCCAACAGCTAATCCTAAACTAATACCAACAAGTAAATCAGTAAACACAATTCCTAGTACGGTAACAATAAAAGGAACAAATTGCTTCCATCCTAATTTGTACATCGTTGCAAAAAGTGCCGGTTTTGCCAGTTTGTAACCTACAATAAATAGTATAGCTGCCAATACGGACAAAGGAATCATATTCAATAATGTTGGAATAAGAATAACCGAAATCAACAAGAGAAAACCGTGTAAAATGGTAGATAGTTTAGATTTTCCTCCAGATTGTATGTTAGCGGAACTACGCACAATTACCTGTGTGATAGGTAAACCTCCAACTAAACCAGAAAGTATATTACCAGCACCTTGTGCTAATAACTCTTTATTTGTTGGTGTTACGTTCTTTTCTGGATCTAATTTGTCTGTTGCTTCAACACACAGTAAGGTCTCTAAACTTGCTACCAGTGCAATAGTGAAAGCCGTGACCCAAACTGCGGGATTAGCAATAGCACTAAAATTAGGAAAGCTAAACTGACCTAGGAACGAGGCTGCATCTTCAGGAACAGGAACTTTCACCAAATGTTCCGAAGAAATTGCCAAAGCTTCACTGTTTTGTGTCAGAATGAAAAAGATAATACCTACGGCAACAGCAACTAAGGGGCCTTGAACCAATTGAAATATTTTCCCTTTTTTAGAAAGAACTTTATCCCATAACAACAAAATAGATAGTCCGATGACCGCAACTAGTGTAGCACCAGGGCTAATATTATTAACGGTATTTAGAATCTCCGAAAATGTATTTTCTCCGTCTACTTGGAAAAAGGCCCAATCACCTTCAGGGTCAGGGTCGTATCCAAAAAAGTGAGGAATCTGCTTTAGAATGATAATAATACCGATACCGGTAAGCATTCCTTTTATCACAGAAGAAGGAAAATAGTATCCAATAACACCTGCTTTTAAAATACCAAATACAACTTGAATAACGCCTCCTAGAACAACAGCAACTAAGAAGTTTTCAAAACCTCCCAAGGTGCCAATTGCAGTTAAAACAATCGCGGCCAATCCGGCTGCTGGTCCACTTACACCAATTTTGGAGCCACTAAGTGCTCCTACAACTACACCGCCAATAATACCAGCTATTACACCTGAGAATAACGGGGCGCCACTGGCAAGGGCTATACCTAAACATAGAGGCAAGGCCACAAAAAATACTACGACACTTGCGGGAAGGTCGCTCTTAAAATTTTTGAACATATAAAAAATAGTTTCGTCCTCACTAAAATTAGAGAACAAGTTTTTAGCTAATCGAAATAAATTTGTTGGAAAAGATTAACTAAGGTGTTCGGGTGGAGGGAGAAGAATTTCAACTGTGAAATCAATATAGCCCATAATGTGGTAATGACCCAGAATAGATCGTTCTGATAGGGCTATTAAAGAAAAATCATAATAATTAGTACTTACGAACTTTTCCTCTACAGGAGATTTTTTGAGGTTCTCTTGCTGTTCCTCTTCATTTAGGTTTGTTACAATAACTGGGTTGTCAACATCTAGCAAAGTTATTACGCTCGGCGCTGCAATGGCAAATAGCCAAAGTGAAAGCAAAAGAAAACGAGCAAAAACTTTCATAGTTGTTTATAGGAAACGCAAATATAACACCAACTATTTTATTGATCGTTAAGGAAATATTAAAAATCTTTCAATGTTTTTATGTCTTCGGATGGAATCCAGCCCGTAGTTCCATCAGAAATACGAATCTTTTTCCAGTCGTTTAACTCTTCAATTACATTAACTTTAGTGCCTTCATGAAGTGCGAAAGTCTCTAGGCCTCTTTTGTTTGGCTCAGCCTTTACACTAGCTTCTTTAGCAAAAACAATAGCCGGTTGATCTGCTTTAAATTTGTTATGCTGAAGAAAAGCAAACACTACGGAGGTTATCATTAGTAAAAGTGAAATTACGCTAAAGATAAAGGCAAGTCGTTTTCTGGAAGAATAATGAAAGTAATAGAATGCTATATATAGTAGGACAAAAAGCACCATAAAAATAATGGATGCATAGGCCCATTGGTCAAAAGATAAACTGCCTATTATGTTATTATAGATTTTAGAAAGTCCTGTAACCGGTATTTGGTCAATGGCATCTAGGGTCATATTTTGGGCATAACCTAGATTGTTTTTAATCTCATTATCATTAGGCTTTAGTAAAAGTGCCTTTTCATAATAGTAAATACTTGGGGCAACTTGGTTAAGCTTGTAGTAAGCATTGCCTAAGTTATAATACAGCTCTGCAGAGTGTTTTCCATTGCTCAAAATCTCTAAATAACTGTCTACTGCCTTTTGGTACTCGCCCACATTGTAGGCTTCCGTAGCCTTGTTAAACAACGCATTGTTCTGAGCGGAAACCGTAAAGGTTAAAAAGGAAACAAGTATGAGAAGTATATTTTTCACTTCGTTATTTTCAAATTGAATAATTTATAACTTTTTCATTAAAGCTGTTTGTCTAAATGCGAAATTACCTCGCTTGCTTTATCGTAATCCTGTTGCATCTGCACATCCGAAAAAGGGCTGTAACGCGCCATTTCACAGTTTTTGAGTAATGAAATAAACCCTTCTGTGGTAGTACTGTCTACCTGCTTTTCATTCAAAAGAGAGGTTATTTTATCTTTACTGAATTCAGATGTTTCAATTTTAAGCTTGGCTTTTAGGTAATTGTGCAATGCCTTTTCTAAAGCAATGTAAAATGCCTCTTTATTACCTAATTCCTTTTTAGCTTTAGAGAGGTATCTTCTGGCTAGCTTATTTGCTTTTCTAACTTTATTGCCCACTACGTCACTAGCAATTGCCTCACGTTTTTTGCTTAATAAAACGGCTAAGGGAATCAATACTAATGGTAGTAATAACCATAGGTAGTACGGTTTAGTTCTAAAGAAATAGTTAGAACCTATAGGTTTTAAATTCGAGTCCAGTTTTAGGAAGTTAAATTGATTTCCTACTGCTACCGTTTGTTTTGTATTAGAGTTGCCATCAACAGTGTTTCCAATGCTAGAGTTGGTAGGGCCTTCTTTTACGTTGATTAGAATTTCGTCCGAAGTAATGGTCTTATACGTTTTTGCATTCGGGTCAAAGTATGTGAACGATATGCCGGGAATTGGGTATTTACCTTTAAACGAAGGTACGATTGTGTAACTGTTACTCACCTTACCTTGTGAACCTGATAGGGTGGTACGTACATTCTCATTAAATTCAGGTTCATAAACCTCAAGAGAACCTGGTAAATTGGGCTCAGGTAGTTGAAAGAGTTTTAAATTTCC
Organism: Zobellia roscoffensis; assembly: GCF_015330165.1. NCBI lineage: Bacteria > Pseudomonadati > Bacteroidota > Flavobacteriia > Flavobacteriales > Flavobacteriaceae > Zobellia > Zobellia roscoffensis. Next base: position 1,716,637 of record NZ_JADDXT010000002.1, read on the forward strand.
TTTACCGCTTACTTCTACCTTTGCCTGTAATGATTCTGAGGCGTTTAAGGCGGTTTTGCTAGTGGTAACGGAAAAATCAAAGTTACCAACGGCTCCACTAAAGTTAACGGGCTTTCCTTTTTCCGGTAATGGCTTAACGTTAATAGTGCGTTTTCCGGCGGAAACTGTTTTGTTTGTTTGTGAATATATACGCCCTCCAAAGAAATCACGCTTGTTAGAAGGTACATCTACAGTAACATCTAGAGAAAGCGGTTCTATTTCTAATTTTCCGGATTTCTGCGGATAAAGTACTACCCGTTTTAATACTACATAACGATAAGGTTTTCCTTTGTACGTTCCATTTTCTGCAACAGGCCTAGAAACAGGAATGTCTTGGCTCCAGAAGTTGTTGTATTTGGGATTGTCCAATGGTTGATAGTTTGAAACACTTATAGACGGACTTACGTATAGTTTATAGACCACACTCAGCCCTTCGTTTAAGTAGGGGTTTGTCTTAGAAACTTCAGCAACTAGATGTAAGCTTTCGTCTGCTACATCATCTGCCGTCATTTGATCACTGGGCTTGTCTACAGCAGCAGTTACTTCCACTTTTCTTGCTAAAGACTTATATGTTTTTCCATCAATAACAATAGTAGCTTGCTTAATGGTCATGTTACCTCTAGTAGTGGGAGCTAAGGTGTAAGAATAGGTTTTGGAATAACTACGAACACCATTGACCCACGAAGAACTAATGGACTGCGATGGTCCCATTAGAACACGAAAGCCTTCAAAAGCTGGTGGATTAAAGTTATCCCCATCCTTGTTCATCGTAAAATCTACTCGCAACCGCTCATTGATACCCAGTTTGTCCTTGCTGAGTTTCATTTCAAAGGTAATGCCCGCCTCATCTTGCGCGTTCACAGAAAAAACAAGAAGCAGTATAGGTAATAATGCTAAGAGGGTTTTATGTATAATGGTCTTTACCAATCTTTCTCGTTTTTAACCTTAACGCCTTTTACTTTTTGGGCGTCTATTTTTTCTTGTACCTTTTTCTCTTCGTTCTGCATGGCTTCAAGAAGATTTTGTACCTGTTGTTTACTTAATTGATTGGGACGGGGCTGTTGCTGCTGTTCTTCTGGTTTGTCACCTTCACCTTGGTCAGGTTGTTTTTTCTGCTCCTCCTTTTCATCACCTTCACCTTCTTTATTCTCGTCTTTCTGTTCCTCGTTCTTATCGCCTTCGTCTCCCTTGTCTCCTTCGTCCTTCTTATCTTGGTCTTGGTTCTCTTCTTTATTGTCGCCGTCTTTTTTATCCTCGTTTTCGTCTTTCTGGTCTTCGTTCTTGTCCTGATCGTCTTTGTTGTCTTGGTTTTGGTCGTTCTGCTCTTGTTCTTTTTCGAGCATCTTTTTGGCCAAAGCTAGATTGTAACGCGTTTCTTCATCTTTAGGGTCATTACGAAGGGCTTCTTTATAAGCTTCAACGGCTTTTTGATATTCTTTTCTTTTCATGAACACGTTACCCATATTGTGGTACGCACTGTGCTTATCAACTTTATTAGTTGCTAGTTCACCAGCTTGCTTGTAACGCCCAAAAGCTTCGCTATATGTTTCTTTGTTATAATAGGCATTCGCTAAGTTGTAAGGTGCCGCAGAGTTTTCATCGCTTTTGGCAATTGCCTTTCTGTAATCTACTTCGGCATCTATAAAATTATCTTCTGAGAGTGCTTTGTTGCCTTCGTAAGTTAGATTTTTAGAAGCGTCAAGTGCTTGTTCTCTTTCTTTTTCCTCTTCTTGTGCAAAAGAAACGAAACCGATAAAAAACAATATGAAAAAAATATTCCTCATTATTCTATTTCTTTTTCGTTGAATAAATTCAGCTTTTTGAGCCATTTTGTTCGCTTGTCAAGAACAAAGATATCCAATAGCAAAAATAATAATCCAATACCTAGAAACCATTGAAATTGGTCTTTGAATTCTGCAAATTGTTTCGCTTCAAACTCTTTCTTGTCCATTTGAAGCAGTTTCTCTTTTATGAGTTCTACGGCAGCTTCTGTGTTAGAACCATCAATGTACTCTCCATTACCATCATCTGCAATGTCTATAAGTACATCTTCGTTCAATTTAGTAATGACCACTTCGCCTTGAGAATCTTTCTTAAGGCTTTCTACAACCCCATTTCTCTTAATTGGAATAGGAGCGCCCTTGGTTTTTCCAACCCCAATGGTGAAAATCTGAATGCCTTCTTCTATGGCTTTCTCTACAGCATCATTTGTATTGCCTTCTGAGTGGTCTTCCCCATCTGAAATGATAAAAAGCACACGATTGGTCTGTTCTTCATCATTGTAATACGTGGTAGCCAGATTAATTGCTTCGTTTATGGCGGTACCTTGCGAGGTAAGCATATCTGTATTCATGCTTTGCAAGAACATTTTTGCAGCGCCATAATCTGTTGTAATGGGCAGTTGCGGAAAGGCTTGTCCTGCATAGGCAATAATACCGATACGGTCACTTGCCAATTGGTTGATAATCTCGGAAACGAGGCGTTTGGCCTTCTCCAAACGGTTAGGGGCAATGTCTTCCGCCAACATACTTTTAGAGACATCTACGGCAAAAACCACGTCAACACCTTCGCGTTTTACGGTTTCCAATTTCGTGCCAATTTTAGGGTTCACCAGCCCCAATGTCAGAAAGGTGATGCCCAACAAAAAGAACAAAAGTTTTAAGCCCGATTTAAAATTGGACTTGTCCGGAGATAGTCGTTTTAAAAGAGGAGTTTCGGCAAATTTCTTCTGTGTTCGCTTTTTCCATAGTTGCAAAAGTGCGAACAAGACGATGATGACCGGTATTATGGCCAGTAAATAGAAATATATTTTTTCGTCTAATTGAATCATTCTGCTTTGTTCGTAGTTTGAATCTAATACAAGTTTGTCAAATACTGCGCTAAAAAAATCTTAAATAAAACTTCTGAAAAGGGTATTTCTCAAAAGCCATTCCAATAAAAGCAAGGCACCTGCCAAAAGAACCCAAGGCCTAAACTTCTCTTCGTACTTGTAGTATTTAAACTCTTCTATCTCTGTTTTTTCTAGTTTGTTTATTTCGTCGTAAATAGCCTCTAACTTTTCATTATCAGTGGCCCTAAAATACTTCCCTCCTGTAACTTTTGCAATATCTTTTAGAAGGTCCTCGTCAATTTCAACCTGGCGCATGCCATATCTAAAAGAACCATCACTGTTATAAGCTACCGGAGAAAGTGCATTGCCATTAGTTCCCAAACCAATGGTATAGGTCTTAATACCAAATTCTATGGCCAAATCTGCAGCGGTCTGCGGTTCTATAAAACCGGAGTTGTTTACCCCATCTGTTAATAGAATAATAATCTTACTAGACGCTTTACTTTCTTTTAGACGATTTACCGAAGTGGCCAAGCCCATACCTATTGCCGTACCGTCATTTAGCTGCCCATAAGTAATTTCCCGTAGCGCTCGTAAAACTATCTCCTTATCACTTGTTATGGGTGTTTTGGTGTAGCCTTCGCCTGCATAAGCAACCAAGCCAATACGATCATTAGGGCGTTCCTTAATGAATTCCGAAGCAACGTCTTTTAAAGCGGCCAGACGATTAGGTTTAAGATCTCTTGCCAACATACTGGAAGAAACATCTATAGCCATAACAATGTCTATACCCTTGGTGGTTTTGGTTCTAGTAGAGATATCCTCTGTCTGTGGTCTTGCCATAGCCACAATAATTGCGGTAAGGGCGGATAGACGGAGCAAAAACAATAAAGGCTTTAATTTTGGAAGGAAGCCTGTGTTTTCAAAACCTTTTATAGTAGGTATTTTTAAAGAGGCAACCTGTTCCTTACGTTTGTAGAAATACCAAAGCACGGCCAGAGGAAGCAATAATAGCAACCAAAAAAATTCCGGGTTTGCAAATGATATATTATCCAACATCTATAATTCTGTTTTTACTTCTACTGAGCCTAAAATCCGATCTACTATTTCTTGGGCGTACTCATCTTCTTCTAGCCAATTTATAATAATCTGCTGTTGAAATCCTTTTCCGCCAAAAAGCAGTATGCTGTATTCGCCATCTATCAATTCATCTGATCCGGGTACTGGGAATTTACCACTACCAAAGACCTTAATTCCTTTTACGCCGGTAACCGTAACAAACTCTTCTTGTTTGGTGATGATATTTTTTGCCCCTCCTTTTTCTAAATTCTTAATAAATGCTTCTATAGATTTATTAAATTCGGGTTCTACTTCCTGTGCCAAGGTGGTTGATGTGGTACCTACCATAAAGAAGCCTTGGTTGCTATTGTAACTGAACATTTGCAACTCTTTTATGGAGCCCTTCATTTCTGGCGTAAGTTTGGTCTCCTGTCTAGTGAGCACTTGCGGAGTCTCAAGACTTATAGGCGGGTAACCGTAAGAACTGGACACCCATTCGCCCTCCAAAAGTTCTTTTGTAGGGTGGCCAAGAATAGTATCCTTTACATATGTGAAACCGTAATAGGCGGAAGCAGCTGCAAATGAAATCACCAAAACACCAATAACGGCTACACTGGCGTATATAATCTTTTTCTTTTGTTTCTTTTTCTCGAGCTCCTCTTTGTATTCTTCTTGCTCCATCAATTCCTCCACTGTAGGCTCAGGGAGGGCATCATGGGTTTTGTGAACGATTTGCTCAATAGATTGGCGGTCTTGCTCGGCAACTGAAGTGTCCGGTTTGGATTTTGCGAACTTAACTAAATCTGCAGTCTGTAGAATACGTTTGAACTGTTGTAGCGTGTCATCATCTATTTTTAGTTCTCCCGCATCTTTTAGCAATTCAAGCTTGCCAATGAGTTCATCGGTTGTACTTTCCAAAGCGGAAACATTAGCATCTTCTTCCAGGTAAGAACGAACAATGCCAGTCAGTTCTGAATAGTACTCTTTATACTCGTCTTGAATAAGGTATTTTGATTTTTCAAGATTTTTAAGTTCTAGCAAAGCGCGATCATATGGAGGTAAAAGTGCTACTTTTTCCTCTTCCGTTAGCGGTTTCTTTCTAAAAACAAACCAATACAATAGGCCACCAATAATGAGAAGCCCAAGAATTACCAATAAAAGAATTTTCCAAATGGCAGAGTAGCTCTTATCTACTTCCATTAGGGGTTTAATGTCGTACATTTTCTGCGCCAAGGTGTCTACGGCAACATTGGCAACGTTAATTATGCGTGTGGAGTCTGTTAAAAATCCTTCCCCATTAATTTCTATCCGCTGTGCGGGTATTTTATATGAACCGGAATCAAATTGAGTAAGGGCATAGATTTTCTGCAGGGTCATTCGGTCGTTTTGACGTGTGGTGTCCGTAGCAAATGCTTCTACCGTTTCTAAGGGCGAGAATGTTTGCCCCTCTGGGAAAATAACCTGTGCTGTTGTATCCGTTTCTACCGTAACGGTAAATGTTATTTGGTCTCCAATTTTTATGGAGGTAGTGTCGATCTTGGTACTTACTTTGGGAGCGGTTTGTGAAAAAGTGGAAAACCCTACAAACAAAACGCAAAGTAAAACACATCGCTTTAAAAGCAATGTATAGTTGTTGTTAGAATAGTTTATAAAGTATTTGTTTAGCATTAACCTCTGCGCTTAAAATAGCCTAATAATTTTTTTACGTAACTCTCGTCTACCCTACAATCTATTACTCCACAACCAGATTTTGAAAACGTGTTCTTATAATAATCTACACGTTGTCTATAATATGCCTCGTATGACCTGCGCACACTTTTTGATTGTGTGTTTACTAAGCTTATTTTTCCGGTTTCTGCATCTTGCATTTGGACCATACCTAGGTTAGGTATACTCTCTTCATGCTGATCATATACCCGTATACCCGTAAGATCGTGTTTGTTGCCAGAAATTTTTAAAGTCTTTTCGTAGTCCTCCGCAATAAAATCCGACAGTACAAAAACTATTGCCTTTTTCTTCATTACGCTACTCAAGAACTTAAGGGCGGCAGCAACATCCGTTTTGTTACTTTTTGGTTTGAATTCTAGCAATTCCCTAATGATGCGAAGCACGTGACTTTTTCCTTTTTTAGGAGGAATAAAAAGCTCTATCTCATCAGAAAAAAGAATTAGGCCCGCTTTATCATTGTTCTGTAAAGCAGAAAAGGCCAATGTGGCCGATATCTCTGTAATTACATCCTTTTTAAACTGATTTGTAGTACCAAAAAGTTCAGAGCCGCTTACATCTACCATAAGCATCATGGTGAGCTCGCGTTCTTCTTCAAAAACTTTAATGTAGGGTTCGTTGTACCGAGCGGTAACGTTCCAGTCAATCGTACGGACATCATCACCAAATTGGTACTGGCGGACTTCACTAAAGGTCATACCTCGCCCCTTAAACGTAGAGTGGTATTCCCCGCCAAAAATATGATCGGACAGACGGCGTGTCTTTATCTCGATCTTTCGAACTTTTTTTAGTAACTCTTTAGTATCCATTTCTCAGCAAACAGTTTTCAACAAGCAGTTTTTAATGGTAGTGGACAAAACGTCTATTACTACCGGCAACATCTGCAAACGTCTACCTTTTAAGGTACTTCAATCTCGTTAACAATTTTATTGATAATTTCTTCGGAAGTAATATTCTCGGCCTCCGCTTCATAGGTAATTCCTATTCTGTGGCGTAAAACGTCATGAACTATGGCTCTAACATCTTCAGGAACAACGTAACCTCTCCTTTTAATGAAAGCATAACATTTTGCTGCAGTGCCCAAGTTAATACTACCCCTTGGCGAAGCGCCAAAACTAATAAGAGGTTTTAAATCTTCGAGGTTGTATTTCTCTGGGTATCTAGTGGCAAAAACAATATCTAGAATGTATTTTTCTATTTTTTCGTCCATGTAAACTTCACGAACAGCTTTTTGCGCACTAAGAATTTGGTCTATACTAACCACTGGGTTTACCGTTTCGTAAGACCCTAATAGATTTTGGCGCATAATCATTTGCTCCTCGTTCAATTTAGGATAGTCAATAACAGTTTTTAGCATAAAACGGTCAACCTGAGCTTCTGGTAGCGGATATGTTCCTTCTTGTTCAACCGGGTTTTGTGTTGCCATAACCAAAAATGGCTTGTCTAGCGTAAAAGTTTCATCACCAATGGTAACTTGCTTTTCCTGCATCGCCTCCAAAAGTGCCGATTGCACTTTGGCCGGAGCACGGTTAATCTCATCCGCAAGCACAAAATTTGCGAAAATTGGACCTTTCTTTATGGAAAAGTCGTTCTCTTTCATATTGTAAATCAATGTACCCGTAACATCTGCAGGTAAAAGGTCTGGCGTAAACTGAATTCTGCTAAAACTACCTTTCACTGCTTTGGACAAAGTATTGATAGCCAATGTTTTTGCTAGACCAGGAACACCTTCTAATAAGATGTGGCCTTGGCCAAGTAAACCAATAAGTAATCTTTCGACCATGTGTTTTTGGCCAACGATTACTTTGTTCATTTCTAATATCAATAAGTCGATAAATGCACTTTCTTGTGCAATTTTCTCGTTTACCGCATTAATATCTACCGTAGTATTTTCTTCCATATAACGTTACAAATTTTGGTCCGGGCCGGTTGTTATTAAACAGGCATGCAAATTGAAAATTTATTAGCTGCTTCGCTGTTAATGATTGGTTAAAAAAAAAGTTGAAATCCTCTTTTTATGAAGTTTTTAAGGGATTTCTTTTTAATTTAACCGCTCTATGCAAAAGAACACTTTTTATTCCAAAGTTATAGCAGGAACTATGACTTGGGGCAGCTGGGGGAAAGGTTTTTCCAAATCTAGTATGATTGAGTTAATGAACCACTGCTTGGAAATAGGGATTACCACCTTTGATCACGCTGATATTTATGGGGGATATACAACCGAAGAGGACTTTGGAAATGCCTTTAAAGAAAGTGGTATGGCTCGCGAATCTATTCAGTTTATTTCTAAATGTGGTATTCAAATGAATGCCGATGCCCGAAAGAATGAGGTAAAACACTATAACTATAACGCAGATTATATTATTTGGTCTGCAGAACAATCTCTTCAAAAGCTAAAAACAGAGTATTTAGATCTGCTTTTGCTGCATAGACCCAGTCCGTTAATGAATCCGGATGCCATAGCTGAGGCAATTACTAAATTAAAAACTCAGGGAAAAATAAAGGCCTTTGGAGTTTCTAACTTCTTGCCTTTCCAAATTGCACTTATAGAAACGGTAATGCCTATAGAAGGGAATCAGGTAGAATTTTCTTTAACGCAAAGCGATGTAATGTACGATGGTACTTTGGACGATTGCTTAGGGAGTAAGAGAATGGCTATGTCTTATAGCCCGCTTGGCTCTTATTTCAGGAAAGATGATAAGGTTTCACAACGAATAAGAAATGCCATGAAACCCATGCTTGAGAAATATGAGGTTACCGAAGACCAATTGTTGTTAGCGTGGGTGATGAAGCATCCTTCCAAAGTGTTTCCGGTTGTAGGTACGGCCACTAAGTCTCGCTTATCCGCAGCAATGGAAGCTACAAAAATTGAAATAGAAAAAACTGATTGGTTTATTTTGTTGGAATCTGCAAAAGGTCATGAAGTTGCTTAAAAATATATGCTATGAGTAAGACCGTATTAATTACAGGGGCAACCAGTGGTATTGGTCGTGCAACGGCCATACTGTTTGCTGTTCAAGGGTTTAGATTAGTGCTCTGCGGAAGAAGACAAGAACGTCTTGATGCCCTTGAATCCGAGTTGAGTACACAATGTGAAGTACATACCTTAAATTTTGATGTACGGGATAAAGATGCCGTATTTAAAGCGATAGGTTCTTTACCAGAAAATTTTTCCCAAATAGATGTTTTGATCAATAATGCAGGGAATGCACATGGTTTAGATCCTATTGACAAGGGCAGTGTAGATGACTGGGATGCCATGCTAGACATTAACGTGAAGGGTTTACTATATGTTTCCAAAGCGATAATACCTAATATGGTAGAGAAAAAGTCCGGTCACATCATTAATATTGGGTCAACAGCCGGTAAAGAGGTCTATCCCAATGGAAATGTGTATTGTGCTAGTAAACATGCAGTTGATGCACTGACCAAAGGAATGCGAATGGATCTCAATCCTTATGGTGTTAAGGTAGGAGGTATTAATCCTGGCGCTGTAGAAACCGAGTTTAGTAATGTACGATTTAAAGGCGATGATGCTAAAGCTGATTCGGTTTATGATGGATTTGACCCCTTAAAGCCAGAAGACCTTGCCGAAATTATACACTTTGTGGTTACCAGGCCATATCACGTAAATATTGCCGACTTAATTGTCATGCCAACAGCACAAGCTTCTGCAACTCTATTGAATAGGTCGTTATGATTAATAAACGCCTTCTTGTAAAAAACTTACTTGCTCATAATGACGAGAATAGTTTTTATGATAAGAAGCGTTTTATATCTATTGGTGAAAAAGAGGGTAAGGCTAAATTTTTAAAACATGTCTGTGCCTTGGCCAATAGTAATCCAGAAAACAATTCATTTATTGTTATTGGCGTAGAAGATGAAGACAACAAAATAGTTGGGGTTGATTTTTTTGATGATAGTAAGATTCAAAATTTAGTCAACGCTTACTTAGATAACCCTCCTTTAATTTCATACGAGAATATTCCATTTCCAAATTTACGCGAAGGTAAGGTCGTAGGCCTTGTAACCATTAGGTCTAATGGAAAAGTGTGTGCCTTGCGAAAGAATATTTGGAAATATTATGGCGGAATGGTTTTTTTTAGAGATGGGAGTATTAGTATGCCAAAAGCTTATGGCGTAGTGTTACGGGATATAAATTCTGATACGGTAGCCACTATAGAACAGCACGCGCGAAATAATATTGAACTAACTCTAGATGGTGTAATTGATTTTATTAATCATAGGCATAAAAACCTGACTAATGATTACAAGGTCTTTAAAGAGCAATTTGTAGTTTGTTGGGCAGGGAATAAAAAAACAGTGAAAGATGATGTCTATTATTCACGTGTAGATATTGAATTAATTAATGAGCAGGTAAGGCTTTTCTATTCTGCCTTGGATGAAATCAGCATTGATTATGATGAGGACTCATTTACAATGATTGAATATGTGCAATTAGGGCTGGGTTCTAAGCAGCGGTATTTTCAGTTAGAAAAAGTGGTCATTAATTTTTTTGATAACGGAACCTATAAAATAGAAAGCCACTTAATCTTTGAGCCTCCCAAATACAACAAAAAGAATCTTTTTCATATTTGGAATGCCAATAATGCACTGTTGGAGAAAATTCAGAAAAAGATTGATTTAAAACCTACGGAGAAAATCGATTTAAAATATTTACCTGATAGTTATCTAATTTGTTACCTAAACGGTTTTGATGAGGCAAAGGAACAAATGGAGATGGCTCGTTCGTTGTTGAAAAAAGGCTATCCTAAAGTGTACTTAGGTGTAAAAGAGGCCTTACGGATTTTGAGAAAAGTAAGGTATAACTAATTGAGCGAATCAATTTTTAAACACCGCATCATAATCAGGTAACGAAGGAATAGCTCCATATCCTGTGGTGGTAACTGCTCCGGCCTTGTTGGCAATTGCAACCATTTCTAACAGTTGGTCGTAATCCGTTAAAATTTGATAAGGGTCACCCAAATTAGCGATTTGATATAAGAGACATCCAATAAAGGCATCGCCAGCACCTGTAGTATCTACTGGGCTTACTTTGATACTTTCTACTATTGTTTTCTTCTGGGCTGTACTTACTAATGTGCCCTTCCCGCCCAGGGTGACGCATATGGTAGGACATCCTATTTCATGTATAATATTACAGGCACGCTCTAGATCGCTTTCACCGGAAATTAATTGAGCTTCCTCTTCACTAAACTTACATAAATGCGATTTTTCAATGAACCTCAAGCTTTTTCGCACAAAGGTTTCTTCCTCGCCTTTCCATAGATCCTCTCTAAAATTAGGGTCAAAGCTGATGAAGGCATTTTGGGTTAGCGCATCAAATAAATAGCGGTCATATGATTCTTCTAATCCGCCTCCCAAAAAACCGGTTGCTGCTCCAAAATGAACTATGTTTCCTTTCAGTTGTTTTTTTAAAGATGAATCGTATTTAAGTTTTTTGTCAGCACCTCTACTAAAGACAAAATCTCGTTCGCCGTCTTCCGCTAAAGACACAAAAGCCATGGTAGTAAAGGTTTTGGAGCGTTGCGAAAGTGAAATGTCTACTCTATTTTCTTTAAGTACATTCAATAAAAACGCTCCAAAAGGGTCATTTCCAACAGCACCTATAAATTGACCTTTACCTCCCAATTTAGAAATGGCACAAGCAACGTTTGCGGGTGCACCTCCTGCTTTTTTAGTAAATTCTTTAGCTTTTGAAAGGTCGTTTCCTTGTTTTATAGCCACAAAATCTATCAATAATTCTCCTATGCAGTATATGGTTTTCATTATGAATAGTGTGGTTTTTAAGATTTTAAGCAATTATAACTTTGCGCTTTGCAAGTACATGCTAAGTTGGGTCAAATTTATGTTATTTATCCCATCAAATCGAAATTGCGCTAACCCTTCTTTGTCCCTTTTCAAGAAATCCCCTACCTTATTAAAAATTTTAAACTTCACTAGAAATGGATTTGTTCAACGAAATAAAGAAGAAGCTTAGCCATGAGTTTATAGATATAATTGAATGGCTAGATAATACCAATGAAACCATTGTTCATCGTTTTGAGCGGTATCAAAATGAAATAAAAAACAATGCCAAATTGATTGTTCGTGAAGGACAGACGGCGGTTTTTATCAATGAGGGGCAGTTGGCCGATGTTTTTAAACCTGGGACATATACTCTTAATACGCAGAACCTACCTATTCTTACTACTTTAAAAGGATGGAAATATGGTTTTGATAGTCCTTTTAAGGCTGAGGTGTATTTTGTGAATACCCATTTGTTTACCGATGAAAAATGGGGAACAAAAAACCCGGTGATGTTGAGTGATGAGCGCTTTGGTTTAGTGGAGATACGGGCTTTTGGTACATACAGTTTTAGAATCAATGACCCAGGAAAATTTGTTGTTGATGTGGTGGGTACCGATGGTAATTTTACGAATTACGAAATAAATGAACACCTTAAGAGCTTAATAGTTACCCGTTTTACGGATACGGTTGGAGAGGCAAACCTTCCGATTGAATTATACGCCGCTAATACTAGTGAACTTTCGGAAACGTGCCAAGAGGTAATGCAACCTGAATTTGGGCGAGTAGGTATAGAACTGGAGCGTTTCTATATTGAAAATGTATCTATGCCCGAAGAACTCAAAAAAGAAATTTTTGAATATAGCAGGTTAGATAAGTTAGACATGGTGAAACTTTCTCAATTTAAGGCTGCTAAGGCCATGGAAGCTGCTGCTAAAAATGAAGGAGGTACTGCAGGTGCCGGCATGGGCATGGGCATGGGTTTTGTATTAGCACAACAAATGGGAAATATGATGAGCCCGCAGGCAGCACAACAACCGTTTGGTGGTCAGGCGCAAGCAGCTTCCGTGCCACCACCAATGCCAGTTCAAGTTCAGTATTTTTATGCGGCCAACGGTCAGCAGAACGGGCCTGTTCCTTTTGATAAATTAAAAGAACTTTTTGCTAGTAGAACCATTAACAGAGATTCATTGGTTTGGAAACAGGGAATGCAAAACTGGACGGCTTTAAAGGAGGTAGAAGAGTTAAAATCCTTTTTAGGGGGTAATACACCACCGCCTTTACCAAATTAAGATTCAAGCTGCTTTTGTCATATGCAAATACTGAGTTTAGAAATTGAGGTAAACTGATTGATGAAAGAAGAAACAAAACAATCGGAACATAAAAAGGCATGCGCCAATTGTGGTGCCGAGTTAAAATTCAAACCAGGTTCTCATCAACTAAAATGTGAGTATTGTGGTTATGAAGAATTTATCGAACAAGCCAAAAGTAGTTTTGAAGAGCTAGAACTTCAGCATTATTTAAAAGTGGTTGGTGAGAATGCGTATACAGAAAAAATCGATTTACTGCACTGCAAAAATTGTGGAGCTAATCAACATGTTGAAGAGAACTATAAATCATTAAATTGTATTTACTGTAGTGAACCGTTGATTCTTGAAGATGTAGAAAAAGAAGGTTGGATTGTACCCGGAGCTCTCGTTCCATTTCAGATTGATGCTAAAAAAGCGAAAGCAACTTTTAAAACATGGGTTGGCGGGCTCTGGTTTGCGCCAAATAAGTTGAAACGAGCTGCTCTTGATCCAGAAGGTTTGCATGGTTTATATCTACCGTATTGGACGTTTGACGCTGATTTAAATGCTCAATATCAAGGGCAAAGGGGCGACTATTATTACGAGACCAAGCGGGTACGCACCAAAAATGGTATTCAAAAACGAAAAGTTAGAAAAACACGCTGGTCTTCTGCATCTGGTGCTGTAAATGGTTTTGTTGATGATATTCTAATTAACGCTTCTGAAAAAAAACGAAAAGACATTCCTGCAAAGATTGCATTTTGGAATGTTAAGGAGTTAGTTCCTTTCAATTCAAAGTATTTGTCGGGTTTTGTAACAGAGAAATATACGGTATCGCTTAAAGAAGGGCACCATTCCTCATTTCAGAAAGCAAAGGAGATTGCCAATACGTGGATCAGAAAAGATATAGGTGGTGATACCCAACGAATTTCTCATGCTGATATTAAACTTTCCGACGAAACGTTCAAACATATACTACTTCCAGTTTATATCAGTTCGTATCGCTATAACGGTAAAGAATATAACTTCTACATTAATGGTCAGACGGGGGAATTAAGCGGTAGTAGACCCTATTCTTTCTGGAAAATATTCTTTTTGGTACTTTTTATTCTTGCTATCATTGGTATAATTACGATTTTTGCACAATGAGAACATTGGTAATAGGTGATATACACTCTGGTTTAAGAGGTTTAAAACAAGTGCTTGAAAGAGCAAAAGTAACTTCTGACGATAAACTTATTTTTTTAGGTGATTATGTAGACGGTTGGAGTCAAGCTGCCGAAACGGTCAACTTTTTAATTGCTTTAAAGCAAACCCACAACTGCACATTTGTTAGGGGTAATCATGATGAACTTTGTTTAGAATGGTTGCGCGACGGTAAAGATAATCCGCTTTGGTTGCAACACGGCGGGGGAGCTACTTTAGCTTCGTACGAACAGACGGATGATGAGACTAAAAAGAATCATGTTCTTTTTTATCAGAGTCTTGAAAACTATTATTTAGATGCTGACAACAGATTGTTTCTACATGCAGGTTTCACTAATTTAAAGGGTATTGATCACGAGTATTTTAAAGAAACTTTTTACTGGGATCGTACCCTTTGGGAATTGGCAAGGTCTTTAAACCCAGACTTAAAGAAAACTGAATCTGACTATCCAAAGCGATTGACGCAATACAAAGAGATTTTTATTGGTCATACACCTATTACAAAAACCGGGGTTGCAGAACCTAAACAAGCTGCCAATGTTTGGAATGTAGATACGGGAGCTGCATTTAAAGGTCCGCTTTCTATGTTAGATGTTGATACAAAGATGGTTTGGCAAAGTGATCCAGTACATACGTTATACCCAAATGAACCAGGTAGGAATTGAAAATAGCCAGTTTATTTTCATGTTTTCAGTAGATAATTACGATCTTTACAAAAAATAGAACTATGTCCGAAAAGAACATAAGATTAGAGGTGATGCAGGCAATTGAGCCGCAGGTGGATGGGTTTATGGATTCTTTTCTCATAAAACCTGAAGATATTTGGCAACCTACAGATTTTTTACCTGATTCGGAAAGTGATAGTTTTTTAGAATCAGTAAGAGAACTTAGAGGAGAAGCTAAAGAATTAGGATACGATTTTTGGGTAACTATGGTAGCGGATACCATTACCGAGGAAGCCCTGCCAACATACGAGTCTTGGCTTATGGATGTTGAGGGAATTGACCAACACGGTCCGAATAAGAAAAACGGCTGGTCTAAATGGGTTAGAGCTTGGACGGCAGAAGAAAATCGCCATGGTGATGTATTGAATAAATATCTCTATTTATCTGGAAGGGTAAATATGCGTGAAATAGAAATTACGACTCAGCATTTAATATCTGATGGTTTTGATATCGGTACCGATAGAGACCCTTATAAGAACTTTGTATACACGTCATTTCAAGAATTGGCTACCAATATTTCGCATAAAAGGGTTGGTCAGATGGCGAAGAAGAAAGGAAACGCCTTATTGGGTAAAATGTGTACCATTATCGCAGGTGATGAAATGCGTCATCATTTAGCATATAGAGAATTTGTGAAGACTATTTTTGGTGAAGACCCGTCTGGTATGATGTTGGCCTTTGCAGATATGATGAAAAAGAAAATTGTTATGCCTGCCCATTTTTTACGCGAATCTGGCGGAACTATTGGTACAGCGTTTGAGAATTTCTCTAATTGTGCCCAACGTTTAGGCGTTTATACAGCACAAGACTATGTTGATATTCTTAGAAAATTGAATGCTTATTGGGAGCTTGACAACGTAAGAAGTCTTTCTGATGAAGCGGAAAAAGCCCGTGATTATTTAATTAAGTTACCAGCAAGATTAGAGCGTATTTCTGAAAGAATGAAGTTTCCTGAAGATCAATATAAATTTAAATGGGTAGATGCTAACGGCATGATATAACGCAATACACTTTTCGAAGTATTTATAAATCAAAAAATCCGACTCGCATGAGAATCGGATTTTTTTTGCTTAAGTAGGTATATTCTTTTTTTTTCGTCAAGTAGCGGATTGGGGTTCGTTACTTGTTTCGGTTAAGTTCAAGAGTAGATTTGGGGTCATTACTATCACTTAATTACACTGTAAACTTACGGCGGTTTTTCCTCTCCCCTAAATTATTGTTGTGAACTAGAGTTTTTTAGTTGTGAAAAATAAGAGGCGTTCGATTTTCCCGACGAATGACCTATTTCAATAAAAAAACCCTCCGTTGAGGGAGGGTTTGTAAGAATAGTAAAAGTTGAAATTATAATTTTCCGTGGTCATGTTCATCTTGCCATCTAGCAAGTTCAGTCCATTTGCCTTCATAACACATCTTGGCTTGCATGGGCCATGATGCTGGGTCGTGAATTTTATAGCGATCGCCCCCGCCTTTAAGTACTTCTTGGCATCTGCCTACAGATGTTTCCGATAAGGCTTTCCATGTATTTATACCTTCCGCTTGAAAAAGGCCTTCTATTTTTGGCCCAATACCTTCAACCACTTTTAAATTATTTTCTTTAACAGTTTTGCCAATTGCTGCTTTTGCCGCTGCTGCATCAAAAGGGATTAGTACAGGTTCAGGAGCCATTGCAATAGGTGCTGCTGCGGCAACGCTTCCTAACGAACTGGAAACATCTGGTTCAGGAGTTGTTAAAAGTTTTTGGTTGCACGCTTCTAAATCGGCTTTTAGTTTGGCATTCTTGTCGTGGCAACGTTTTAAATCTTCGGAGTTGTCTATTATCTTGTTACTGCCCTTACCTATAAGATAACCCAGAATACCACATATCACACCTACAAGAAGAGGGATTATCCAGCACCAAATGTTTATGTTTTCTGATTCCATTTTAATTCAATTTTAGTTTGTTGATTATTTAATTGTAATTACGGTCCTTCTATTTTTAGCTCTACCTTCTTTGGTATTGTTACTAGCAATGGGGTCTTTTGGCCCTTTTGAATCAGCTTTTATTCTATTATCAGAAATACCGTTTTGCATAAGGTAGTCTTTTGCAAAATCCGCTCGCTCTTGGCCAAGTCTCATGTTTGTTTTACGACTTCCTTGGCTATCCGTATATCCAACTATCTGGCATTTGGCTTTTTCAACTTTGTCTAGATATTGAGCTATGTCCGCTATTTTTTGTCGTTGCTCTGCAGATGGATTAATTGAAGCCTCGGCGGTGTCAAAATAAAGGATTAATGGGTCGCCCGTTATTTTATCGTAAAGCGCCTTTATTTTATCTTCGGCATTTGCAGAAACCTCTTCAATACTATAACCAATAGGGCCTTTATAGATAGCCTTATCAGGCACCATGTCATCCATAAGTTTAGCGCCAATGTTAATTTGTGAAGAAGGAATCTCTTGTGAAACAAAATAGTTTTTAACGGCGTTTGCCCTTGCAAGGCCTAGGTTGGGAAAGGCAGAACTGTTATGTTCGTCACTCGTATAGTACCCGGTAATGTTCATGACTTTTTGCTCGTTAGATGTTAAATGGTTTTTTAAGCCAGGAAGTATGCCGTTTCTAACGTTTTCTGAAACAGGTTCTAGATAGTCAAATGTTGAAGTTTTAAAGTTAAAATTGTCTTGTGTAGTATAGGCAAAGTCGCCATCGCTAAAGTCAAAAGGATAGGATGTAGTTTTTGGAAGAGGAGGTTTAGAAACTATCTTTTCCTTTGGTGCTTCTTTCTGCGTTATGATTCCACAATAACTACAACAAGAAAGGTAAAAGTAAGTGCCTACTACAATGGTAACGATAATACCAAGTAGATAAAGGGTGGTCTTTTTCATTGGTAATGGCTTAAGTGTTTATAGTACAATGTATTAAAAAAATTAGAACTAATCATAAATCTAACAAATTAATAGGTAAAGTACTACAAATATATTTTCTACTTTGAATAGGATGGTGAAACGTAATGGTTGGAATAGTTACGTTTTACTTGTACTTCTTATAGAAGAGTGGTTTTAATGTGTTTAAAATGAGTTGGTTGTGTTGTTTTGAAGGAGTGACCTCCAAGTACATTGGAAAGATACACTTAATTGGTTTTTAATACTAAAACGGATTTTTTTGCTGATACCGATTATACATAAAAACCAACAAGTTATAATAGGTATGCCATAGGCTTACACATAATTGTTTTTTGTGTTAGCCCAAGATAGATACATTTATAGGGCAAATCAGATAGACCAAAAGACACAAGTTATGAAAATTGAAATACTAAAGGTAGTAACCTTTGTTTGTATGTTTATAGTCTTAGGCATGCAGGCATTGCTTCATGGAAGTTGGAGGGTGAACAAGACAGAACCAATAAAAAGTAACCAGCATAAGATATGAGGGTTCTAATTTTTTTAATACGTTCTTAAAATAGTTATTTGAGTTAGTGTTTTAAAAACCCGCTAATTTTTCGTTTGTCTATTCGGGGGAAGGACAAGTGATTAACGGCGGGTTTTCACATGTAAAAAACACTTAAATCTTAGAGGTCAAATTTTATACCTTGGGCAAGAGGAAGCTCTGTTGTGTAGTTGATAGTGTTGGTTTGTCTTCTCATATACACTTTCCAAGCATCTGAGCCAGATTCACGCCCACCGCCCGTTTCTTTTTCTCCACCAAAAGCACCACCTATTTCTGCTCCTGATGTTCCTATATTTACGTTAGCAATACCACAATCACTTCCTGCAACGGATAAGAAATGCTCTGCTTCCCTAAGGTTGTTTGTCATAATAGCAGATGACAATCCTTGAGCAACTCCATTTTGGGCATCAATTGCATTTTCAATACTTCCGGAATATTTTAAGAGGTAAAGAACGGGTGCAAAGGTTTCGTGCTGTACAATCTTGAAGTTTGCTTTTGCTTCGGCTATAGCAGGTTTTACGTAACAACCACTTTCGTAACCTTCTCCTTCAAGAACTCCACCTTCCACAATAATGTTTCCGCCTTCTTCTACCACCTTAGTTAAAGCGGTGTTATAGGACGCCACGGCATCGATATCTATTAAAGGCCCTACGTGATTGTTTTCGTCTAAAGGATTACCAATTCTAAGTTGCCCATAGGCATCAACAATAGCAGCCTTAACTTTATCATAGATGCTATCGTGAATGATTATTCTTCGTGTGGAAGTACAACGTTGCCCAGCAGTACCTACAGCACCAAATACACCTCCAATAACAGTCATTTTTATATCTGCATCTGGGGTAACTATTATAGCGTTATTACCGCCAAGTTCCAGTAAAGATTTTCCTAATCTAGCAGCTACGGTCTGTGCTACATTTTTTCCCATTCGGGTAGACCCTGTAGCAGATATCAAAGGAATACGGTTATCCTTGGTCATCATTTCACCAATTTTGTAATCGCCATTTATCAAACAAGAAATACCCTCGGGCAAATTGTTCGCTTTAAATACTTCGGCGGCAATATTCTGACAAGCAATGCCGCAAAGAGGTGTTTTTTCTGAAGGTTTCCACACGCAAACATCACCACAAATCCAAGCCAAAGCCGTATTCCATGCCCAAACTGCTACGGGAAAGTTAAAAGCAGATATGATACCAACAACTCCTAGAGCGTGGTATTGTTCGTACATACGGTGACCCGGTCTTTCCGAGTGCATGGTAAGGCCATGCAATTGTCTGGAAAGGCCAACTGCAAAATCGCAGATATCTATCATTTCTTGGACTTCTCCTAAGCCTTCTTGGTAGCTTTTGCCCATTTCGTAGGAAACCAGTTTGCCTAAGGCTTCTTTCTTTTCTCGTAGTTTTTCTCCAAATTGACGAACGACCTCTCCACGTTGTGGGGCAGGTTTAGTCCTCCAAATTTTAAAAGCTTCAGTTGCGGACTGCATCACTTTTTCATAATCCGCTTCTGTACTAGATTTTACTTTAGCAATTAATGCGCCATCTACAGGGGAATGTGATGAAATAACTTCACCAGAACCAAAATTTAAAGAACCCGTTGAGGTTCCGTTGTTTATATCTTGAATACCTAAATCCTTAAGGGCAGTGTCTATACCAAATTGCGATGCTATTTTTGACATTTTATAACTTTTTTATAATGTATTGTTATATTTTTTGTAAATATACTTTTTATAGGTCAGAAAAGTAAATATTACTTGCCCATTATTAGGAATGATGTTGTGGCTAATTTTTGACTGAATGTCTAGTTCAATAGAATAAGAACTATTGCAGTCAATGCGGGTAAGGCTTGAATGTAGAAGATTTTTTTTTCCACAGACAAGGCACCGTATAAACCGGCAATTGACACACAGGTGAGGAAGAATAGCGAAACATTGGTTTGCCAAATCGTGTCCGTTATAAAGAGAGACCAAATAAGGCCTGCCGCCAAGAAGCCATTGTATAAACCTTGGTTGGCAGCCATTGGTTTAGTAGCTTTAAAGAGGTCAGAAGGGAATTTCCTGAATATTTTTGGCCCTTTTGTAGTCCATGCAAACATCTCAAAATAAAGAAAGTAAAGGTGTAAAAAAGCGATAAAACCAATTAGTATTTTTTGTATCATATCATTTTAATTTGGTGTTTGCCATTTTTGCTATAAATGGATTATTATATTTTGTTATCGAAAGTTACGGTAAAATGGGTTCCGTTGCCGTCCGAATCATAGGTTAATTCAGCCGAAATTTGTCGGCATAAAGCCTTTACAATATCAAAACCTATTCCTTCCGCATTTTCAATTACAAAATTTTCCGGGAGTCCTTTCCCATTGTCCTTTATTGAAAATGCAGCCATTCCATCGTCAAGAACATCAACATCAATAATAAGTTCGTTGTACTTGGTGGTATCCGGATAAGCATGTTTTACGGCATTCGTTACCAGTTCCGAAATGATAAGGGCTAGGGGAACAGCGCGGTCAAGATCTATAGATATTTCCGGGCAGTTTATGGTGTAGCTAAAAGTTGGAGATATTTTATTTTGATACTCCATTAAATCTTTTAAATACTCGTGCAAATTCACTGCTTTTGAATCTTTATCTTGATAAATTTTTTGATGCGTGAGTGCTATTGCAGATATTCTGGCTTGACTATCTTGAAGCGCTGTAATCGCTTCTTTGCTGACCAATTTGCGCTTTTGCATATTGATTAGGCTAGAGGTAATTTGAAGGTTGTTCTTAACTCTGTGGTGAATTTCACGAAGTAAATTCTCTTTCTGTTTATTAGACTCTTCAAGCTCAGCGGTTCGTAATAATACACGAGCTTCAAGACGATCGTTATGATTATCTCTTCTACGTGCAATTAATACTAATAAAAAAGTTGTAGCCAAGCCTAAAATTAACACTACATAGGATTCAAAAATATGCGGAAAAGACAAGTATTCCGGTTTTGGTAAAAAATGAACCTGCCACTCCCGATCTACTGCTTTAATGGTTCTTTTTATAACAGTTTTGCTGAATATTTTATCCGTCACTTTACTTTCATCAACATTTGAAAACAAAATGGCATCATCAACTTCATCGTGTATACAAATATCCAAGACCTTGACTTCAGAATTGAGGGTTTCAGAAATAAGCTTGTCCATGCGATAGACGCCTAGAACAATTCCTTTATGCTCACCTGTCTTTGGATTGTTAACAGACTTTAAGGCAAGAATACCTTTGGTATTGGTATTGTCTGATATTAATGTTATGAGGCTAGAAATTGCCGGTTTATTGGTTTTGATTGATCGGAGAATCACATCACGTTTCGTACTATCTGAGTATATGTTGTATCCTAATACTTTTTTAAAAGGAGTGGCTGGATTTAAAACCCGAACGGGATAATATAAATCTCTAGTTTTAGAAGGGACAAGATTATTTTTTGAGTCCACTTCTTTAATCAACGTAAATTTTTGAAATAAATCTTTTTCTGTGCCTAGGATTTTTGGGGCCCAAGCCAGGGCCTTTATGCCATTAAGTTCATTTAAAAACGGATTGGTAAAACGTTCAAAAAGGTGTTGAGGTATGAAGCTTTTGTTCTCATAAAAGAAGGCCATAGACTCAACAACCAGGCTAATCTTGTTGAGTTCGTCTTCTAATTTAATGACAGATTTATTAACTGCATTGTCTATTGCAGCCATATTTCTTAGCAGGTATCTATTGTTTATAGAAAAGAAAATAAATAAAGATATACTACTTCCTACGAGAAGTACGGCCAAGTATTTTAGAATTTGCTGTTTGGTCATAAGAGGCTAATGTGGGGACTTCTATAATAACCGGCTAGGTTGGTGCTATTTCCAAAGAACGGTAGTTTTTACTTTAAAAATTACTACTATTTATTTACTACTAACAAATCTTTGGTCTACTGGCATTACCGTGCCGCAATTATTGCATGTGCGTAGTTCTTCAGAACCGTAAAAATGCTTGAAATGCTTTAAAAAGTCTACTTCAATGTCGTTTAGGGTAAAATAGGCTTCATAGAGCTTGTTGTTGCAATTATCACAAAACCAAAGCAAACCATCGTCAACATTCATGTCGGCCCGTTTTCGTTCAATAACGAGGCCTATGCTGCCTTCGTGACGGACTGGTGAGTGTGGGATTTTTGCGGGATGCAAGTACATGTCTCCCGGGCCAAGTTGCATTGTTTTTTTTTGCCCATCTTCTTGAATATGAACTTCAATAGTTCCTTCTAGTTGATAGAAAAGTTCTTCGGTTTCGTTATAGTGATAGTCTTTTCTTGCGTTAGGCCCAGCAACTACCATCACAATATAATCTCCAGCATCTTTATAGAGGTTCTTGTTGCCTACAGGGGGTTTAAGTGTGTGTTTATTTTCTTCTATCCAGCGGTTGAGATTAAAAGGGGCTTGTATTGGCATTTTATTGACATTTACGATCAAAACCTCTTACTCATGCTTTGCGCATGTGTAAAAGGTGACCATTTCATCTCAAATCTATGAAAAAGTAAGTTGTATTACTAGCGTGCAGCTATAGATAATGTACTTTAACGTTTTTAAGGCTAGCGAAAAAATATTTGTGTAAAATAGAGTTTTCCGTCGTTATCTTTTTTTACACTTACCGCAGTATGGGTAAACTCACCCTCCATCGTTTTCTTATGGTTACTACTATTTAACCACCCTGTAAGGGCTTCAGAAGCTGTAGTGTAATCTTTTGCTACATTTTCAGCAACAAATTCAGCAGCTTCTACTGAGGATATTTCAGAGGCACGAGCACTAAAATTATCATGGTTAAGCGCGCCTTTGGCAATCATATAATCTGTGTGCTTGTTGGCATGTACATACGCTATTGAACTAAATTCTAGTGAGTTTCTACCTATGGAAAGCCGGTGTCCGTTAACGGCCTCAAGAAGTTCTTTCTCTACAATTTCTGCGTTTTCTTTCTCGGTTATATCTGCAGTTGTCACAGACTCTTTGCTACAAGAGGCCAAAGTACATACAAATAAAACGAGGGCGACATAGGTCATTCTCATTTTCATACAAAGTTCTATTTGTAAGTAGGCGCGTTCTAAAAAAGTAGGAGAGAAAAGTGGGGTGTTCTCGTGTTCTATGAAACGATAAGGGGAATCGTTCTGGGGCGAATATCTAAAATATATTGCTTACTCCGGTTCATAAATTTCAATTTTCGATGAAATACACCTTTCTGTTAAAGTAATGTAAGTCAAACCGTACGTGGGTTTTGGGTTTCTATTTTACTTCTTATATCAAACAATAATCAATCTATTTCGTTCATACTGTAAACAGGGCTTTTTTGTGTGTTGGAATTCAATGAAAACCGTTACGTGTTCTGTCTATTAACTCTTATTTTTGTTTAAAATAATCGCTTTATGAAGGTCCATTTACTTTTTCGTTTTCTGCTCCTTTTTGTTTTTATATCGGCATGTACTTCAAAAAAGGAAGATGCCGCTAACCAGGCAGATAACCTAAATCGCTTTCAAGAATATGTTGGGCAAGTTTCTCACGGAATCATTTCTGCACAGAGTAGTGTAAGAGTGGTTCTTAATACTCCTATTGAATTTTGGAATGCAGGAGACGAATTGGATCAAGATCTTTTTGAAATATCGCCAAAAATAGAAGCTAAGGTAGTAGCTCTAGATAGCCGTACAATTGCCTTTGTTCCCCTAAATGGTTTTGAGCAAGACACTGAATATAAGTTTCAACTGAATTTAGATGATATTATTACCGATTTACCTGATGATCTAGGGGATTTAAACTTTACCGTAAAAACCTTAGAACAGCAATTCAATATTTATACTGATGCATTACAGTCCTATTCAAAAGAATATCAATACATAACCGGCCGGCTGCACATGGCAGATGTTTTTCCTCTGGATAAGGCAAAACAGTTGGTTTCTGGAACTCATAATGGAAAGTCGGTTTCTGTTAAGTTTGATGCGGGAACAGAAAAAGGAACTGAGTTTTCTTTTAAAATAGATAGTCTTCAAAGGTTAGACGAAGATTCTAAATTAAAAGTCTCATGGAGCGGAGAGCGGTTTAGTGTTGATAGTAAGGGCGAAGAATCAATTACAATACCAGGAAAAAATAATTTCACGGTTTTAGATGCTTCGGTAGATATAGGCAAGAATGCAATAGTTTCCATCAATTTTTCCGATCCAATTAAAAAAAGCCAAAACTTTAATGGCTTGGTTGTATTAGAACAGGACGATGCGGTTAAATATGCCGTAGATGGTAATACATTAAAGGTGTACCCTTCCAAGGATATAGAAGGGACGGTAACACTAGAAGTTTATGAGGGCATACAAAGCGCTGATGGTAATAAGTTAAAAAACAAGTTTACGGAGCGGATAGCTTTTGAAAGGTTAAAGCCAGAAGTAAGACTGCTTTCTAACGGAACTATTTTACCATCCTCTAATAATCTTAAGGTCAATTTTGAGGCGGTAAGTTTGGCATCCATAAAAGTTTCTGTTTTTAAGATTTATGAGAACAATGTGCTCCAGTTTCTTCAAAACAGCAATCTTAATGGGCAAGGTGATTTACGTGCTGTAGCAAGACCTATTGCTCGCAAGAAAATTACTTTGGAAAACCTGTCTAGTACTAATGGAAAGTGGGTTGCTCATGCGCTTGATCTTAAAACTCTCATTACACCGCAAGAAGGTGCTATGTACAGGGTGGAATTAGATTTTGGACCGGAGGATAGCGCATATGGTTGCGAGGGTTCAGGGTTTGAGGTCTCGGTTGAAGATGAGGATAATTTTGATGAGGAAAAGGAAAATAGCTCTTGGGACAATGTAGAGAACTATTATTATGATGATTACTATTACGACTATAACTGGAACGAAAGGGAAAATCCTTGTGATAAATCGTATTACTACAATAAAAAAGTAGGCATGAATATTTTGGCCTCGGATATTGGTGTGACGGTCAAAAAAGGAATCAATAAAAGCTATTTCGTTGCCGTAACGGATATATTAAATACGCAACCTATTGCAGGGGCTAAAGTTACTTTTTACAACTATCAACAACAGCCTCTGGGGCAAGTGGTAACAGATGTTGAAGGCATGTCCGTTTTTGATGGAGATCGTCCGGCTTATTTTGCGATTGCCGAGAGTAACGGTCAAAAAACGTATGTAAAACTAAATGATGGTAATGCGCTTTCCGTTAGTAAGTTTAAAGTTTCCGGAGTAGCGCTTCAAAAAGGACTTAAGGGTTTCATTTTTGGCGAAAGAGGTGTCTGGAGACCTGGAGATGATATTTTTCTTTCTTTTATGCTGAATGATAAGGCACATGAATTACCGGAAAATCATCCTGTAAAGTTAGAGTTGTTTGATCCTTACAATAAAGTTGTTCATCGTGAGGTCAGAACAAACGGGCTCAATAATTTTTATCAGTTTAATCTTAAAACAGACGAAAATGTGCCTACCGGTAATTGGTTGGCGAAAATTTCGGTTGGTGGTGCTACATTTACAAAATCTCTTAAATTAGAGACCATCAAACCAAATCGGTTGAAGATAAAAACGGAATTTGATGATGAAATTTTGAATGCATCCAAATCCATTACCGGTAGTATGGAGGTAAAGTGGTTGCACGGCGCAATTGCGAAAAATCTAAAAGCTGATATTACTGCGAAATTCAATGCAACAACTACCACATTCAATACGTTTCCTGGTTACGTTTTTGAGGACCCTACCCGTAATTTTTCGGTAGAAGATCAAGTGGTTTTTGATGGAAAGGTAGATGGTGAGGGCAAGACACGTTTTAGTATGAATCCTCAGTTAACGACTATGGCACCCGGTATGTTAAAAGCAGCATTTATAACCAAGGTGTATGAAAATGGAGGTGATTTTAGTACAGATGTGTTCTCTAAAACTTATTCACCGTACAATACCTACGTTGGGCTGACCGTTCCTAAAGGCGATAAAACCAGGGGAATGCTATTGACAGATACACCTCATACATTTGATGTGGTTACGGTAGATGAAAAGGGCAGCCCTAAGGCTACTAAGAGCTTAAATGTGACTATTCATAAAGTAAGTTGGAGATGGTGGTGGGATACCTCTGCGGACAATTTATCCAATTATAGCAGTAGTCAATACCATGAAAAAGTATTTGAAAAAACAATCAGCACCAATGCCAGTGGAAAGGGTAATTTTAAGTTTGAATTAAAGTACCCGGAATGGGGTAGGTATTTGGTGCGCGTGCAAGACCCTAACGGAGGTCATGCCGCAGCAAAGACGATATACATAGATTGGCCTGGCTGGGCTGGAAAATCTCGTAAAACTGACCCTTCCGCCGCAACTATGTTGGTTTTTTCTACGGATAAGGAAACCTATAATGTTGGAGAAAATGCTACGGTTACCTTTCCTAGTTCAGAAGGAAGTCGTGCTTTGGTTACAGTAGAGAACGGCACGGAAGTTTTAAAAAGTCTTTGGGTAGATACGGCAAAGGACGAGACAAAGTTTCAACTTGCTATAAATGAGCTCTATGCGCCCAACGTTTTTGTTCATATTTCTTTATTGCAGCCCCATGCAAGTACTTTGAACGATAACCCTATTCGGTTATATGGTGTAGTACCGATTGCTGTTGAAAACCCAGCGACAAAAATTACACCTGTTATTGCAATGCCCGAAGTCTTGCAGCCGGAAGAGACCATAACGGTTAGGGTAAGCGAGAAGAGCAAAAAGGCAATGACGTATAGTATTGCTATTGTAGACGAAGGGTTATTGGATTTAACACGCTTTCAAACTCCAGACCCATGGGGTACTTTTTATGCTCATGAAGCACTAGGTGTAAAAACATGGGATGTATTTGATGATGTTATTGGAGCTTTTGGAGGTAAAGTAAATCAGGTATTTGCTATTGGTGGTGATGGAGAATTGGCAGGTGCAAAGAATAAAAAAGCGAACAGGTTTGAACCTATGGTGGTTCATTTGGGTCCTTTTAGCTTGAAGGAAGGGGAAGCCAAGTCACATGAATTTAAGATTCCCAAGTATGTTGGGTCTGTTAGAACCATGGTTGTTGCAGGTAATTCGCAAACCGAAGCTTACGGAATGGCCGAAAAATCAACTCCCGTTCGTAAACCTTTGATGGTATTGGCATCCTTACCTAGAAAAATCACACCTGGTGAAACCGTAACCTTACCGGTAACGGTATTTGCAATGGAAAAGAAGGTCAAAAATGTGACTTTAAAATTGAAGGCAGACCCATCGTTCACTATTTCAGGTGATGCTACTCAATCATTAACTTTTACACAACCAGATGAGAAAATGGCTTATTTTCAGTTGAAAGTGGCCGATTTTAAAGGGATAGGCAAAGTCATTGTTGAGGCTTCCGGTAATGGCGAAAAGGCTTCTTTTGAAATCCCTATAGATGTGGTAAACCCCAATCCGGTTACCTCAGAAATGCAAAACATCGTTTTGGAACCTAATTCCGAGCAAACCATAAACCTGGAAACTTTTGGTATCTCAGGAAGTAATTCGGCAGAAATTGAGCTTTCTACTTTGCCTCCAATGAATTTTAATGGGCGCATGCAAAACCTCATTCGCTATCCTCATGGATGTTTGGAGCAGACTACGTCTGCGGCTTTCCCACAGTTATATCTCTCGGATATTTTTGATTTGGATGGCAATAAGAAGAAAAGTATTCAGCAAAATATAGTTCGAGCTATTAAAATTTTAGGCGGTTATCAAAATGCTACAGGAGGATTTTCGTATTGGCCTGGACAGAACTATTCCAATGATTGGGGGACTTCTTACGCCGGTCATTTTTTATTAGAGGCAGAAAAGAAGGGGTATGTGTTGCCTATAGGCTTTAAATCTAGTTGGCTAAAATATCAGCAGAATAGTTCAAAACAATGGCGTTCGGGTATTAATAGTTCAGATTTGGCACAGGCGTATCGCCTATATTCTTTAGCGTTGTCAGGAAATGCAGATGTATCTAGTATGAACCGGTTACGAGAAACAAGTGGTTTGTCCAGCGAGGCAAAATTCCGTTTAGCGGCTAGTTATGGATTAATTGGTCAAAACAATGTCGCCAAGGGTATTTTGAGCACGGCAAAACTTGATTTTGAAAATAACGGTTATGATTATTACACTTACGGTTCATCCGACAGAAATAGAGCAATGGCTTTAGAAACCTATGTTTTGTTAAAAGATAAAGTCAAAGCTCAGAATATGGCAAAAACAATTGCTGAACGCATCTCGGAATCTAATTGGCTGAGTACTCAGTCTACCGCATATAGCTTGATTGCTATGGCCAAGTTTGCTAATTTGGTAGGTGGTAAGGGTATAAAAGCCGCGTTGGTTGTAAATGGAAACTCAGAAAACGTCAGTACCTCAAAGACCTTGGCAACTCGTAATATTTCCATGAAAAATGGAAGGAACACAATTGCGATTAAAAACACAGAAGCCAGTACTTTGTTTGTTTCTATTGTAAACCAAGGAATTTTACCAGTAGGTGGGGAGAAATCAATTCAGCGGAACTTAGTGGTAGAAACGGTTTTTAAAGGAAGAAACGGTTCTTTGTTAGATGTCAGTCAAATGGCGCAGGGCACGGACTTTGTTGCCGAGGTTACCTTAACGAATACTACTAGTAAAGCAGTTAAGGATATGGCGCTCACTGAAATTTTCCCTAGTGGATGGGAAATTGTGAATACGCGTTTTACTGATTTTGGGGAGTTCGCAGACAACCAGGTAACATACACAGATATTCGTGATGACCGCAGCAACTTTTATTTTGACATGGATAAAAATGAAACAAAAACATTCAGGGTGCTGTTGAATGCCTCTTATTTAGGGCGATACTATTTGCCAGGTGTTCAAGCAGAGGCTATGTACGATAATGAATATATGGTGCGGACTAATGGTCGTTGGGTAGAAGTGGTTCAGTAAAATTTAGATGGATTGTAGAAATAAAAAAGACCCTTACAAAGGGTCTTTTTCTTATTTAGGTAATAGATATATGTTTTATTTTTTCTTGAATTTTTCTTGGTATTCGCCGTTACCTTCATTAATAGTAAGCGTTAGAATATCTCCAGAAACCTTATATTTTGCAACGGTTATATCTGAATTTCCATCGGTGCCATAATCCAATTGAACCTTTCCATTAAACAAATAAGTCCATGAACCGGAATCGTGAGTTCCTTCTATGCAGTCACCGCTTGTACTATCTGTGCTGTGGAGTTCATAATCTAAAATGTTACCATCTTTAAATCGTAGAATATCCATGCTCTCACAGTCATTAGCAAGTTCTTCGCCTTCAGAATCTACATATGCAATATAGGACCAAGTTCCTAATAAGTCACCATCGTCACCGGAGTCGTCGGATTTACACGAAGTTAGAATACAGCCTACGGCCATAAAAAATAATAAAATAGGTTTTTTCATTTTTTAATCTGATTTGGTGAAGTACTAAAACGTCTCTGAATTATAGAAATTACATGGGAGACCATGTTTTAGAGCAACTACCACTTTTAAAGATGAAGTTTATTGTTTAACTGTTGTTTTATTCGAGAGTTGAATAATTGGCAAGTATAGCTTTTCTATATAATGTTAAGGCATATGGTTCTTAAGTACTTGCCTGCAACGTTTCTTTTTCTATTTCGCCTTTTGGGTTTATTTCTTCTTGAAGGACATTGTCAAAAATAAATGCACCAATTTCTTTAATGGGTTCGTAAAGTATGGATTCCTGCATGGTCTCACCTTTGACAACACCTGTGGAATTATTCACACGTTCAAAGAAAATGAGTAAAGCACCTAAGATTACGGCTACTTTAACAACCCCAAAAATTCCACCAGCAACCTTGTTTAAAAGTCCTAACATAGCAAAGTTGGCTATTTTGGTTAGGAATCTTCCCGCTAATTGTACAGCAAGAACAATGACTATAAAGGTGATTACAAAAGCGGCAATATTAATATACCGTTCGTTCCATTCCATATTCTGGGAAAGGTAATCACCTGCATAATATGAGAAATGGATAGCGCCATAAATACCCGCAATTAAGGCAATAATAGAGGCAATCTCTACAAAAAGTCCGTTTTTGAGACCTTTCCAAAGTCCATATAAAAGCAGTAATCCTAAAATAATATCTAAGAAGCTCATGATTGATGTCTTTACACAAAAGTAGTATTTTGATTTGTACCTTTGCAACTTATATCTATTCCGCGGAATAATGCAAAAGAATTAATGGCAAGAGACGAAGAGTTAAAAGAAAAATGGAATGTATTAGTGGGTAAATTATCTACTCAATTTGCTGATGGAGATACATTAGAACTTGATGCAATCATATATTTAGTAGGGGTTCAGGAACTAGGGCAATATCACAGAAAATATAAAAAGAACGATAAATTAGACCTTATGCATATTGCTATTTGTCGTTTATTGGAGCCCTATGGTTATTATGAGTTTGAGTTTTTTGATGATGATGGTTGGCCCCATTATACCATTAAAGAAGAGTTACCCGCATTAAAGGCTGGGGAACAATCTGTTTTAATGAAAGAGGCCATTGTCGGTTATTTTGTTGATAAGGAGTATATCTAATGCGTTATGGTATTGACATATAGAATGTGCTGCAACCGAAACACTAGCGATTAGATTTGTTAGAAACCCTGATTTTTTGTCAATACAGGGATAATATTTGTTTAAAAAATGAAGAGGATCCGCTCATTTGGCAGAAGGCACCCAAAGAAGCTGATTTTTTTGGTAGTTTTTCTTATTGCGTATTATTTCTGTTTACCTAAAAAGTTATTTAAATCGCCCACGGCTACTGTGGTAGAAAGTAAGCAGGGCGCTTTGTTAGGCGCTATGATTGCAGATGATGGTCAATGGCGGTTTGCAGAGGTAGATAGCGTACCGTATAAGTTTAGGACTTGTATTCTTCAATTTGAAGATGCGTATTTCTACAAACATCCCGGCTTTAACCCGGCGGCTATTGTAAAGGCAGTTGGGGCCAATATAAATGCGGGTAGAACGGTACGTGGAGGCAGTACGATTACGCAACAAGTAATCAGATTGGCTAGAAGCGGTAAAACACGTTCTTATTTTGAAAAGGGCATAGAACTGATTTTGGCAACGAGGCTGGAACTGAGTCGCTCAAAAGATGACATTCTAAAGCTTTATGCCAGTCATGCGCCTTTTGGAGGTAATGTTGTGGGTATAGAAGTGGCGGCTTGGCGTTATTTTGGGCTTCGCCCGCATCAATTGTCATGGGCAGAATCTGCTACTCTAGCAGTATTACCAAATGCTCCAAGTCTAATTTATCCTGGTAAGAATCAGGAGAAGCTTCTGTCCAAACGTAACCGATTGTTGAAGAAACTATTTAAAGAAAAGTTGATTGATCGTACAACCTATGATTTGGCATTGTTAGAAGGTCTTCCGCAGAAACCCTATCAACTACCAAAGGCAGCACCGCATTTAGTGCAGTATTTGGCCAAAGAAAACAAGGGCAAACGTATTAAATCTACTGTGGATGTCAACCTTCAAGCTACTATAAATGCTATAGTTCAAAAACATCATCAAAATCTAAAACAGAATCAAGTACACAATGCCGCGGTTTTGGTTCTTGATGTCCATACGAGAAAGGTTTTGTCGTATGTTGGCAATACGCCTACTTCAAAAGAACATCAAAAAGATGTAGATATGGTGCAGGCAAACAGGAGTACCGGAAGTATCATAAAACCGTTACTATACTCCGCAATGTTAGATGCAGGCGAGCTGTTGCCAGATATGTTAGTGGCAGATATTCCAACACAAATAGCGGGATATTCGCCTGAGAATTTTAATGAAAACTACGGTGGAGCGGTAGAAGCAAAAAAGGCCTTGGCGCGTTCTTTAAATATTCCTGCAGTTCGATTGTTGAAAGAGTATGGATTAGAAAAGTTTAGAGATCAATTAGATGTTTTTCAACTTGGGGGGATTAATAAATCTGCAGATCATTATGGGTTAACATTAATTCTAGGAGGAGCGGAAAGCAACTTGTGGGATTTGTGTAAAACATACGCTAATTTGGCGTCTACCCTAAATCATTTTAACACAACTTCAAGCGAATATTTCAAGAATGAGTTTACGGATTTGATTTTAAAAACAAACCAGACAGTCGATTTTGGAGAATTATCGACTGAAAAAACTGTTTTTGATGCGGGCAGCATTTACCTCACTTTTGAGGCTATGAGGGAGGTGAATAGACCAGAAGGCGATGAATCTTGGCAGTTCTTCGATAGTAGTAAAGAGATTGCTTGGAAGACCGGGACTAGTTTTGGAAACAAAGATGCTTGGGCTATTGGGGTGACTGCAGACCATGTGGTCGGTATATGGTTTGGGAACGCAGATGGAGAGGGAAGACCAAATGTTACCGGAGTAACTTCTGCCGCACCCTTATTATTTGATGTTTTTGATGTGCTTCCTCAAAGCAAATGGTTCCAAAAGCCGTTAGATGAGTTTGTAGATATCGAAGTTTGTACTCAAAGCGGATATTTAACAACAGATATTTGCCCAAAGAAGACTATTTCTATTCCTAACAAGCAGAATTATGTCTCAGAATGTAAATATCATCAAATGGTATATTTAGATCGTGCTAAACAATTTAGGGTAAATTCTTCTTGTGCGCAATTGGCTTCGGCAGTATCTGAATCTTGGTTTGTGCTTCCACCTTTAATGCAGTTTTATTATCGATCTACGCATCCAACGTATAAATCTTTACCCCCTTTCCGGAATGACTGTATCAATACTAGTGTTTCGCCAATGGAGTTTATATATCCCAAAAATGGAAACCGTATTACTTTAACCAAAGGGTTTGATGGAAAAACGAACGAGCTGATTTTGAAATTAGCGCATACAAAGCCTGAAACGGAAGTATATTGGTACTTAGACGAGACATTTATTGGACAGACCAGAAATTTTCATGAAATAGCAATTCTTCCTAAAAAGGGGCAACACAAAGTAATGGTTTTAGATGCCTATGGTAATGAGATGTTTGTATCAATACAGATTGAATAAAATTAGATTCCTCGCTATGTAATTATTTGCTTATATTTATTTATATTTGCTGTGCTACACTATGCTACTTTGTATGGTTCAAGCCATAAACAATTATCATATGAAATACATAATATCGTTAGATCAAGGAACTACTAGTTCACGTGCTTTACTTGTGAGTCAAGATGGCCAGATACAAGGTATGGTTCAAAAAGAGTTCAAACAAATTTTTCCAAAATCAGGTTGGGTAGAACATGACCCAAAAGAAATTCTAGAAACCCAAATGGGTGTTTTGGACGAATTGTTGAAAAAGGAAAAAGTTGATGTTAATGATATTCAAGCAATAGGTATCACCAACCAACGGGAAACCACAATGGTTTGGGATAAAACTACAGGTGAGCCTGTTTATAATGCCATTGTATGGCAAGATAAGCGTACAGCAGACATATGTGAACATTTAAAAAAGACGGGTTTAACGGAGCATGTTCGTCAGACCACAGGGTTGGTTATTGATTCTTATTTCTCCGGAACCAAGGTAAAATGGATTTTAGATAATGTTGAGGGCGCTCGTGCGAAAGCTGAAAATGGCGATTTGCTAATGGGTACTGTGGATACATGGTTGGTGTGGAATATGACCAATGGTGCAAACCATGTAACGGATTATACTAACGCATCCCGTACAATGATTTACGATATCGTAAACCTAAAATGGGACGATAAGATGCTGAAAGCGCTTGGTATTCCTAAACTCATGCTGCCCGAGGTTAAACCATCTGCTTACCATTTTGGTGATTATGAAATTGATGGAAAGAAAATACCTATTGCGGGTATTGCTGGTGATCAACAAGCGGCACTTTTTGGACAAGGTTGTTTTAAAAAGGGTACTGCCAAAAATACATATGGTACGGGTTGTTTTATGCTTATGAACACCGGCGAAACCCCTCAGTTTAGTAAAAATGGCTTGCTTACTACCATTGCTTATGGTTTAGATGGTAAAGTGAACTATGCACTCGAGGGGAGTATTTTTATTGCAGGAGCGGCAATTCAGTGGCTTCGTGATGGGTTAGAATTAATTGACAATGCATCGGAAACCGAGGCGTTAGCAGATTCTGTGGAAGGTGAAAACCCTGTATATGTAGTGCCTGCTTTTGCTGGCCTTGGAGCTCCATATTGGGATATGTATGCTAGAGGAGCAGTATTTGGACTTACAAGAGATACAGGTAAGGCTCATCTGGCAAAAGCGACTTTAGAGTCTTTGGCATATCAGACAAAGGATATTCTAAAAGCAATGGAGGACGATTCGGAAATTCAACTAAAAAATCTTCGTGTAGATGGCGGGGCATGCGCTAATAACCATTTAATGCAATTTCAGGCAGATATATTAGATTCTGAGGTGCACAGACCAGAGGTAATAGAGTCTACGGCTATGGGAGCAGCATTTTTAGCGGGTATTCAAGTAGGACTTTGGAAACAGGAAGATGTTGATCAAAATAGGCCAATGAACAGAATCTTTAAGCCTACCTTTGATCGTGTAAAACGCAAACGTTTGTACAAAAAATGGAAACAGGCCGTTGAGCGTACCAAAGGTTGGGATGATAAATAAGTAATAGTAAAAACGGTACATAGAAAGACATAAAGCTATGAAAAATATAAGGTTCTCTAATTTAGATAGAGCAAAAACAATACAGGAGCTAACCAATGACACGTATGACTTGGTTGTAATTGGTGGCGGTATTACAGGAGGTGGAATAGCACTAGATGCGGCTTCACGTGGATTAAAAGTGGCCCTTTTGGAAAAAGGCGATTTTGCATCAGGTACCAGTAGTAAATCTACAAAACTAATTCATGGTGGATTGCGCTATTTAAAGCAGTTTGATTTTTGGTTGGTAAAAGAGGTAGGTTCGGAGCGTGCGATTGTTCACAAACTGGCGCCACACTTGGTATTACCTGAAAAAATGTTGCTACCGCTTATTGAAAATGGTTCTTACGGTAAGTGGTTAACATCAATTGGCCTGAAAGTATATGATATTTTGGCACAGGTTACTGGTGAGGATAAACGAAAAATGTTGGAGAAGAAAGAGGCTATGAAACTAGAGCCCTTACTTCCTAAGAAAATAGTAAAAGGTGCAGGATATTATGCGGAATACCGTACGGATGATGCGCGTCTAACTATTGAAAATATTAAGTCTAGCTTATTATTTGGCGCTCAGGCATTGAATTATGCTTCTGTAGAGGACTTTGTCTATGTAGATGATAAAGTGGCAGGAGTTAAGGTAAAAGATGGTGTTAGCGGTGCTACATTTAGTATTAAGTCTAAATATGTGATTAGCGCAGCTGGTCCATGGGTGGATGAACTTAGAAGTACCAATAACTCTAAAAAAGGAAAGCAGCTGCACTTGACCAAAGGGGTGCATTTAGTATTTCCTAAGGAAAAATTACCAATAAAACAATCGGTATATTTTGATGTTCCGGACGGTAGAATGATGTTTGCCATTCCGCGTGGAAAAATAACTTACGTAGGTACTACGGATACTAATTTCAATAAGGATAAGGATAATGTTCGTACAGATTTGGCAGATGCTATTTATCTGATTTCTGCTGTAAACAATATGTTTCCGAGCATCAATTTAGAAATGGAAGATATTATTTCTTCTTGGGCAGGTTTACGTCCGTTAATTCATGAAGAAGGCAAATCTGCTTCAGAACTGTCTAGAAAAGATGAGATTTTTACTTCAGATACAGGCCTTATAAGTATTGCTGGAGGAAAGCTCACCGGTTACCGTAAAATGGCAGAGCGGGTTGTTGACCGTATCGCTAAAAAAATGGAGGAAGAAGACGGTACCCAGTTGAAGGAATGTTATACAGAAAAGATATTCTTATGTGGGAATGTTGATTTCAAAAAATTCAAACACGTTGAAAAGTATATTGCTGAGGTTTACAGCCGTATTAAACCTGATGGCTTTTCTAAGCACGATGCTTGGTTCTTGGTTACCAATTATGGTAAGCAGACGGAAATGATCTTGGAAAACTATGCAGCGTTAAAAGATGCGGATAAATACGTCCGTATGGCAAAAGCTGAACTTCAATTTGGTGTTGAGTTTGAAATGGTCCAAAATCCAATGGATTTCTTTATCAGAAGAACGGGTAGATTGTATTTTGATATTGATAGTATCCGTACTCTAATGGAGCCTTTACTAGAAGAGTTTAAATCAATTTTTGCTGTTGATGACGCTCAGGTTGCTGAATGGAGAGAAATCCTAATGAAAGAACTAGATGACCACTCGAACTTCACCCTAGACCGCGTATAGTTCGCAACCGGGTGAAATTGTAAAAAATTAATGTTGAGTGATAAGTCGGTCCGTTTTCCAAAGAAACGGGCCGATTTTGTGTTATACCGATTGGTATGTATTAGTCTAATTTGTCCGTCAGCGCTGTAAAGACTTTTTTTGCGCTTTTATTCTCGTAAAGAACCGCGTATACAGCATCTATTATAGGCACTTTTACTTTTTTCTTGAAATTAGATTTAATAGCATAGGCGCTTTTAGTGGCGTAGTACCCTTCCGCAACCATGCGCATTTCCATCTGCGCACTTTTTACGGTATACCCCTTACCAATCATATTGCCAAACATACGGTTACGGCTAAATGTGGAATATCCTGTAACCAACAAATCGCCCAAATAAGCAGATTCATTAATATTACGGTCTATTTTATGTATACGTTTTGTGTAACGTTTCATTTCGCGAATGGCGTTGCTCATAAGCACGCTTTGGAAATTATCTCCATAGCCCAATCCGTGGGCAATACCGGCGGCAATGGCATAAATATTTTTGAGCATTGCGGCATATTCGGTACCTATAATATCTTCGGTAACTTTGGTTTTAATATAATCGCTGCTTAAATTTTTGGCAATGTAAGCCGCTTTTTCAGTATCTGCACAAGCAATAGTCAGATAAGAAAGACGTTCTAGGGCCACTTCTTCTGCGTGACAGGGTCCGGTAATGACGCCAATATTTTCAAAAGGGATGTTATATTTTTCATGAAAGTGTTCCCCAACTATTAATCCAGATTCGGGCACAATACCTTTAATAGCGGAAAACACGATTTTATCCTTTAAAGAACTCGTTATTTTCTTTAACTCACCTTCAACAAACGCAGAGGGTATAGCAAATATCAAGATATCCGAATTATCTACCGCTTTATTGATGTCATCGGTAAGTTCTAATTTGTTGGTGTCAAAAGTAACGGAAGTAAGGTACTTGGGGTTGTGTTTTTGAATGTTGATAAAACCAACGGCATCTGAATTCCGCATATACCAGCCTACCTTTTCTTGGTTTACACAAAGCATTTTCACAATGGCTGTAGCCCAGCTGCCGCCGCCTAATACTGTAAATTTTTGGGTCATAGCACTATAATAGATGTCTTAGTTACTGTTAAATGGTTGGTTATAGGTATTGGAATTTCACTTGGTACAAAACTAGTTAATTTTAAAACCGAAACCTTAAGTGTTGATTAATAGTGCATTAAGAATAATGGCACGGTGCTTGTTTTGGATAGTAAGAATTGTAATACCATCATTATGAAGACAAAACTACTTTTAACAACAATTTTTGCAGCCACTTTAATGACCTCATGTTATACTGAGGTTATTGTTGAAGATGATTTTATAGATGCGCCTGTATACAATACAAGCCAAGTATTGCAGTCATATGACCTATGGTATGTAGATATTAATGCGACTACGGGCAATGGAGAAGTTCCTTTTTTACAACGCGCATTTACCGTGTCTTTTGAAAGGGGTACATTTTATGCCAATAACAATATAGTGGGCATTGGTAAAACAGGAAATGGTTTTGGTATTGATGTGGGCTATTACAATACAGTTCGTGGATCGGTAGATATAAATCATGATATAGACGGAGAATGGTTTTTAGATGTATTTGCCGTAAGCGGTAATACTATAGAATTATATGATGCACGTTCGGATACATCATATTATTTAAAGGGGTATCAGGTTAGTAATTTTGATTATGATATGTTGTTTTATGAGAATATCCATTACTTTTTACAAGAGTATAATGCTTGGGAAAAATCATATACAAGTCTAGAAGGAGCCTTGAATGAGTTCGATAATGAGAACTTTTTGCAGTTTAATCCTAACAATTTTAGGTCGTCTATTGATCAAGTTGGAACACCTCTTGTAAACCTTCAATGGGATTTTGAGGGAGATTACTCGGTGTACGACACTGCAGACGATGAAATGCTCAAAACTTTAACACTGGACTACCGTTCATCGAGCAATGATTACTTTGAATTGTACGTTATTAATGAGAGTACTATTGAGCTTTATCATCCCCGCAGTAGAACAGTATATGAGTTCCGCGGAAAAGGTTATCAAGAGTATTTAAAAGCCGGAAAAGGCGCAGTAGAAAAAAAGAGAAAAAAGACTTCTAATCCCATAATGAATGTGAAAAGAAGTAGAGATATATAAACGTTTTTTGGTTGGTTATTTAGTTAGAAATCGCCCATTGCAGCAATGCTTTGGGCGGTTTTTTTTTCAGACATTTAGAAGAGCTTCCGTACATATCCCACCCTTTTCTTATTTACAAGAGATATAGATATGGGGCCCGTAGCACCTCCGCAAGGTCTTTTTAGTTGCTAACCCTATGGCATATAGGGTATTTTGACGTATTTTTGCACGCTTAAAATCCCAATGCCATGAAGAAGTATCTGAATTTGTTCGATTTTAATCAGAAGGTCGATTATAAAAATGAAATATTAGCGGGATTAACGGTTGCAATGACGATGATACCAGAATCGTTAATGTTTGCGATTCTTGCTGGATTTTCGCCATTAGTAGGTTTGTACGCTGCTTTTATAATGGGCTTGGTTACATCTATTTTTGGAGGAAGACCTGGGCTAATTTCCGGTGGGGCCGGTGCTACGGTAGTGGTATTGATGGCGCTGATGAGTTCTCATGGATTGGAATATGTTTTTGCAGCAGTTGCCTTGGCAGGTGTTTTTCAAATGATAGTAGGTCTCTTAAAGCTTGGTAAGTTTATTCGTTTAGTTCCTCAACCTGTAATGTTCGGGTTTGTTAATGGTTTGGCTGTCATTATTTTTATGGCACAAATGGACCAATTTAAAATGGGGACGGGAGATGCTGCAGTGTGGCTGTCAGGAACTCCATTGTATACTATGTTAGGTCTGGTATTGTTTACAATCGCAATTATCGTTTTTGTTCCCAAATTGACCAAAGCGGTTCCGTCTTCCCTAATTGGAATTATCGTTGTATTTATAATAGTGTATGTTCTTGATATTGATACCAAACAAGTTGTGCATATTATTAATCAAGATACCTTGCCAGGAGAAGAACTTAAGTCGCTTAGCGGGTCACTGCCTTCATTTCACATACCCGATATCTCCTTAACAGTGGAAGACTTTATGGTCATTTTACCGTATGGTTTAATTATGGCAGCAGTGGGACTAACAGAAGGTTTACTTACATTAAACCTAGTAGATGAAATTACCGGTACCAAGGGAAGTGGTAACAGAGAGTGTTTGGCACAGGGAGGAGCAAATATATTGAACGGATTTTTTGGAGGAATGGGCGGATGTCCTATGATTGCGCAAACTTTGGTTAATCTATCAGCTGGTTCTAGGGCAAGATTGTCGGGAATAATTGCTTCATTAACTATATTAATAATTATACTGTTCGGAGCTCCAGTCATAGAACTTGTTCCTATTGCCGCATTGGTAGGGGTTATGGTAATGGTCGCCGTTGGTACATTTGAATGGGCAAGTTTTAAGGCTTTACGACGAATGCCTAAGCCAGATATTTTTGTAATGATATTGGTCACCTTAATTACCGTGCTATTGCACAATTTGGCTTTAGCCGTATTAATAGGGGTTATAATATCTGCATTGGTATTTGCTTGGGAAAGTGCAAAGCGAATTAGGGCTCGTAAACATATAGACGAAAATGGGGTTAAACATTATGAAATTTATGGTCCTTTGTTTTTCGGTTCGGTAACTGCTTTTAATGAAAAGTTTGATGTGCTCAACGATCCAGACGAAGTGATAATTGACTTTGCAGAAAGTAAAGTTTCGGACATGTCCGCAATAGAAGCTTTAAATAGAATCACAGAGCGATACGCTGAACAGGGTAAGAAAGTTCAATTAAGGCACTTAAGTAGAGATTGTATTCGCCTTTTAGAAAATGCCATTGATATTATTGATGTAAACGTTCTAGAGGATCCAACTTACAAAGTGGTTACGGATAAGGTTTAAGATTATAGTTTAAAATGACTGAAAATAGGAAGGTGATCGCTAATTTTCAACCATATGCTCACCTCGCCAATTTGAATTAGTTTCAAATTA
This sequence comes from Zobellia roscoffensis, assembly GCF_015330165.1. NCBI lineage: Bacteria > Pseudomonadati > Bacteroidota > Flavobacteriia > Flavobacteriales > Flavobacteriaceae > Zobellia > Zobellia roscoffensis. The sequence goes on from NZ_JADDXT010000002.1 coordinate 1,757,123, forward strand.
TCTTGGAATTTACTAGGTCCAAATACATAATCTATGTGATATTTTTTTTCAAGATTACGTTGAAGGAAAAACGTAGGGTATAATTCTTTTCCCTGTGATTCTTTATAAAAAAAGTGATATAGACTTTCTATGCCAATTTCGCTTAACTCGGATACAACATCGGAGTGGTTCCACCAACGGTCCCATTTATCCCAACAAATATTACTATTAAAATCACCAAGAATAAGGCAGTTTTGTAAGTTGCTTTTATTGATTTGTAGATATTTCCAGAATTGACCGATGTACCCAAAAGTAGGAGAATTGTTGTGGTGAGTCCAAACTGCTAAAAGGTTGAACTCATTATTAATCCTACAGGGTAAAAAGTGTTTTACATCGTGGTCTTTATAGCTATGTGACCAAGTCAATGGAGATAAATCAATAGTATCTTTTGCAAATATCCCTAGGCCTTTGTTCTTAGTGTCACCTATCCATAAATGGTTATTGGCCCACTTTGCATATTTCTTATGATTGGTTTTTAAAGGATTTTCACATTCTTGCACCACATAGATATCCGCATCAAATACAAAAAGGGCTTCAAACTTATTTCTGAGTGCTCCGTTACAGTTCCATGTAACAATTTTCATGATTTGTAACTTTAATTTTCGGAATTACTCCCCACCATAAAGCTGATACACTTCTGAACCAGCACTTAAGAAAGCACCCGTTCCATATACTTCCGTTTTATCCGGCCAAGCTTTGCCCGGTGCCGCACCAATAGGTTGTACATAGCCTAACATTCCGTCTTTGGTTACATGGCCTACCATAGCGTTCCATCCTTTTTTAACAGCTGGCTCGTAGGTGTCCTTGTCCAAAATACCTTTGTTTATACCCCATGCCAACCCGTAAACATAGAATGACGAACCACTTGTTTCAGGAGTAGGATAAAACTCTTGACCTAAAAGACTCATGGCCCAATGCCCTTCTTCAGTTTGAATCTCAAGAAGCTTTTTCGCCATTTTGGTATAGATGTCCAAGAAATAGGCATATTCTTCGCTTTTTGGGTCCAATTCGTTCATGATGTTGGTAAGCCCGGCAAACACCCATCCGTTTCCTCTGGACCAAAATATTTTTGTACCGTTGTCTAACTGGTCAAAATACCGTTCATCACGGTAGTAAAGGCTTTCCTCTTTATCAAAAAGAAAATCCGTGGAAGCCTTAAATTCAGACACCATAAAGTCTAGATACTTTTTCTCTCCTGTTTCTTTGTACAACTTTGCCCAAACAGGAGGTGACATGAAAAGGGCATCGCACCAGTTCCAACGGTCTTGGTGATATGGTGTTTTCCATTCCAAAGAGCTTTGCGAAGGGTGATACATAATAAAATTGAATTGCTCTTTGGTGGTGGCAATCATCTTTTCATCATTGTATTTACGAAAAAGGTCAATGTACATTTGGCCAACAGCGTGGTCATCTGCATGATACTTTCGTTTATATAATTGCCATTCATTTTCATTACCTATGTTTTTTAACCATTCATAATACGTGTCATCATCTGCCATTTCTGCCCATTTTACCATACCTACATAAAGAGCGGCATTAGTCCAATCTAAAGGGTGATGTGGTTTTTTATGGTCGCTATACAGCCCTTCAAAATTTTCGATTTGCCAATCGGCAACGCGCTGCATACTTTCCTTTACTTTTTTTGGTTTTATCTTTTGTGAAAAAGACGTGTTCGTACACGAAAAAATGATAATGGCGAGAGAAAAACGTAAAATTGATTTCAATGGAACAGGGTTTAAGAGGATTGAGAGCTACTAATATATTCAAAAAAAACATGCCGTCGCCCTATCTTTTAATAGAACAACGGCATATGTATATAAAATTAGCGGCTACTAAAGCGTACGAAGGTACTCTGCAACTGCTCTTGTGTCTTCTTCAGAAAGATTCTGATTTAACATAATAGCGTTATTATATTCTTTTAATAATGCCTGTGCAATAGGGTCTTCTTTGAGCATTTTGTCAGGGTTTGCAATCATGTTCATAACCCATGCTGGACTTCTTCTTTCATAAACACCTTTTAAAGCAGGGCCAATTAAGCGTTTGTCAACCATATGACAAGCCGTACATACAGCTTTAAACTTTGCTTCGCCGGTAGCAGCCATATCAGCGTTGATATCTGCGTCAAAAGAAATATCTTTATATGGTCCAACACCTTGGTTATCCATATCAACAGGTACACCTTCGGATTTGGCTTCTACAGCTTTAGTTTCGGTTTTGGTTCTGTTCATTTCAAAACCACCCTTTTTTTCTTCCTTTTTCTCTTCGCCACAGCTGGCAAGCAAAGCACCCAGTGCCAATACGCTTAGTAATTTTTTCATCTTATCCCTTATTTCAATGTTCTAGCCTTTAGTGCGGCTTTTTATTTGCGTCGCTAATATAACGATTCACTAAATTTAAACCATGTCTTGTACAAATTTAATTGCTGTTTTTTCTGAATAATAGAGATCAGAAGGCGCTACAAAGCCCACGTGACCTCCAAAATTGGGGACTTTGAAATAAACGTTCGGGTTTTCTTCTGCCTCGATATACGGGTAACATTCATCGCCTAAAAAGGAATCATTTTTTGCGTTGATAATAAGTGACGGTATTTTAATTTTAGGTAAGAACTGCCGGCAACTACATTGTTCATAATAATCTATGGCATTTTTAAAACCGTGCGCCCTACTTGTGTAGATGTCATCAAAATCTTTTAAAGTTTTAATAGCGAGAACATCTTCCTTTGAAATTTTATCGGGAAACAATTCTATTTTACTCCATAGTTTGCTGACCAAATGTTTTTTGAAACGCTTGGCGTAGAGGTAATTTTTTGCGGATAATAATTCTTTTAATGAACTATAAAGGTTGCACGGCACTGAAACACCTATGACAGCTTTTAGTTCCGCAGGAAGTATTCGTTCTTCACCGACATATTTTAAAGCTAAGTTCCCGCCTAAACTCACACCTTTTATATAGATTTCAGAATACTTTTGTTTTTTTAGAATATGTTGCACTACTGCATCCAAATCTTCTGTTGCACCGGAGTGGTATGAACGAAAAAGACGATTCGTTTCCCCGCTACACCCCCTAAAATTTACGGAACAGGCATCAACTCCTTTAGTGTTGAAAGCTTTTGCGCTTCCAGTTATATAGGGGCGTTGCGCATTTCCCTCTAAACCGTGGAGTAGTATAATTACTTTTTCGGATTTAGTTTCTGAATAGCTCCAATCCAAATCCATGAAATCACCATCTTCTAGTTCTAGCCGTTCCCGCTGTTGCACCAATCCTTCTATTCGTCTAAAAAGTCCTGAATATACAGTAGATAGGTGTCCGTTTTTAAATATGAAATTAGGGTTGTAATCAGAGGGTACTAAAGGCATTTGAAATCTATTATTTTAAACTAGCTAACTTAAACTATAAGCTAAAATTAAGTTTGAAAAATGATATTATGAGCATCATCGGCTATGTTAATCTTTATTGTAAATTTAGCCATGTCAAAAATAGCACGAAAATGTGGTCATTTAGAGGCCATCACAGAGGTAAAGATAGCAAAGGCACATGAGTGTGAAGAATGTATAAAAACGGGCGATAACTGGGTTCATTTACGTACGTGTCAAATATGTGGTATAACTCTTTGTTGTGACAGTTCACCCAACCAGCATGCTAGTAAGCATGCTGCATCAACAAACCATCCTGTAATTAGTAGTGCCGAGCGTAATGAGAGATGGCTTTGGTGCTATATTGACGAAGAAATAGCTACATACTAAATTATGAACGATCCTAGATTTCCAGAATTACCGCAGAGCCATATTAATGTATTAAAAGAATATGGCAAGATAGAATCTTACTCAGAAGATACTGTAGTATTTGATTTGGGGGAGTTGAGATATGACTTTTTTGTTGTTCTAGCAGGTGAAATAGCTATACTTAACCCAAATAACAATGAGACAGTAATTGTTACTCATAGTAAAAATCAATTTTCCGGAGATAGTGGCATGTTGTCTGATCGTGGAGCTCAATTCAGAGCTGTGGCCAAGGCAGGTTCTGAACTTCTGAAAATAACGCCAGCCAAGCTGAAAGAAGCTATTGCTAAGCATAGTAATTTAAGTGATTTGTTGCTCAACGCTTTTTTACAACGCCAAGATACTATTTTGAATGAGTATGTGGGTGGTATTAAATTGGTAGGTTCAGGGAATTCTAAAGAAGCCTATGCCATTCGCGATTTTATGGATAAGAATTACATCTGGTATAATTTCTTAAATGTAGATCAAACGAATGAGGCTAAGGATTTACTTAAAAACTTTAATCTTTCCGATAAGGATCTACCTCTTATGATATGTAACGGCGGACAGTTGCATATGAAGCCAACTTTAGATGAGGTAGCACGTTTTTCGGGGGTTTTAATGGATTTTGAGGATAAGATTTTTGACCTCCTAGTAATTGGTGCAGGACCATCAGGTTTGGCAGCTAGTGTATATGCAGCTTCAGAAGGATTAAGCGTTGTAACTATTGATAGCAATGCTCCAGGAGGACAAGCGGGTAAGAGTTCTAAAATTGAGAATTATTTGGGTTTCCCTACGGGGATTTCTGGGCGTGACCTAGCGAACAGGGCCTATATACAGGCTCAAAAATTTGGTTGTAACATCTCTATTCCACATAGGGCTGAAAAAATAGAACATACCGGCAACCATTTTATACTATCTGCAACCAACGGAAAAGTGGTGAAAGCTAAGTCTCTTATGGCTGCAACAGGGGCTAATTATAGACAGCTACCTATTGATACTATTGAAAAATATGAGGGTAGTGGAGTGTATTATTCGGCTACGGGTATGAATGCGTCTGCTTGTAAAAGTGAATTGGTTGGTGTTGTTGGTGGAGGAAATTCTGCTGGTCAAGCTGCTTTGTTTCTTGCAGATTATGCTCAAGAGGTGCATGTGGTGCTAAGAGGAAACGATTTAGGATCTAAAATGAGCGACTACCTAGTGCAGCGGATTATAGCGGCACCCAACATTCACGTACAGCTGAATTCTCAAGTAACTGATTTGTATGGTGATCACCATTTAGAATCTCTTGTTTTAGAAAATAGTGATGGTGAGAAAACCAAAATGAACATTACAAACCTATTTACCTTTATTGGAGCTAAACCATGTACTGAATGGTTGGAAGGGGTTGTAGCTACAGATGAAAAAGGTTTTGTTTGTACAGGTCCGGGTATTGATAGAGAGGACTTGTATATGTGTGATATTTATTCCAAACGCAAGCCACAATCCTTAGAAACCAGTTTGCCTGGATTTTTTGCAGTGGGTGACGTGCGTAAAGGTTCTGTAAAACGAGTTGCTTCCGCAGTGGGTGAGGGTTCAATGGCCGTAAGCCAAGTACATCAGTTTTTAGGGGAATTACGGGCAAGGGAAACAAAGGCTTCGGTTCCTGACTAGGATTATTATTTAGGGTATTTCTCTAGAACCATAATCTGTTGTTCAATAGCAAACTTAAATTCTGATTTCAAGTTAGAAATAAGTTCAGCTACAGGAATGGAATTATCAATTAAAGCAGAACCTTGGCCTGCAGACCATATGGTTTTCCATGCTTTGGCTTCGGTATCAAGTTCTTTTCCAAAGTCTATTTTAGTATCTTTCTTTAGGTCTTCCTCCGTAATTCCGGCAGCTTTTAGGCTGGCGCCTAAGAAATTTGCATGAACTCCAGAAATAGAAGCGGTATAGACCACATCATTGGCTCCGGCATCAATAATCATCTTCTTGTATTCAGGAGTTGCTTTGCTTTCATCAGTATTTATAAATCGTGTACCCATATAAGCTAAATCGGCACCCATTTGCAGGGCGGAGGCAATATCGCGTCCCGTACTGATACAACCAGAAAGAATTATGGTCTTATGAAAGAATTTTTTTATTTCTGCAACTAAAGTCATTGGGTTTATAGTTCCTGCATGGCCTCCTGCACCAGCTGCAACTAGGATTAACCCGTCAACGCCAGCTTCTTGAGCTTTTTCGGCATGACGTTTTTTTATGATGTCATGGAATACGAGCCCTCCATAACTATGAATAGCATCCACGACCATAGAAACCGCCCCTAAAGAGGTGATTACCAACGGGACTTTGTGCTTTATACAAAGCTTTACGTCCGCTTCTAATCTTGGGTTGGTTGGGTGCACAATGAGGTTTACACCAAACGGAGCAGGTTTTTTGCCAGTTTCGTTTTCGAATTTTTCAAGTTCGGTCTTTATTTCTATGAGCCATTCTTCAAAACCTTCACTAGTACGTTGGTTCAATGCCGGAAACGTACCTACAATACCATTTTTACAACACTCAATTACAAGTTTTGGCCCTGAAATCAAAAACATAGGGGCGGCAATGGCAGGTAAATCCAAATCGTTTATAAAAGAAGGTTTTGTGCTCATATTAGGAAATGTTTAGTTGAGATTAGTATTTACCATAAATTTTTAAGGGTATAAATTACCCTATTGTCAAAACTATAGTATTTTTGCTATTCTTATGCATGCATAATATATTAATTTTTAGAATATGTACCTAAAAGAATTTGAAATACGTTGGAGTGATGTTGATGCGAATAGACATTTGGCCAATTCTGCTTATTTGAACTTTATGAGCCACACCCGAATGAGCTTTTTAACGGAAATAGGTTTCGGACACAAAACGTTACTGGAAAAGGAGATAGGTCCGGTTGTCTTTTACGAGCATATGTATTATTTCAAAGAAGCCTTTCCTGGCCAGCCGGTAAAAGTTTCTATGGAAGTAATGGGCATGAGCGAAGATGGGCAATTTTTTGAGTTTCACCATAATTTTTACGATTACAAAGGGCGAAACTTTGCCCACTGTGAAATGATGGGTGCCTGGATAGATTTAAAAGCGAGAAAACTTACAGGTTTGCCCAATGATCTTCTGGCTAAATTCAATGTTATTGAAAAACCTGAAGGCTATAGGGTATTAAGCAAAGAGGACACCAGAAAGTACGCTAGGACTCCAAAGGATCTGGTTTAGGCTTTTTACTGGCCAAGTACACACCTAAGAATACGAGGCAACCCGCTACTATTTTAAGGGTGGTGAGCTTGTCCTGTCCTGTAGCAACAGCAAAAAGGATACCTATGAGCGGTTGCATGTATACAAAAGCACTTAAAGTAGAGGCTCTGAGCTGTGTAAGTGCAAAAATGTTAAATAGATAGGTGCAAAACGTAGTTCCCAAGACTACAAATACAATTTTCCATAACGCTTCAAAGGGTAAGTTGGGCCAGTCTATGGCAAGAAGCTCATGATATCCAAGAGGAAGGCAGATGAATATGCCAATGGTAAACAACCATTTCATAAAAGTAAACGGATGGTATTTGGCGATTAAGGTTTTTGCTCCAATCAAATAAGAACCGTAAAACACAGAATTCATAAAAATAAGAAAGTTCCCCAAAGGAATATTAGGGGCATCTTGTCTTGTTTCAGTTCCGAAAAAAATAAGCCCAAGTGCTCCTAGAAGACCAATAAGGATACCTAACATTTTTTTAGGAATAATTTTTTCCTTTATCAAAATAGCGGAGAGCAAGACCACAACAATTGGTGTAGTTGTAATCAAGACCGCACTATTAATAGGTGTAGAAAGGGATAGGCCTTTAAAGAAAACTAACATGTTAAGACCCATACCCAAGAGTGCACAAATGAACATTCTTGGATAATCTTTTTTATCGATTTTTTCTTTCGGTCCAAAAAATGAAATACTCCAAAAGAGTATGGCCGCTCCAATTACGCGTAACATTATGAAGCCAAAAGGCTGAACATAATTAGGCATTACACCTTTGGCAATGGTGTGGTTTAGAGCGTAAATAATGGTTGCGCCTAAGGCGGCTAATATGGCAAGTGTGCGTCTGCTCACTGGTGTAGGGCTTCTTTTGCAGCTTCCACTACTTTTTTACTGTTACCTATAAAAATTTGGTCTTCTATTATAATCACCGGTCGTTTAAGAAAAGTGTAATGTTCTAGAATTAAATTTTTTAATTCACCTTCTGAAGGTTGGTTCTCATGTAAGCCCATTTGTCTGTAAAGACGTGCTCGTTTGCTAAAAAGAGCTTCGTAGCTTCCTGCAATTTTTTGCATTTCTTCTACCTGCTTTTGGGTCATTGCTTCGGTTTTAATGTCCTGAAGAATAACACCATCTAATGGCTGTAATTCTTTAAGAATACGTTTGCAGGTGTCACAGGTGCTGAGGTGGTAAATTTTTTTCATTTTTCTTAACATAAAATCACTTTGCAAAGAAACCCAATTCAGTTCAATTGTACTATTTTTGAGGCCTACTTTAAAACAGGAGCGCTTTGAAAAAACTTTTTGATGTCATTTTACAGAACAGAAAACGTTTATATAAAATTTTAGAGGAAACGCCCAAGGAGCAATTACTTGAGATACCTGAGGGTTTTAACAATAATATTTGGTGGAATATAGCTCATACCGTAATTACACCGCAGGTTTTAGTGTATAAGTTTAGTCACCTTCAAATGCGTGTTTCGGAGGAATTGGTCGAAAAATTTAAAAAAGGAACAGTGCCAGATGGAACTGCAACTGAGGAGGAAATGATGATAGTTGCCGACTTTCTTATTTCTACTTTAGAATGGATGGTTGAAGATTACGAAGCGGGACTTTTTCAAGAATATGCTGAATATACCACTAGTGCCGGTGTAACCTTAACATCAACAGAAGATGCACTTGCATTTACTGCATACCATGAAGGTTTGCATGCCGGAGCAATTATTTCATTGCTCAAGGTTGTTGGAAAATAAGGGTTAAGATTTCTTTTTGGCCAAATAAGGCTTAACGTCTTTATAAGGAAGAGTTAATACTATAGGACCATCTGCATAAGAAGCAACTTCATAGGGGTTATAAAGCAGTTTTATACCGTCTTTGGTGAACCCAATATTTTCAGGTAGGTAAAACATATCACTCTCAAACATAAATCCAGTACTATTAATGGGGCCTTCTTGAGGTATATGTTCTTGGTCTCTAAATTTTTGTTCCGCAAATTTCTCAAAATCTTGGCGGTCTTTAAAAATTTCCCAGTTTTCTAGTTCTTTTCCTTTGTTCTTGTCAAAGTTTAAGAAATGCTGTGAGCTATATCCATGTGCTCCTCCGGTAAAAATATAGGAGTTGAGTTCAATGGTTAGAAAGTCTGGGTCTTCATAAGAAATAGTGCCTTCTATTTTTGCTTCCCAGTTGGTGGTTTCCTCAGGGTATAGTTTTTTGAGCTCCCAATATCCATTGCTAAAGGATTCTACGGCATCTTTAATATTAGAAGTCTCTATTTCATCATCATAGTTTAAAGTTTCTATGATTTCTTCGTCTATAGCAGTATTAATGGATGTTGCTATTTTAGAATTTTCAAGTGCCTTAGGGATATTGATTTCTACGCTCGGACATTCAGAACAACGGGTCTCATCAAGACTTAAAGTCTCAAAGGTTAGTTTGTTCTCTTTTTGACATCCGACTAGGGCTAAAAGTAAAATGATATAGGTAACTTGGGTTCTCATAGAGGTATTTCATTGGGGTAGAGCAAATACTATTGGAATATCCAATCTCAAAGATAACGATAGATTCATACGAATAAATATAAAAAATGGACGAAAAAACGTTAAAATTCAATAGCAAGACAATTCACGGAGGGCAAAAACCTGATGAAGCTTATGGTGCAGTGATGCCTCCTATTTATCAAACGTCTACTTATGCCCAGACCACGCCTGGAGGACATAAAGGATATGAGTATTCAAGAAGTGCTAATCCTACCAGAACAGCTCTGGAGAATTCTTTGGCCAGTATTGAGAATGGGAATTATGGTTTAGCCTTTGCTAGTGGTCTTGCGGCAATGGATGCAGTAATTAAATTATTGAGTCCTGGTGATGAAGTGGTTTCAACTAATGACCTATATGGAGGAAGTTACCGCTTGTTTAAAAAGGTTTTTGAAAAGTATGGTATCAAATTCAATTTTGTTGGCATGCAGCATGTAGATGCCATCGAATCTGCCATAAACAACAATACAAAGTTGATTTGGGTTGAGACACCTACAAATCCAATGATGAACATCATAGATATAAAGGGGGTTGCCCAACTCGCTAAAAAATATAAAGTACTGCTGGCTGTAGATAATACGTTTGCTACACCTTATTTGCAGACGCCATTAGATTTGGGTGCGGATATTGTAATGCATTCCGCTACAAAATACCTAGGTGGGCATAGCGATGTTGTTGCCGGTGCACTGGTTGTAAAGGATAAAGATATTGCAGATGAGTTGTATTTTATTCAAAATGCCAGTGGTGCTATTTTAGGGCCAACGGATAGTTTTTTGGTGTTACGTGGTATAAAAACGCTTCATGTACGCATGCAGAGGCATTGTGAGAATGGAGAAGCAATAGCAAAGTTTTTGGCTAAGCATGCAAAGATTGAAAAAGTAAATTGGCCAGGGTTTGAAAGTCACCCTAATCATGAAATAGCAAAAAGTCAAATGAATGGTTTTGGAGGCATGATTTCCTTTGTGACCAAAGGAAGCAGTTATGAAGATGCCATTAAAATTGTTGAAAAATTAAAGGTATTTACGTTGGCAGAGTCCTTGGGTGGAGTGGAGAGTTTGGCTGGGCATCCGGCAAGTATGACCCATGCTAGTATTCCAAAGGAGGAAAGGGAAAAAAGTGGAGTTGTAGATGCTTTGATACGGTTAAGTGTAGGTATTGAGGATATTGAGGATCTGATTGCTGATTTGGAGCAAGCAATAAGCTAGTTTAGTGTATTTTTAGAAAAAGAGTTATTTAGTTATATAAATAACATAATTTTGCCGTTATAATAAAAATTCAACAAAAATACGTTATGGATATTAAGATTAGAGATTTCATGGATGAAATCAAAAATAGAAACGGGCATGAGCCTGAGTTCATTCAAGCGGTGCAAGAAGTTGCTGAAACGGTAATTCCATATATCGCAAAACATAAAATATACAACGGTAAGAATATCTTGCTACGAATGGTTGAACCAGAGCGACTAATTTCGTTTAGAGTTGCTTGGATAGATGATGAGGGAGAAATACATGTAAATAGAGGATATCGCATTCAAATGAATTCAGCTATTGGCCCTTACAAGGGAGGTTTGCGGTTCCATCCATCAGTTAATGCTAGTATTTTAAAGTTCTTGGCTTTTGAACAAGTGTTTAAAAATAGCTTAACAACTTTACCCATGGGTGGAGGAAAAGGGGGTTCGGATTTTGACCCCAAAGGAAAGTCGGATGATGAAGTGATGCGGTTTTGTCATGCGTTTATGACAGAGCTTTGCCGTCATATTGGTCCAAATACAGATGTTCCTGCCGGAGATATTGGTGTGGGTGCCCGAGAAATAGGATTCTTGTTTGGTATGTATAAAAAAATTAGAAATGAGTTTACGGGTGTCTTAACCGGTAAAGGTCTGTCATGGGGTGGTTCTAAAATTCGCCCAGAGGCAACAGGATACGGAACGGTATATTTTGCTCAAAGTATGCTTAAAACAAAAAATGAAACTTTTGATGGTAAAACCGTGGTTATTTCCGGTTCTGGTAATGTGGCCCAATATGCTGCAGAAAAAGTACTTCAATTAGGAGGCAAAATTGTTACCTTATCTGATTCTGGTGGTTATATTTACGATGCTGATGGAATAGATGCCGAGAAACTAGCTTTTGTGATGGAATTAAAGAACGAAAGACGTGGAAGAATATCAGAATATACCGACAAGTATAAAGGTTCTGAATATCACAAAGGTAAAACGCCTTGGGGTGTTAAGTGTGATATAGCCTTACCGTGTGCCACTCAGAATGAGTTGTTGGTTGATGATGCCAAAACGTTAATAGAAAATGGTTGTATGTGTGTTGCCGAAGGTGCTAATATGCCTTGTGATGCAGATGCGGTTCATGCTTTTCATGCCGCTAAAATTTTGTTTGCTCCAGGTAAAGCTTCTAATGCTGGTGGAGTTGCTACTTCAGGACTTGAAATGTCTCAGAATTCATTGCGAATTAGTTGGACCAGAGAAGAGGTTGACGAAAGACTTCGTGATATTATGGAAGATATTCATGATTCCTGTATTGAGTACGGAAAAGAAGAAGATGGTTTTTGTAATTACGTAAAAGGAGCAAACATAGCAGGTTTCGTAAAAGTTGCCGATGCCATGTTAGCGCAGGGTGTGATTTAGACAAGGACTATTAGAACATAGTAAGGACCTGTAGCTTTTAAGCTACAGGTCTTTTTATATATAAGTGTTTTTTAAATTTCCACTAACCACTAACCACTAACCACTAACCACTAACCACTAACCACCTTTTCCTATTTAAAGCTATATTTGTTATAAAGCCCAATCTTTTACATGCAGGTAACTACCAAAGCTATAGTTCTTACATCTCTTAAATATGGCGATACAAGTTTAATTGTAAAGGCCTTTACCGTATCTGACGGTATAAAATCGTATCTATTAAGAGGAGTTTTGGCTTCTAAGAAGGGAAAGTTAAAAACGGCGTATTTTCAGCCGTTGACTCAACTTGAAATTGTTGCCAATCATAAAAATAAAGGGGCTTTAGAAAGTATAAAGGAGGCGAAAATCAATTACCCCTACCAAACATTACATTCAGATATATCAAAGAATGCTATGACTCTGTTTCTGGCGGAGATGTTGGCCAACAGCATTCATGAAGAAGAGGCAAATGAAGTGCTTTTTGAGTTCGTAGAAGCCTCTTTGCAATGGCTTGATGCTCAGAGTAGGATTTCTAATTTTCATATCTACTTTTTGGTACGCTTAACACGGTATTTAGGTTTTTATCCGGATACGAATGAAATAGGGTCTAGTTATTTTGATTTGCTGGAAGGTGAGTTTACGGACACTCTTTCTTTAAATCCAATTTTAACAGGAGATAATCTTGATTACTTTAAAAGCTTCTTGGGCATGCATTTTGATGAGATACATGATATCAAAATGAATAAAAACAACCGTCATGAACTTTTACAATCACTTGTGCTGTTCTATGAGTTGCATTTGCAGGGGTTTAGAAAACCAAAATCCCTAGCCATCTTAAACGAAGTATTTAGCTAGTATGAACAAATTTCTGTTTTTACTTATTTTTTTGTGCGTTCAGGCCGCATTTGCCCAACAGATTACGGTTTTGGATGTAGATAGTCGTGAACCTATAGGAAATGTGGCTATTTACAATAATGACCATACAAAAACGGCACTTGCCGATTTTGATGGCAAGGTAGATTTGAGCGTTTTTGATTCGGAAGAGCGTATTACTTTTCGTCATCTCAGTTATCAATTAAGGAAGAGTGCGAAAGCACAAATTCTTAGGCATGGCAGTCAGTTTTATATGGTTATGAAGGCCGAAGAACTGGACGAGGTGGTTATGTCAGTTTCTAAATGGGAACAACAAAAGAAAGATATTCCCAATAAAATGACGGTTATAGACGCACGGGAAATTTCTTTTTCAAGTCCGCAAACTTCCGCAGACCTCTTGCAGAATAGTGGAAAGGTATTCGTTCAGAAAAGTCAACTCGGTGGTGGTAGCCCAATGATTAGGGGGTTTGCAACTAATCGCTTGCTGTTGTCTGTAGACGGGGTGCGTATGAACAATGCTATTTTCCGTGGAGGTAATTTGCAAAATGTAATTTCAATAGACCCTTATTCCGTAAAAAGTACCGAGATAATATTTGGCCCAGGTTCTGTAATCTATGGTAGTGATGCTATTGGTGGGGTTATGAATTTTTATACCAAAAAAGCAGAGTTTTCAAATTCCGACAGTCTTACTTTTTCGGGTAACGCAAGCTATCGTTTTGCTTCGGTAAATACAGAAAATACGGTTCATGTAGATTTTAATTTGGGTAAAAAGAAATGGGCTTTTTTAACTAGTGCTACCTACAATAGTTTTCAAGATATGAAAATGGGGTCTCACGGTCCGGATTCATATTTAAGAAATCAATATGTATCTACCATTAATGGTATGGATGTTCTTGTTGATAACCAGAATACTAAAATTCAGAATCCTACAGGTTACAATCAGTTTAATTTGATGCAAAAAATAGCATATAACCCCAATAATACATGGCATTATGATTTAGGTTTACATTATTCGGAAACTTCGGATTTTGCGAGATATGACCGTTTAATTAGACCTGATAAATCTGGAGAGGGACTTCGTTCTGCAGAATGGTATTACGGGCCTCAAAAATGGTTCATGGGCAATTTGCAAATGAATAAAAGAGGGAAAGGTATTTTTTATGATGGATTAAAAATAACAACCGCCTATCAACATTTTGAAGAAAGCCGAAATGATAGGGGTTTTCAAGATGTGGTTAGATATTCAACAGAAGAAAAAGTAGATGCCATCTCCACCAATATCGATTTTGAAAATAAAAAAATTGGCAACTTACGTTTGTATTATGGAGGCGAATATATTTTTAATAAAGTAGGTTCTGTTGGTAGCCAAGAAAATATAGAAACCCGTTTGGTTTCTGAAACGGCCTCTAGATATCCAGATGGAGCTACTTGGCAAACGCTAGCGGGTTATGTAAATGGAGAGTATAAAGCAAAACCTAATTTCACGGTACTCTCTGGGTTACGATATAGCCATGTTTGGATAGATGCTGATTTTGATAAAACCTACTACCCGTTTCCATTTGATGATGCTAATCTTAATAACGGAGCATTGACCGGTAGTTTGGGCTTTAGTTGGTTCCCAAAGGCAGACTTACAGATAACCTTAAATGGTTCAACCGGTTTTAGGGCACCTAATGTGGATGATGTAGGCAAGATTTTTGATTCCGAACCTGGTGCGGTAGTGGTTCCTAACCCGGACTTAGAACCAGAATATGCGTATAATATAGAGTTAGGTCTTCAAAAGAACTTTAATGACAAGGTAGTTTTTAAAAGTACCGCGTTTTATACGTATTTAGTAGATGCTTTGGTGCGCAGGAATTACTTGTTTAATGATGAAAATGAAATCATGTATAATGGCGAGTTAAGCAGTGTGCAGGCTATTCAGAATGCTGCGAAGGCGTTTGTCTATGGTTTTGAATTTGGATTAGAAGCTTTTCTTACGGATAATATTTCAGTAGTTTCTAATGTAACTATTACCGAGGGGATTGAAGAAGAAGATGACGGTACCGAATCTCCCGGGAGACACGTTGCACCTACTTTTGGAGATTTACACTTGGTTTATAAGAACCAAAGACTTAGGACTGATCTGTTTGTTAATTATAACGGAGAGATTCCCTTTTATGATTTGGCAGCATCTGAGCGTAGTAAAGAATATATATATGCAACAGATGCAGATGGAAACCCCTATTCTCCTTCTTGGTACACTTTGAATTTTAGGTCGCAATATGAGGTTTCAAATGCGCTAAAAGTTTCTTTAAATCTTGAAAACTTTACAAATCAACTATATCGTTCGTATTCCTCTGGAATTTCTGCACCGGGTATTAATTTAATTCTAGGGTTGGGATACCGTTTTTAGTAATATGGGGCGATACAAAAATAAAGAACCCCGGCCAATGGCCGGGGTTCTTACGTTATACTAAGTATAACTTATAATTAGTTGATAGCAGCTTTTGCTTTATCAGCAGCACCGTTAGCAGCAGCTTTAGCATCGTCACCAGCTTTATTGGCAGCGTCTTTTGCTTTGTCAGCAGCTTCACCAGCTTTTGCTTTAACATCACTTGCAGCGTCATTAGCTTTAGCTTTGATGTCATCACCAGCAGCTTCAGCTTTAGATTTCAAATCGTTAGCAGCATCTTCTGCACCAGCTTTGATTTCTTCGCCAGCTTCCTCAGCTTTTTCCATTGCTTCGTTACCAGCTTCTTGTGCTTTGTCCATGGCGTCAGACCCCATTTCTTTAGCATCTTCACCAGCTTGCTCCATTGCCGCACCAGCTTCATCAGTAGCACTCTTTGCTTTGTCCGCAGCTTCTCTACAAGAAACAAAAGAGATACTCAAGGCTAGCATTAAAACGGAACCTAAAATTACTTTTTTCATGATTTTGTGTTTAAAGTTTTGTTTAATTGTTTTTCTCATATACGTATGAAACCAAAATTTAGACGCTATTTTTTAACATTTTCTTACAAGCTTGTTTTTTACTCCGTATTTCAATTCTGTCAAATCGACTTAATTCGACTAAAAATCCTTAATTTTGCAGCCTTAAATTAATGCAGTAGAGCCACTTATTATGAAGTTTGCGGAATATAAAGGATTGGACTTGCCCAAAGTAGCTGAGGATATACTTGATTACTGGAAGCAAAATCAAATATTTGAGAAAAGTGTTTCCTCCAGAGAGGGTAAACCTAGTTATGTGTTTTACGAGGGTCCACCATCAGCAAATGGTATGCCTGGTATACACCACGTAATGGCACGTACCATCAAGGATATTTTTCCTAGGTACAAGACTATGAAGGGGTTTCAAGTTAAACGTAAGGCCGGATGGGATACTCATGGATTACCTATAGAACTGGGTGTTGAGAAGGAATTAGGTATTACTAAAGAAGATATTGGGAAGAAAATCTCTGTAGAAGAATATAACGCAGCTTGTAAAAAGGCGGTTATGCGCTATACGGATGTTTGGAACCGTATGACGGAGCAAGTAGGGTATTGGGTAGATATGAACGACCCATATATTACCTACAAGCCAAAATATATGGAGTCTGTTTGGTGGTTGTTGAAGCAGATTTATGATAAAGGTCTTATTTATAAAGGGTATACAATTCAGCCGTATTCGCCAAAAGCAGGTACAGGTCTAAGTTCGCATGAATTAAACCAGCCGGGAACGTATCAAGATGTTACGGATACCACGGTTGTGGCGCAGTTTAAAGCAATAGAAGATTCATTACCGGATTTCCTTCAGAACGAAGGCGATGTATATTTCTTGGCATGGACCACCACGCCGTGGACACTTCCTTCCAACACAGCGTTGACCGTTGGTCCAAAAATAGAATATGTCTTGGTAGAAACGTATAATCAATATACGTTTAAACCCATGAACGTGGTGCTTGCCAAAAACTTGGTAGGGAAGCAATTCTCCGGAAGGTTTCAACAAGTAGAGTCTAAACCAGAGTTGTTAGAATATGCATCTGGAGACAAGAAAATTCCTTTTTACGTTGTAAAAGAATTTGTGGGTAAAGATTTGGTAGGTGCAAAATATGAGCAGCTACTAGATTATGCCTTGCCGTACCAAAATCCTGAAAATGCATTTCGTGTAATTTCGGGAGATTTTGTAACAGTAGATGATGGTACAGGTATTGTACATACCGCACCTACCTTTGGTGCGGATGATGCTTTGGTGGCTAAACAGGCATCACCGGAAATACCACCATTATTGGTGCTGGACGAGAATAATAGCCCAGTCCCATTGGTGGACTTACAGGGTAAATTTCGTCCTGAAATGAAAGAATTTGGCGGTAAATACGTCAAGAATGAATATTATGAAGCGGGTGAGGCGCCGGAAAGATCTATAGATGTTGAGCTTGCCATAAAATTAAAAGAAGAGAACAAGGCCTTTAAAGTAGAGAAGTATGTGCACAGTTACCCGAACTGCTGGCGTACCGATAAACCTATTTTATATTACCCTTTAGATTCATGGTTTATTAAAATCAGTGATGTCAAAGACCGCATGTTCGCATTGAACCAGACTATCAACTGGAAACCAAAATCTACCGGAGAAGGTCGTTTTGGAAACTGGTTGGCAAATGCTAACGACTGGAACCTTTCTAGATCAAGGTATTGGGGAATTCCTCTTCCAATTTGGAGAACGGAGGACGGTAAAGAAGAACTGATTATTGGGTCTGTAGCAGAGTTGAAAGCTGAAATGGCAAAAGCGGTAGCTGCAGGGGTAATGAAAAAAGATATTTTTGATGACTTTGTTGTCGGAGATTTTTCTGAGGAGAACTATGATAAGATAGACCTTCACAAGAATATCGTAGATGATGTTGTTCTAGTTTCCGCATCGGGCAAACCTATGAAACGAGAAAGCGATTTGATAGATGTATGGTTTGATAGTGGTTCCATGCCTTATGCACAATGGCACTACCCGTTCGAAAACAAAGATTTGATTGATGAGGGCAAGACCTATCCTGCAGATTTTATTGCAGAAGGAGTAGACCAGACTAGGGGTTGGTTCTATACATTACATGCTATTGGTACCATGGTATTTGATTCCGTGGCGTATAAAAATGTTGTTTCCAACGGACTTGTACTGGACAAAGAGGGCAAAAAAATGTCCAAACGCTTGGGCAATGCTGCTGATCCTTTTGATACGATGAACGAACACGGGGCAGATGCTACACGTTGGTACATGATTTCTAATGCCAATCCATGGGACAACCTAAAGTTTGATACGGATGGTATTGTTGAGGTAAAACGAAAATTCTTCGGAACACTTTATAACACCTATTCTTTCTTCGGCTTATATGCCAATATTGATGAATTTGATTATTCAGAAGAAAATATTCCGTTGAGTGAAAGACCGGAAATTGACCGTTGGATTTTATCTGAACTTCACTCTTTGATTAAAACGGTTGATGAAGCTTACGCTGATTACGAACCTACAAAGGCTACACGTGCTATTTCGGATTATGTTCAAGAGAATCTGAGTAATTGGTATGTACGTTTATGTAGAAGGCGTTTCTGGAAAGGTACATATGAGAAAGATAAAATATCGGCTTATCAAACCCTGTATACCTGTCTTGAAACCGTTGCCAAATTATCGGCCCCTGTGGCTCCTTTCTTTATGGATAGACTTTATAAAGATTTAACGAATACCACACATACAGAGGCTTTTGAATCGGTACATTTGGCAGAATTCCCAAAGTATAATGAAGCAATCGTAGATAGGGATTTGGAAAGTAAGATGGAGAAAGCACAGACTATTTCGTCTTTAGTGTTATCCATTCGTCAGAAGGAAAAGATAAAAGTGCGCCAGCCATTACAGAAAGTAATGATACCTGTTTTGGATGAAAATCAAAAACACGAGATAGAGGCAGTTGCCGATCTTATTATGTCTGAGGTAAATGTTAAAGAAATAGAATTGTTAGACGATGCTTCCGGAATTTTGGTGAAGCAGATTAAACCTAATTTTAAGGCTTTAGGCCCTAAATTTGGGAAGGATATGAAAAAAATTGCTCAAGCTGTAGCTCAGTTAGGGCAAGAGGATATCCAGAAAATTGAGCAGAAGGGCGAAATTTCACTTGACATTGACGATAAAATTATTACATTACAGCTGCAAGATGTAGAGATAGCCTCTCAAGATATCGAAGGTTGGTTGGTGGCAAGTTCAGGGTCTATTACGGTAGCCTTAGACGTAACTATCAATGAAGATTTAAGAGAAGAAGGTATTGCTAGAGAACTTGTAAATAGAATTCAGAACATAAGAAAAGATTTTGGGTTTGAGGTGACAGATAGAATTGACGTTAAGATTCTAAAAGATGGTTTTGTTGAAAAAGCGGTATTTAATAATATAGATTATATTAAAACCGAAACCTTAACAGCAGAACTAATTTTAGAGGAAAAATTGGAGGAAGGAGCCGAGGTTTCTTTTGACGAAGTGAACACTAAATTATTTATTGAAAAACATTAATACAATGGCAGAAGATTTAAAAGTTAGATATTCGGATAAGGATCTTGCCGAATTTAGAGTGCTGATCGAAGATAAAATCGAGAAAGCAAAAAGTCATTTAGACTTGTTGAAGAGTTCGTATATGAACGACGGTAATAACGGAACTGATGATACTTCACCTACGTTCAAAGCTTTTGAAGAAGGTTCGGAGACTATGAGCAAAGAGGCGAATACGCAGTTGGCTATACGTCAGGAGAAATTCATAAGAGATTTGAAAAATGCACTTTTACGTATTGAGAACAAAACCTACGGTATTTGTCGCGTAACAGGAAAGCTGATTGCTAAAGAGCGTCTTAAGTTGGTTCCTCATGCTACTTTAAGTATCGAGGCTAAGAATATGCAAAAGTAATTGCTGCATTATAAAATTAAAAAAGCCTACAAGAACTAATTTCTTGTAGGCTTTTTTTACGCCCTAAAAAAATGAAGAGCTTTTTAGTTTTCTTTTTATTCTTTAATCTTTTGGCTGCACAAAAGGTGGTGAAAAAATCACTGATTAATGATGCGGTTACGGCAATAAATATTGATGTAGCTAATTGTTATGAATTGAAATTGGAAACCTCGGAGAGCCATGAGATGTCTGTAGAGGCAATTATTGACGGGGAGTATACAAAAGACCTTTTGCTATCCGTGAAGGAAGATGGAGGTTCTATAATGATCAGCAGTGGTTTTCAACCCAATTTTAAGAACCCTAATGATAAGCTTAGCGCACACAAGGTTATATCAATCTCTTTAAAAGTAATTCTTCCTTGTTTTAAGTATGTCACCGTTTTTGGAACTAGTTGTAATGTGTTTGCTACTGGTACCTACAGAGAGCTGAATGTTTCATTGAATGACGGAAATTGTGAACTCGTTAATGCCTTGGAAGATATAAATGTGCATACTCAGAGTGGTCATATCTTGGTCCAAGCTCTAAAAGCTGATATAAAGGCTAATAGCAAATATGGAAACATAGATAAAGAAGACATTCCTATAGGAGATGCTATATATGAGCTTACTTCCATAACAGGAAACATACGAATAAAGAAAACCGAATAATATACTTATTTTTGCTTATTCAAGTTGTATATATACTATGAATTTAAAGAAGTCATTGCTCATTATCATTGTAATCTTATTGATTGATCAATTGAGTAAAATTTATATAAAGACCCATTTTGTATTGGGTGATTCTGTTGAGGTTTTTAGTTGGTTCAAAATACTTTTCATTGAAAATTCCGGAGCTGCTTGGGGTGCCAAGCTTAGTGATTTCTTGCCTATATCGGAACCTACAGGTAAATTAGTGTTGACCATATTCCGGTTGTTTGCAGTGGCGGGAATAGGGTATTGGCTGTATGATACTATACGTAAGGAGTCGTCAAAAACCCTTATTCTAGCAGTTTGCTTGATCTTTGCAGGAGCATTGGGCAATATTATAGATTCCGTACTGTACGGGATTGTTTTTGGAGATAGTTACCAGCAATTGGCTACAGCGTTTCCAGACGAGCCTTATGGTAGTTTGTTTTATGGGAAAGTGGTAGATATGCTCTATTTTCCTATGGTAGATACTACATGGCCAGCTTGGATACCTTATTTTGGAGGCTCAACTTTTCGCTTTTTTGAGCCTGTTTTCAACATAGCAGATATGGCTATTAGTACAGGGGTAGGCATTCTCCTGGTTTTTAATAAAAAAGCTTTTGGTAAGATTGATGATGAAATACCTGCGGAGGAGGTGGCTTAATCTTAATTATTTAAAAAGAATAGGTCTCGGAGGGGGTTACGCAGTAGTTCAAAGGAATATCATTGCTATTCACATCTGTTATCAATTCTTCTTCCGTTGAAAACAAAGACAATCCAATTTTAATTACATCTTTTGGACATTCGGCTAAAAAAGTATCATAAAATCCTTTTCCATAACCAACACGATTTCCCTTTTTGTCAAAAGCAAGTAAGGGAATGAAGACAACCTCTATTTTAGTTGTAGGTACTTCTATTCCATCAATAGGTTCGGGTATATTCCATTCGTTATTTTTAAGACGCGTAGAATCCGTTAGCAAATAATGCTTTAATGTGGTTTTGTTTACTACTTTGGGTAAAACTACATTTTTATCCTTTCCTTGTAGTATGGATAGGATGAAGGTAGTGTCAATCTCCTTGTTTTCAGAAATCGGCAAAAAAATATGGTAATAATCGTATGACCATATTGGCAATTTAAGTATTTCGTTAGCAATACTCAGGCTAGAATCTGCGAGTGATTCATTATCTATTGAATCTCTTCGTTTTTTGTATCGTGATCTTAAATCTTTTTTGAGCATTGATTATGACCTCACTACAATTGGGGAAACTCTAGGTATGCCTATTCTTTTACTGACACTGCGTAATATATCTTAAAAGATATCATTAAGATGAGATACAGGCCGAGGGTTATAATATATTTATCCATGTGGTAAATGATTTTGATTCTTAAATTTAAATAAAAAAATCAATCAAAACACTTTTAAATGCAACTTTTTATCGATGAACTGCATTTTTTAGAGTTTTTTAACGTTTTTGCACGTAAAAACGCGCAAAATTGCACAAGAGTAACATGCTGAAGCTTAACTATTTGTTCATGTTAGTTTTGCATGGAAATCTCGATTCGTTAAAAAAGAGTAAAACACTTAGCCCTTTTGATAAAACGTAGTAATTTAACATGATAGAAGTAGATACACCTTCCATTAATTTGTTAAACCGTTTTTAATAATGCCCCAAGTTCCTATAAAAGTACAATTAAGTACATTGCCCCAGAGCCCTGGGGTGTATCAATTTTATGATATAGAGGATAAAATACTGTATGTGGGTAAAGCCATAAATCTAAAGAAGCGGGTATCTTCATATTTTACAAAAAACCATGAATACGGAAAGACGCGTGTTCTTGTGAAAAAAATAAAAAGTATAAAGCATGTTGTGGTTCCGACGGAATCTGATGCGCTACTTCTGGAAAACAACCTAATAAAAAAATACCGGCCTAGATATAATGTCTTGCTGAAAGATGATAAATCATACCCTTGGATCTGTATTAAGAACGAGCGTTTCCCTAGAATTTTTCCTACTCGAAAACTCATAAAAGATGGTAGTGAGTATTTTGGGCCGTATACAAGCATGAAAACGGTCCGGACACTGCTGGATTTAATTAAAGGCGTGTATTCTTTGCGTACATGTAATTATGATCTGTCACAGGAGAAAATAGAGACAGGTAAATATAAAGTGTGTCTAGAATACCATTTAGGTAATTGTAAAGGCCCTTGTGAAGGTTATCAGAGTGCAGAAGACTATCATAGTCAAGTTGATGATATAAGGAAGATAATTAAGGGCGATTTTAAATCTTCGTTGAGTTATTTCCGTTCACAAATGAAAATCATGGCTTCTGAAATGAAATTTGAGGAGGCTCAAGAGATAAAGGAGAAGATTGAAGTGCTTGAGAATTATCAGGTGAAGTCTACAATTGTTAACCCTAAAATTAATAATGTAGATGTGTTCTCAATTATTTCAGATGAGAGTCATGCGTATATAAATTTCCTGCAATTGTCTCATGGTTCCATTATACGATCCCATACCATGGAAATAAAAAAGAAATTGGATGAAACCGATGCAGACCTTCTGGCACTGTCCATTATAGAGATTAGGCAAAGATTCAACTCGCTTTCTAGGGAACTTTACCTCCCTTTTGAGGTTCCAGTAGAGTCACATTTAAAAATTACAGTCCCTAAATTGGGAGATAAAAAGAAAATATTGGAATTATCTGAACGTAACGCCAAATTTTACAGGCAAGAACGCTTCAAACAAATTAAGATTATTGACCCGGATAGGCATACGAACAGGATCATGGCGCAAATGAAAAAAGATTTGCATCTTTCCGAAGAGCCTAGGCATATAGAGTGTTTTGATAACAGTAACATTCAAGGTAGTAATCCGGTGGCTGCATGTGTTGTTTTTAAAAATGGGAAACCTTCAAAAAAAGAATACCGTCATTATAATATTAAAACAGTAGAAGGTCCGGATGATTTTGCTTCTATGGAAGAGGTTGTTTTTAGGAGGTATAAACGTCTGTTAGCTGAAGATGAGCCATTACCACAGTTAATTGTTATAGACGGAGGAAAGGGGCAGTTGTCTTCCGCTTTAAAAAGTTTGGATATCCTTGGATTGCGAGGAAAAATAGCTATTATAGGCATAGCAAAACGTTTAGAGGAAATTTATTTTCCAGAAGATAATATTCCTCTTTATCTCGATAAGAAGTCGGAGAGCTTAAAAATTATTCAGCAATTAAGAAATGAAGCACATCGCTTTGGTATTACTTTTCATAGAAATAAGAGAAGTAAGGCTGCAATAAATTCTAAGTTAGAGAGTATTGAAGGCATTGGAGAAAAGACGGCTGAGGAGCTTTTAAAGCGGTTCAAATCCGTAAAACGTATAAAAGAGGCATCCATAGAAAACCTGACTGAAACTGTTGGTATGTCTAGGGCGAAAAAAATTTATGAAGCTTTCCATTAAAATTACGATTAAGACGGTATTATGCAAAGAGTCATATTAGGTATTGTTTTGCTTCTCTTCACATGGGTCTCCATGTCTCAAGACCATGAGAAAAAAGACTTGAAAGTGGGACTGGTGCTTAGTGGTGGTGGTGCAAAGGGTATGGCACATATTGGTGCTATAAAAGTTTTGGAAGAGGCTGGTATTAAAGTAGATTTTATTGGAGGTACAAGCATGGGTGCTATTGTGGGTTCTCTATATGCTGCCGGTTATAATGGGAATCAATTGGATTCTATTTTTAGAGCAACTGATTTTACCAATCTCATACAGGATAACCTGCCTAGGAGTGCTAAAACTTTCTATGAGAAAGAAAACTCGGAAAAGTATGCTGTTACCCTTCCTTTTGACAATTTTAAAGTATCCGTTCCTCCTGCGTATTCCGGTGGTCAGAATGTATATAACGAACTGGTGAAATTCTTGTATCCTGTGCGGAATATAAATGACTTTAATGATTTGCCTATTCCATTTGTCTGCGTGGCCACAGATGTGGAAACAGGAGAGGAAGTTGTTTTGAGGGAAGGGTATTTGCCGGAAGCTGTTATGGCAAGTGGAACATTACCGTCTCTTTTTGAGCCGGCCCGGATTAACGGTAAGGTATTGATAGATGGTGGAGTGGTGAATAACTACCCTATTGAAGAGGTCAGAAAAATGGGTGCGGATATTATAATTGGGGTAGATGTGCAGCACGGGCTCAGAGATAGGGAATCGTTATTGACCGCTACTGAGATTTTATTACAAATCAACAATTATAGGACAGTTCTTGATATGGCTGAAAAGTCAAAAAAGACAGATATCTATATAAAGCCCAATATGGTAGATTACTCCATTATAGATTTCAATCTTGATGATGTAATTATTAAAAGTGGTGAAGAAGCGGCACGTAAAAAAATGGATACTTTAAAGGCGGTCGCCTCTAGGCAGAACGGAAAAAGAAAAGTTAGGGAGAGAATTGTTTCTACGGATACCTTAAGTATTAGTCATTTGGTCATATTAGAAAGCGAGAATTATTCTAGGGGCTATGTAAAAGGAAAATTAAGGTTTGATACGGATAACCCAACCACCTTTTCACGTGTACAACAAGGGATTAGTAATTTGGCCGCCACAGGTAACTTTCATACAATCCATTATAAATTACGGGATAATGAAGACAGTGACGAGCAAGAGATGGTTTTGGATCTGAATGAAAACAACAGCAAATCTTTTATTCGCATTGGGGCACATTATGATAACTTGTATAAAACGGCAGCTATTCTAAACTATACACGTAAAAGTTTAATTACCAGAGATGATGTTTCTTCTTTTGATTTTATTATTGGAGATAACGTTAGGTACAAATTACAGTACTATGTAGACAAAGGGTCGTATTGGAGTTTTGGACTTAATTCAAGCTTTAATGAATTTGAAAAAGATGTAGATTTTGATTTGGTACGAACTAATTTTGGTGTTCAGGCAGGGGCTAATTTAAACTCCATAAATATGGATATAACAGATTTTACGAATCAAGCTTATGTTCAAACAGTGTTGCGGGAGGAGTTTGCGTTTAGAATGGGTATTGAACATAAGTTTTTGAAGTATAGTACTAAAACCTTAGGACAAATTGCAAATACGAGTATCGGACAGACAGGAAGAAATACAGACGGGAGAACATTTTTGGAAAAAAGCAGCTTTTATAGTGCTTTTGGACAACTAACTTTTGATACATATGATGATAAATACTTTCCGTCAAAAGGGTTGTATTTTGATGGTGATTTTCATTTTTATGTCTTCTCGTCAGACTTTAATAACAACTTCAAAGAGTTTTCAATTGCAAAGGCAAAAGCGGGTATTGCTATACCTTTTATGAAGAATTTTTCATTCAATATTGAGACTCAGGGAGGGTTTAAATTAGGAACTTCAAATGTTTCTTCTTTTGATTTTATCCTAGGTGGTTATGGTACGCATCTTTTGAATAATTTCACGCCGTTTTTTGGGTATAATTTTTTAGCGCTTCCGGGTAACGCCTTTGTAAAGGCATACGGAAGGCTAGATTACGAATTTGTACCAAAAAATCATTTAATGTTTACGGCAAATTATGCCAATGTTGCAGATGATATTTTTAGAACAGGAGATTGGTTTGAGTTACCAACTTATTCTGGTTATGCTATTGGTTATGGATGGGAATCTTTCATGGGGCCAATGCAAATACATTATTCTTGGTCTCCAGAAGGCAAGACCAATAATTTCTTTTTTAGTCTAGGGTATTGGTTTTAATGTCTTTAAGTTAAGGGTTATGTTTTTTTTCCGATATTTGTGATATATGCTAGAATTAAGAGTTGATATTACCGCTCACCTTAGAGCCATGTGGTAAATAGCCAGATTTACTTGAGTTCATGTTTTTGCATGGACAACACTATTTTTTTTCGACTTTTTAAATTTTCACTTCACTAAAAACATATATCATGTCTACTTTAGATACTACCTCGTTGAATTTGCCTAAGGAAAATCCGGAAGCAGAAGACTTCCTTCCTTTGTTGGGTACAGATTATATAGAACTTTATGTGGGAAATGCTAAACAGGCAGCCCATTATTATATGGCGGCCTGGGGTTTTCAGCCATTGGCCTATGCAGGGCTTGAAACCGGACTAAAAGACCGCGTGTCCTACGTATTGCAACAAGATAAAATTAGATTGGTACTTACTTCTCCATTAAAATCGGGAGGCGATATCAATAAACATATAGATGCTCATGGAGATGGTGTCAAAGCTATTGCGCTTTGGGTAGATGATGCTTCCCAAAGTTATACTGAAACAACAAAAAGAGGGGCTGAGAGTTATTTGGAACCTAAAACCATTTCAGATGAAGATGGGAAAGTAGTTTTGTCCGGAATACATACCTATGGTGAAACGGTACACGTTTTTATAGAACGAAAGGATTACAAAGGTGTTTTTATGCCTGGATATAAGCCTTGGAATCCACATTTTAAGCCTGCAGATGTGGGACTTAAGTATGTAGACCATATGGTGGGTAATGTGGGTTGGAACGAAATGAACAAGTGGTGTGAGTTCTACGCCAAGGTCATGGGATTTGCCCAGTTGGTATCTTTTGATGATAAAGATATCTCTACGGAATATACGGCGCTCATGAGTAAGGTGATGAGTAATGGTAACGGACGCATCAAGTTTCCGATTAATGAACCTGCGGACGGTAGAAAGAAATCGCAGATAGAAGAATATATAGATTTTTACAATGGTGCCGGGGTTCAACATATGGCTTTGGCTACGGATAATATTGTTGAAACGGTTACAGCCTTAAGAGATAGAGGTATTGAATTTTTAAAGGTACCTTCAAGTTATTATGAAGATGTACTGGATCGCGTAGGGGAAATAGATGAAGATTTAGCGCCTCTTAGCGAATTAGGAATTCTTATTGATAGAGACGAAGAAGGGTATTTGCTGCAAATATTCACCAAACCTATTTTAGATAGGCCCACTATGTTTATTGAAATTATTCAACGTAAGGGAGCTAAATCTTTTGGGAAGGGGAATTTTAAAGCACTTTTTGAGGCAATAGAAAGAGAACAAGAGTCTAGAGGTACGTTGTAAATTTGCTTTATTTATCCTTTGTTCGGTTTTTTGCCGCATACGGCGTGCAATTTTACATGTAAAATGGAGGCTTTAGGCCCCAAAACAGTCGTCATATCTTAATGAAATGCCAAATTTATAGCCGTAAGTAAAAAGAACTGTTAATGTAATAGTTAAAGTAAGTTAAAACGGTTTGAGGATTCAAAGTATGCCTTAAATTTGTAGTCGTAAGGGGTGGTTCCCTTACAACTTTAAGTATTGGTTTTTCATAATTTAAAGTTTGGTTGGTTATTTAGGAAAAGCCCTGACATGAAATGTTGGGGCTTTTTTTTAATCAGTTGTTCAACTTACATGGTTTAACACCAGTGTAGGAGTTTGTTTGTTGATAAATTCAATATAAAGTATCAAAAAAGCGCAGCTGTATAATGCATACAATACTTTGGAATAAATTTTGTTTAAGTAATTGTAAGCCCTTAATATGATATGAGTGCATTTTGTATTTTTATCGTAATACTACAGCTATGAAAAAAGCCATTGCATTACTTTTCCTTTTTACATTCCTTTCCTCTTACTCTCAAAATAGTAAGTCGGCTTTTGATGCCGGTGAGTGGCTCAAGTTTAGAATGCATTACGGCTTTTTAAACGCAAGTTACGCCACTTTGCATGTAAAGTCCGATGTTATTGAGGATGTGCCTGTATATCATGTTGTGGGCCATGGTGAGACAACCGGTTTTGCCAGTATATTTTTTAAAGTAGATGATACGTATGAAAGCTATTTTGGAAAAGAAGATGGTAAGCCTTATAAATTTATTAGAAAAATAAGCGAAGGTGGCTATACCAAAGATATAGAAATTAACTTTGATCATCAGGAAGAGAAAGCAGTTCTGAATGATAAAAAGCATAATAAAAAGTATAATTTTGAACTACAGGATAGTATTCAGGATTTAATTTCGGCATTTTATTACCTGCGTAATAATTATGACCCTAATCAATTAGTGATAGGTGAGGCTGTTAAGTTGAAGATGTTGTATGATGATGATGGTATTTTTAACTTCAAGCTTAAATATTTAGGTACAGAAGTACTTAAAACTAAGTTCGGTAAGGTAGAATGTTATAAATTTAGACCCTTAGTACAATCCGGTCGTGTTTTTAAGGAAAAAGAAAGTCTTTCGTTATGGGTTTCTGCAGATGATAACAGAATACCTATTCGTATACAGGCAGATTTATCTGTGGGAGCGATAAAAGCAGACCTAGACGGATATAACGGACTAAAACACCAGTTCAAGATAATAATGGATTAAAACCCCAATGAGAGATAAAGAGCGAATAGATTCACAAATTTCAAAACTAGAAGAGAAGTATAAAGATTCCGGTCAGGATTTAAGTTCTTATTTAGACGGGCTTCTTTACCAACGTTACCTCACTTATTGGGATTATATTCATTTAGATACCCTTTTGAGTCTTCAGGTGCCTCGTACCTATTTTCCCGATGAGGAAATTTTTATCATGTACCACCAGATTACAGAGCTGTATTTTAAGCTTATCCTTCATGAGCAAAAGCAGTTGGTAGATGATAAATCTCAGAATATAGATTTCTTTATTGAAAAAGCTAGACGAATCAATAGCTATTTTAAAGCATTGATATCCTCTTTTAGTATTATGATAAAAGGTATGGAGAGAGAGCAGTTCCTTCAATACCGTATGGCTTTGCTTCCGGCAAGTGGTTTTCAGTCTGCACAATACCGAATGATTGAAATATATTCAACTCCTTTGGAGAATTTGGTTCACCATGCAGAAAGAGATTCCTTTTCATCGGAAAATAGTTTAGAGGAGCTTTATGAGGGAATTTATTGGAAAAAAGGGGCAACCGATTCGGCTACGGGAGAAAAGACATTGACGTTAAAGCAGTTTGAGTACAGGTATACGCCGCGTCTAATACGAATTGCAAAACAAGTTGAGCAAAATACTATTTATCAGAAGTATCAGCAATTACCGGCAGACAAGAGAGATAATAAAGAGCTGATAGAAGCGTTAAAGACTTTGGATATGAATGCGAACGTAAATTGGCCGTTAATGCACATGGGGTCTGCCCATCGCTATTTAGGAAAGGACAAGGAACAGATAGATGCTACGGGAGGAACGAATTGGAAGGAGTATTTACCGCCCAGTTTTCAGAAAATCGTGTTTTTTCCGGAAATCTATTCAAAACAAGAGTTAAATAATTGGGGGAAAGAGTGGGTAGACCATATCTTTAACCCAGATAAGAAACAAACAGAGTAGCATGAATAAATATTGGGGCCTTCTTTTCGTTATTTTAGTATCACTTTCCTGTAAAGATGATAAGCCAGTTCTAAAAGAACCGGTTAAGCAAATGGCTGCAATTGTTCCTGTTGAGAAACCCATAATGAAGCAGTTTGGGTTTAACCTAGATGAGTTTACCGTGCAGTTGGATACGGTTAAAAATGGAGATAGTTTTGGGGAATTAATGCTTCAGAATAAAGTAGATTATCCAAAGATTGCTAAAATCACCCAAGAATTTAAAGATACTTTTGATGTTCGCAAAATTCGTGTGGGTAAACCATATCTTATTTTAAAGTCCAAAGATACTACAGAGGCCGCTCAAGTTTTTATATATGAGAATGATCCTATTAACTACACTGTAGTTGATTTACGGGATAATGTTAAGGCATATAAGGATAAAAAAGAAGTTACTTACGTAGAGCGTGAAGCTTCGGGGGTAATAGAAAGCTCATTGTCTCAGGCAATTTTAGAACAAGGGATAGACTACACGGTTACTAATAGTTTGTCTGAAGTGTATGCTTGGACAATTGATTTCTTTCGCCTTCAAAAAGGAGATAAGTTCAAAGTTATTTATAAGGAAAAGTATATCAATGATTCAATATACGCAGGTGCTGGTGCAATAGAAGCAGCTTATTTTGAGCACAACGGAAGACCTATTTACGCTTTCGCCTACGAAAATGATTCATTAAAAAATATAGTCGATTATTTTGATGAAGAAGCTAATAACTTAAGAAGAACGTTTCTTAGAGCACCAGTTCAGTTCAGTAGAATATCATCTAGATATAACCTGAAACGAAGAATCCGTTATTATGGCAATAAAATAAGACCTCATATGGGAACGGATTATGCAGCGCCAAGAGGAACACCTATTCTAGCTACTGCAGATGGTACCGTAACCGAATCTACAAGAAGAGGTGGTAACGGTAAATATGTAAAGATTAGACATAACGCAACCTATTCTACGCAATATTTGCACATGAGCAAGCAGAACGTGAAGAAGGGGGCGTACGTGAGACAGGGAGATGTAATTGGTTGGATTGGTATGACGGGTAACACCAGCGGTCCTCACGTATGTTATCGTTTTTGGAGAAATGGAAGACAAGTGGACCCTTTAAAAGAAGAGCTTCCATTGGCAGAGCCATTGGATGAGTCTTTGCAACCAGAGTATTTCAACTATGTTAATCCAATAAAAGACCAGTTAGATTGCATGACATATCCAGAAAGTCCGGTGCAGGAAGATATTCTAGCCGAAGATTTAGCATCTGCAGAAAAATAACGGCTCCTAGGGTTTTGGTTTAGAGTGATATGGTTTATTTTCGCCATAGACAATTGCTAACACTCTAAAAAATCCAAAATGTCATTACATAGCACAGATCCTACAGAAACCTCTGCTTGGAAGAAGCTTTCTCAGCACTTTGCAAATACCAAAGAAGAACAGTTAAAAGACCTTTTTGCTTCTGATGCATCTAGGGCGGAAAAATTCACTTTAAAGTGGAATGATTTCTTAGTAGACTTCTCAAAAAATAGAATTACAGACGAAACGCTACAACTGCTTTTAGAATTGGCCGATGAGGTAAATTTAACCGATGCTATTCAAAAACAATTTGGTGGAGATGAGATAAACCAAACGGAAGGCCGTGCAGTTCTACATACTGCGCTACGTGCTAAAAAGTCCGATACTATTTTGGTTGATGGCGAGAATGTAATGGATGAGGTGTATGAAGTTAAAGAACATATAAAAGAATTTACAGAAACTATTATTTCAGGAAGTGCAACCGGATATACAGGTAAAGCTTTTACAGACGTAGTAAATATTGGTATAGGCGGTTCGGATTTAGGACCAGCTATGGTAACTGAAGCGCTAAAATTTTATAAGAACCATCTAAAGCTTCATTTTGTGAGTAATGTAGATGGTGATCACGTAAATGAAGTTTTAAAAGAACTTGATCCAGAGACTACCCTTTTTGTAGTTGTTTCAAAAACATTTACTACACAAGAAACATTAAGTAATGCCACTACCATTAAAAAGTGGTTTTTAAAGCACGGAACACAAGAGGATATTGCCAAACACTTTGCGGCGGTATC
This sequence comes from Zobellia roscoffensis, assembly GCF_015330165.1. Taxonomy (NCBI): domain Bacteria; kingdom Pseudomonadati; phylum Bacteroidota; class Flavobacteriia; order Flavobacteriales; family Flavobacteriaceae; genus Zobellia; species Zobellia roscoffensis. Next base: position 1,789,285 of record NZ_JADDXT010000002.1, read on the forward strand.
TACAAATACAGAAGCTATTTCTAAGTTTGGTATCGCTGCCGAAAACGTATTCCCTATGTGGGATTGGGTTGGCGGTCGTTTTTCATTATGGAGTGCCGTTGGTCTCTCAATTGCATTGGCTGTAGGTTTTGAAAATTTTGATGAGTTATTGGCAGGTGCAAATGAAATGGATGAGCATTTCAAAACTGCCGACTTTAAAGAAAATCTTCCTGTAACCTTAGCATTGATAAGTGTTTGGTACAATAATTTCTATGGGGCGGAAACCGAAGCTATCATACCGTATACACAATACTTAAGTAGGTTCTCGGCCTATCTTCAGCAAGGTATAATGGAAAGTAACGGTAAAAGCGTAGGTCGTAATGGCAAGCGTGTAAATTATGAGACTGGTACCATTATTTGGGGAGAGCCAGGTACAAATTCACAACATGCTTTCTTTCAGTTGATTCATCAAGGAACAAAAATTATTCCAGTGGATTTTATAGGTTACAAGAAGTCTTTACATGGCGATGTTGACCATCACAATAAATTAATGGCCAATTTCTTTGCACAGACGGAAGCCTTAATGAATGGTAAGACGGGAGATCAAGTTCGTGAAGAGTTAGAGGGTAAGGGTATGAGTGAAGGTGAAATCGAAAAATTATTAACTTTTAAAATATTTGAAGGAAACAAACCTACCAATACCATCCTTATTGATAAATTGTCTCCAAGGAGTTTGGGTAGTCTAATTGCGCTTTACGAGCATAAAATCTTCGTGCAAGGTATTATCTGGAACATATTTAGTTATGATCAATGGGGTGTGGAACTGGGTAAACAATTGGCGGGTACGATTTTGAAAGACATTCAAGGTTCGGAAATTGCTGATCATGATAGTTCTACTTTGCAACTTCTAAAATATTTTAAGGGTTAGAATACCGTTTCTGTATTTTTTTTAGAACAATGGCGCAACATCTTCTTAAAAAGAAGATGTTGCGCCATTGTTCTGTATATTCGCAAAGGGGTTATTTAACCTTCCCTTAACATTCGCAAGACCAAAATGAAGCACTTTTGCAGCAAATTGAGAAAACGTAAAAACTGAACAAATGAAAAAAATGTACTTCGCATGGGTCGCATTTCTAATGACGACCATCGCATTTTCACAAGCTACTATAACGGGAACCGTTATAGATGGTGAGCTTAATGAGCCATTACCGGGCGCAAGTGTTGTTATTCAAGGAACCACAAATGGTACCTCCACTGATTTTGATGGTAAGTTTCAAATTGATGTTACTGAAAGTTCAGGAACACTAGTAGTTTCTTATATTGGGTACACATCTAAGACGGTAGCTTTCACTACTACTGGTAGTATAGGTTCTATTACTTTGGAGCCTGATGCAGAACAATTAGGGGAAGTTGTTGTTGTTGGATCTGGTGTTATAGATTTAGCAGAAGACAGAAAGACTCCTGTGGCAGTTAGTACGGTAACTAAAGGTGTTATTCAGCGAAAAGCTGTTGGTAATGTTGACGTTGCTGAAATAGTGAAAAACACACCTTCTGTTTATGTATCTGGTCAAACTGGATTTGGTGACGGACAATTGTTTATGAGAGGTTTCGATCAAACAAATGTTGCAGTACTATTGAACGGTCAGCCTGTAAATGGAATGGAAGATGGAAGAGTATATTGGTCTAACTGGGCGGGTATTGCAGATGTAGCAAATGGTGTTCAGGTGCAGCGTGGTCTAGGTTCTTCAAAGCTGGCTATCTCTTCTGTTGGTGGTACAATGAACTTAGTGATGAAATCTACGGATAGAGAGCAAGGTGGATTTGCTAGATTTTTAACAGGAAACGATGGTTATTTAAAAGGAACTGTTTCTTATGATACAGGAATTAACGATAAGGGTTGGTCCTTTTCTTTGCTGTTAGATCATTGGCAAGCAGAAAATAAGTGGGCAGATGGAACATTTGGCTCAGGACAAACTTATTTTTTCTCTGTTGGTTATAAGCCAAATGAAGACCATTCATTCAACTTTTTGATTACAGGTGCTCCTCAGCAACATGGTCAAAGATGGTCTCAAAGTTTATCTACAATTGAAGAGAACCCAAAGTTCAATCAACATTGGGGCTATACTTCAGGCTTGAATTCTGGAACAGGTTATTACACGGACGATATAGAGTCTGAAAGAACCAATTTTTACCATAAGCCTGTAGCAAACTTAAACTGGGACTGGTTAATTAATGATAAGTCACAATTGTCTACAGTAGTATATGCTTCTGTTGGTAGAGGTGGTGGAACCGGAGATCGTGGTGATGGCCGTGTTAGAACGGATGATGGTCAAATGGACTATTACGGTATTGAACAGCAAAATTTAGCTGATCCTGATGGAATTGGGCAATCTGGAGATTATTTTATTCTTGATGATGGAGAAGAAGAAGGTAACTATATTCGCCGATCTTCAATGAACAATCATTTATGGTATGGTTTAGTAACCAACTACGAAACTGAATTGAATGAATATTTCGATTTTAATGTTGGTGCTGATTTTAGATTTTATACAGGAGATCACTTTAGACAAGTAACTGATTTTTATGGTTTAGATGGCTGGGCAGATGATAGACCAGATAATCTTGTTGTGACAGAATCTTTCGATTATAATCCTTGGTCTACACTTTTTGATTATGCGGATGAGGATCAGAGAATAGATTATGATTATTCTGAAACAATCAATTATCAAGGTATATTTTCCCAGGTTGAATACTCTAAGAATAAATTCTCTGCATTCTTGCAAGGAGCTGTATCTAATCAATCTTATGTAAGAGATGGTAGATTGGTTGGTCCTGGAAAGTCTGATAAATTGAATAAAATAGGATATAACCTTAAAGGAGGTATGAGTTATGATGTTAATGAAGAATTTACTTTGTTCGTAAATTCAGGTCATTACTCTCGTCAACCTTTCTTGGATAATGTTTTTAGTAATATTCGGTATTCTAATGATTTAGTTGTGCCAGATGTAGATAACGAGGAAATAACAAGTGTTGAATCTGGATTTAGGTTTAATAAAGGAAACTTTAGAGCAAACTTTGACTTTTATTACACGAATTGGGATAACAGAGTTATTCTAACGACAGGTACTGAAATGATTGATGGAGATGAGGTTGATGTTAATAACTTCAGAAGAGGTGTACGCCAAGAACATAAAGGTGTAGAATTAGATCTTAAATATAGGATAGCTAACAAATATAACTTAGGTGGTTATATTTCTGCTGGTTCTTGGAATTATAGAAGCATTGATAGAATCGATTCTTATAGTGATGATAGCGGAGAATTGCTTTCAAGTGTAACATCTGGTAATGATTTGAATAGTGTGGACGGAACACATATCACTACTGCGCCTCAAACTACTGCAGGTTTAACTTTTGATGGAGAAATCTTTAAAGGTTTGAGAATAGATGCCAACTGGAACTTTTACGAAAGACATTACCAAAATGATATAGATTTCTCAGGTTCTGATATAGAGACTCAAGACAATGGGATATTACCTTCTTACTCGTTACTTGATGCTGGAATTGAATATGCATTCATGTTTGGAGAGAATAAGCTAACTCTTAGAGCTAATGGGTTTAACTTGTTAGATGACATTGAGCTTCAGCAAACAGATGATTTTGGTTATTATAATACAAACGGATTCACATGGAATGCGTCTGTTAGATATGATTTCTAAGAATAGAATAACATGTATACTAAAACCCTGCCCATCGGCAGGGTTTTTTTATGCCCAAAAATCAGTACATTTAAAGCTTAAAATATATCTATTATGTACGAAGTTATTCAGGTAGTTCACTCTTATTTGGCCTATGTTGTGCTTGCGCTTTTATTTTTTGCCGTTGCTAATGCTATTATGGGTTGGGTAGGCAATAAAATGTTTACTATGGAAAAGGATTTGCGTCTAAGTCTTTTTACCTTAATCTTATCTCACATTCAGCTGTTGGTTGGGTTGATATTGTATTTTGTATCCCCCAGCGGACTTCAAGCTATACAGGCTTTGGGGATGGGCGGTCTTAATTCTGCATCAAGATTATTAGCAGTAGAACATCCGTTCATAAATATTATTGCAATCGTTCTAATTACGGTGGGTTGGTCGCGTCATAAAAAGTTTGTTGAAGGTGATAAGAAGTTCAAAAGCATCGCAATTTTTTATGGTCTTGGATTAGTACTTATTCTTAGCCGCATTCCTTGGGGGCAATGGCTTGGTTAAATCAATGGCCATTCAACTAGGAACATTAACTAAACCAATTATATGAAGCAGATTTTAGTATTAGTATTTACACTCTTTACAGCTCTTACATATGCTCAAGAGAAAGAACTTTTTAATGGAAAAAATTTAGACGGCTGGACGGTCTATGGGACTGAAAAATGGTATGTAGAAGATGGTCTTTTAGTTTGTGAAAGTGGGCCTGATAAACAATATGGATATTTAGGTACAGATAAGCATTACAAGAATTTTGAACTGACCGTAGATTTCAAACAGTTAGCAGATGGTAATAGTGGTATTTTTATTCGTTCCACAGTTGAGGGTACTACAGTTAGTGGTTGGCAGGTAGAAGTTGCTCCTCCTGGTTATGACACAGGTGGTATTTATGAATCCTATGGCCGTCATTGGTTGGTAAAACCTGCACCTGAAAAAGGTAAAGCCCTTAAAATGGGAGAGTGGAATACCATGAAAATACGTGTAGATGGAGACAATGTCACTTCATGGTTAAACGGTACTGAAATGGTAACGTTAAATGATAAAATAGTAGGTGCTGGAGAAGGCTCTGTAATACTACAGATTCACGACGGCGGAGGTATCAAAGTACAATGGAAGAATATAAAAATTACAGAATTGAAGTAATTCTTGAAGTCTAAAATTATTTGAGGCGGCCTGTTCACAATCTAGTTTGAACAGGTCGTTTTTATTTTCCCTGTACAGGTTTTATGAGATACATATACACAGGAAAGTGGTCTGAATAGCCACCAGTATAGCTTCCGCCGGCATATGTTCTTTGTGGATATCCTTTGTATTGTCCTTTTTGCGAGATTAAATATGGTGCGTTAAAGACATTGGCTTTCCAAAATTTATAATTGCCAACTTTAGGGTTGAAAAGATTTTCAGTGAAGAAGATTTGGTCGAATAAGTTCCATTTGTCTCGGTAGGCGAGTGAGCCGACACCCTTTTTGTAAAGTCTTTCCATGGGGTTGTATAAACTCATACTATCTAATTGCTTAGCTTTTCCAACGGTCTTCAGTATTTTTTTGAAGCTATCGTTGTTAGGGTCGTCATTAAAATCACCCATACTAATGATTTTGGCGTCAGTGTCTAAACGTTGGACCGAATCTATAATGCGTTTACTAAGCTTTGCCGCTGCCATTCGGTTGGGCTTACTTCTAGCCTCACCACCACTACGGGATGGCCAGTGATTGACCATAAAGAAGAACTGTTCGTCATCTAACAACCCACCTACAATGAGTTGGTCTCTGGTGTAGTTTCTTTGATCATCGTCATTAATGAGTAATAACCTATGGCTTTCGGAAGAAGTAGGTAAGAATACGGATTTTTTATACAAGAGAGCAACGTCTATTCCACGTTCGTCAGGTGAATCGTAATGCACTATGCCATAATCTTTGGTAATTAAGTTTGGGTGATGAATTAAATCTTCAATAACCTTACGGTTTTCAACTTCACAGATACCAATAATGTCAGGTGCACTTCCGCTTTTATGCGAGCCTATTTCGGACAATACACGGGAAAGGTTGTTTAGCTTTTTATTGTAACGTTCTTCTGTCCAGTGGTCTTTTCCTTCAGGAGTCCGGTCATCATCAAATATAAGAGTGTCGTTCTCCGTGTCGAACAGGTTTTCTAAGTTATAGAAAGCAATTGTTCTGATTCGATACGATTTATCCTCTTGTGAATTTGCCCAAAATGAGACTAAAAGAAAAAGTAGTGTAAGTCTAAAATTCATATAATCAGATAGATATAAATACCAATTAACGAAAAAACGATGGACTTTGTAGGTCTTTCTTGTCAGATGCTTCATATTTTCGATATCTTGAATGGGATCGCCGACCATTAAACCCCCGTTAATGAGATTTTCTCTTATCGTCATCTTTTTTCTCATGTGGCAATGTACCGTGTGGACTCAAACGAGTCGTTTTGTTCTAGGAGAAATTCTCTCCCTTCGGTCTAAAACACCTATTGTAAATGCGAAAATTAGCTTGGAAGGGCTTATGGTTTCTTCGCGGTCAGATGACAATGGAAAGTTTATGCTTTCCGTTCCCGATGCAGGAGAGTATATTCTATTTATAGAAGCTGCAGAGTATACTGTAAAACGCTTACCTATTTCTATAGCGAATGAAAGCCTTGATTTAGGGACACTTTTCGTTGAACAAGACCTTCAGATTGAACAGTCTGATAATCTTATTTCCTTAAGTGATTCCGAATTGTTAGACGATGAAGTGAGTTCAAATTCATCTGGTTTGTTGAGAGCAACAAGAGATTTGTTTCTCAATAGAGCTGCTTTTGATTTTGGTCAGGCATTTTTTCGTGTTCGTGGTTATGACTCACAAAACGGAACCGTTCTATTGAATGGCATTGCTATGAATAAATTTTATGATGGCAGGCCTCAATGGAATAATTGGGGAGGTATGAACGACGTAACTAGAAATCAACAATTTACGAATGGCCTTGAAGCATCCGATTATACTTTTGGAGGCTTTCTGGGTAACACCAATATAGACACACGACCGTCTGGATTACGGCCAGGAACAAGGCTGTCTACTTCATATTCTAATAGAACTTATGCAGGTCGATTAATGGCTACCTATACTTCTGGAATGAAGAAAAATGGGTTGGCCTATTCTGTTTCAGGCTCAAGAAGATGGGCAAAACAAGGTTATATAGATGGTACGTTGTACGACGCGTTTTCGTTATTTGGTGCTGTCGAGTATCAGATTAATGAACAACATAGTCTAAATGCTACAGCGCTATGGGCTTCTAACCGGAGAGGACGTTCTTCGGCAATAACGGAAGAGGTTTTTGAGTTGGTAGGGAAGAAATACAATCCCTATTGGGGAGAACAAGATGGTAAGATTAGGAATTCTCGGGAACGAAAAATAACGGAACCCATTTTTATGTTCAACCATTATTTTAACTCGGAAAAGTTTAGTTTAAATACTGGAATGGCCTATCAATTTGGTACAAATTCTAGAAGCCGCTTGGGATACTATAATGCTCCAAATCCTGACCCAACATATTACCGTTATCTGCCTAGTTTTTACATTAACAGCCCCGTGGGAGCCAATTTTATCAGTGCAAATACGGCAAAAGAAGGTTTCTTGAACAGTCCTCAAATGGATTGGAGCCAAATTTATACCGCTAACTCAAATGGGCAGGCTGCTTATGTGTTGTATGATGATGTTGCAGATGATACCCAGATCGGTGCTAACATGGTCGGAAATCTAATTTTGACAGATAGGTTTTTAATGGATTTTGGTTTGACGTATAAAAATTCAAGCTCCAAAAATTATGCAATAATTAATGATTTGTTCGATGCCGATTTTCATACAGATATTGATCCTTTTTCAGAAACCCTGAATGATAGGAATGGTTCAGTAGAGAAAATTGAAGGCGAAATTTTCAATTATAAGTATCGAATGGGTGCCGATCAGTTTGAATCATTTGTTCAATTCAGATACAATAAAGAAAAGTGGAGTGCCTTTATAGCTGGAAGGTACATGATAACTAATTACCAACGAGAAGGTCTCTTTAGTAATGATCGTTACCCTGATAATTCTTTGGGTAAAGGAGGGCCTGTTGGGTTTAATACGTACGGTATCAAATCAGGTTTTACGTATAAGGTAACGGAAAGGCATTGGCTTTCTGCACATGGGTCGTACATGAAAAAACCTCCAGTGCTTCAAAATGTTTTTATCAATCCAAGGGAGAACAATAGAATTGTTCCCAATATTCAAAGTGAAATAAACTCAACCTTAGACCTTAATTATTATTTACGCCTTCCAAAATTGACAGGGAGGCTCACAGGTTTTTATACCCGTTTTCAAAATACAACAGACGTTAATTTCTTTTTTGTTGATGCGGGTGTGGGGTCAGACTTTGTTCAGGAAGTACTTACAGGTCTAGATAAGCTGCATATGGGTACGGAATTAGGCTTGGAGTACCAATTGTCATCCGCAGTAAAATTAACGGCTGTAGCTGCCGTGGGCAAGTATGTGTATGCAAGCAATCCTAATGTGGCCATAAATTTTGATACGGCAGGTAGAGAAGAAGACCTTATCAATTTAGAAGGTACGGTTGATTTGGGCTTAGCGAATATAAAAGACTACAAATTGGCACAAGGTCCGCAGCAAGCTTATGCGATTGGTGTAGAATACCGTGATCCCAAATATTGGTGGGTGGGTGCAACTACAAATTATCTGGCAAATAACTATACCAATATATCAACCATTACTCGAACCCAAAGTTTTTACGTAGACCCGGAGACCAATCAACCTTTTCTAGATGCGACGGAAGAAAATGTAAGTCAAATATTAAATCAAAAACCATTGGATAATTTTTACCTTCTTAATCTAGTAGGTGGTAAATCTTGGTTAAAAAAAGGAAAATATATTAGTGTTTTTGCAAGTGTAAATAATCTATTTGATGCGGTTTATAGAACCGGAGGTTATGAGCAGAGCCGTAATGGTAATTATGGACAATTTAAGCAAGATAATTTGAGCGGAACACCATCTTTTGCTCCTAAATATTGGTACGGGTATGGGCGGACTTATTTTTTGAATCTAGCATACAGCTTTTAATATGAAAGAATATTTCAATTGGGATAAATTATTTCTAAAATTCACGGTTATTATGACCGTATGTTTCTGTGGTTGTGTGAAGAGTAAAAGTTATGATTTACCATCAGATAATTGTGTTTCTGAGTTGGGAGTGAATGCTACCTTTTCGGAAGTGAAAAGTCTTTACAAGGACGATACTTTCCAAATACAGGAGGATTTGATTATTGAGGGCTATGTGGTTTCTTCAGATGCTGACGGTAACTTTTTTAGTGTATTGTACTTTCAGGATAGTCCAATGACACCAACAGAAGGTTTTCAAATAGAAATAGACGTACGCGATTCCCATTTGTTTTACCCTGTGGGAACGAAAATAGCAATCAAACTAAAAGGACTCTATCTTGGTAAAAGTAAAGATGTCTTTAAACTGGGGGCTACTTTCACTTCTTTTGGGAATGTTTCCGTAGGGAGATTGCCTGCAGCAATAGTTAATGAGCATATATTTAGATTTTGTGATGGTAAAGAAGTGATAGAGCCTACGGCAATTTCAATTACAGATGTTAATAAAGAACTAACAAATACACTAGTAAGATTAACTGACGTAGAATTTAAAGAAGAAGAATTGGGGAGGACCTATGCAGAAGTAGGTGAGGAGACAGAGCGTATACTGACTGATTGTAACGATAATGAAATTGTTACTGTAAATAGTGGGTATTCTGATTTCCAAGCCCAAACTCTTCCAGATGGAAGAGGGGATTTAATTGGTGTTTTGTTGCGAGAAAATGATACGTATAAAATTAGCATCCGAAGTACTTCAGATATCAATTTCAACCAAGAACATTGTGCTGAATTGATAGATGAATTTACCTCTGAGAACATCCTTATTTCAGAACTGGCGGATCCTGATAATAATGCTTCGGCCAGATTTGTGGAACTTTATAATTCATCTGATGAAGATTTGAATTTGAAAGGTTGGAAATTAAAACGGTATACCAACGCAAATACCGAGGTCAGTTCAGAAATAGATTTATCCACATTAATAATTAAAGCGAAAAGTTATTTAGTGATTTCACCCAATGAAGAAGAGTTTGAAAAAGTTTATGGTTTTGCACCTGATTTAGGGGTGGGAACCAATAGTCCGGCAGATTCTAATGGTGATGATAACTTAGAATTAGTAGACCCTTTTGAAGCAGTTATAGATATTTTTGGAGTTATTGGTGAAGACGGAACGGGAACCGACCATGAGTTTGAAGATGGAAGAGCGATACGAAAAGAAGAACTCTTTAAAGGCAGTTCAGTATATAATATAGAGGAGTGGGTAATCTTTAATGATACCGGTGGGCCAGGAACTATTAACCAGCCAAAAATGGCTCCTGATGATTTTTCTCCAAAAGAATAGGGATAGATAAATTTTTAAAGAAGAATACCTTCTAATTGATCGGCATAAATGGGTTTAATAAGGTAGTTGTCTTCTAGGTTAAATGTTTTGGCAGTTTCCAAATCCTTTGGATTTATGGAAGAAGTCATCATATATATGGTGGGTTCTTTTCTGTCCTTTGGCCAAATCTGACGCATTTCTGAAATAAAATCCCATCCACCCATTACAGGCATGTTTATATCTATAAGTATTAGTAAGGGAAGTTCTATGTTTTCGCCAATCATTTCTTGAAAACTCTCAATTGCATCAAGGCCATTTTCGTAAACTAATAATTCTGATGAGGACTCTAAAGCCTGCAGAGCTCGTTTTAATCCAAACACAACTATTGCATCATCATCAACAATGCAAATTTTATCAAATTTGTTCATTTATTTTGGGGGTAGAAATGGTTAGTTTTTTACGAAAAATATATACTATTTTCTCAATAGTCTATAAGCAAACAACTGCTTCTAGCTACCAATACTTTGAATAATACTATGTAAATCTTCTATAGAGATAGGTTTTAGAATATAATTGTTGACAATCTCATATTCTTGAATTCTTGCAATATCCCTAGGGTCAATAGATGAGCTTATAATGTAGATAGTAATCTCTTCACTATTATTATTATTATTATTAGGTATTTGAATAAACTCGTCCAAAAATTCCCACCCGTTCATTATAGGCATATTTATGTCCAAAAAAATCATAGAAGGCAATTCTTCTCCTTTTTCGATTATCTCTTTTAGACCGTCGTAAGCTGCCAAACCATCATTATATACAGTGATTTCATCTGCAAAATCAACCTCTTTCATAATGCGTTTGGTGCCATAGATAAAAATAGGGTCATCATCTATAATACAAACGCTCTTAATTTTGGTTATTGTCATATTCATATCAATGGTTTTTTAAAATGTAACTTAAAGGTTGTTCCCACATCTACGGCACTGTTTACTTCAATTTTGCCGTCCATAGCTTCTATTTGATTTTTCGTAATAAAAAGTCCTATTCCTTTGGCATCTTTATTCCGGTGAAAGGTTTTATACATACCAAACAGCTTGTCATTGTGCCGCTTTAAGTCTATACCTAATCCATTATCTTTAAATGAAATTATAATCTTGTCTAATTTTTTTTCTGAGCTTATTTTAATTAAAGGAGGTCTTTTGGGAGAACTATATTTAAGACTATTGGTGATTAGATTTAGAATAATACTGTCTAAATACGCCGGAATAGCTTTGATAATAAGGTCTTTGGCGATATTTATTTCGCAAATGGCATTTTTCTCCTGTATGATTAGGCTTAGATTCTTCTCTACGGCTCTAATGGATTTATAAAGATTAACATTCTTCATTTTTTCCATTGCGCCAATTTTTACCTGAACAACCTCATTTAGGTGTACTATAGTTTCATTAAGGCTATCTGATGCACCGCGGAGCATATCCAATAAATTTTTACGTTCATCATCACTCTTTTCTTTAACTAGAAAATTGGTGAGCATAGAGAGGTTACTGGAGTGGGAGCGCAAATTGTGAGATACGATATGAGCAAAATTTAAAAGACTATCATTCTGTTCAGTGGTAATATCTACTAAGCGAGTTAGCTTTTTCTCGTTCTGGATTTGAGGGGTAATATCTGTTATTTGTGAAACAAAGTGAAGGATTTTCCCGTTTATATCCTTAACAGCAGTTGCTGTTAATATTCCATAGATAATATGGCCGTCTTTATGAAAATACCTTTTTTCTAGCTTGTAGCTAGATTGGAGCCCCTTAATAACCCGTTTAACTAAATTTACATCACTATTATAATCTTCTGGATGGCTTATGTCTTTGAAGTTCAAACCCAATAGTTCTTCTTCAGTATAACCAAAGCTAGAACAAAGGCTTTGGTTAACTTTTTCAAAGGAACCGTTCAAAGCTACTATTGCCATACCCGTATCAGAATTCTCAAAGGCACCATAAAATGATTCTTCACTCTTTTGGAGCTTCATCTCGGTGTTCTTCAGTTCAGTGATGTCATAGTTAGTGCCTACTAATTTTTTAACTTTACCTTCAATATTTTTCTGTAGTACGCCAATGGCTCTAATGTGTTTTATTACTCCATTAGGCCAGACAATCCTATATTGCGAATCAAAGTCCTGAATCCCAGCAATTGCCATTTCTATTTCTTGCTCAGCACGTTTTTTGTCTTCTGGGTGTACATGTTTAAGCCAAACCTCATAGGTTACAGGGCTACTATTTTCTTCAATTCCAAAAAGAGAGTACATAATGTTATCCCAAACCAATGATTTTGAGATTAAATCATATTCCCAAATGCCTACATTGGCTCCTGTAGTAGCCAAAGCTAACCGTTCACTTACTTTATTAAAATTAAGTTCTATTTTCTTTTTTTCATCAATGTCTTGAAAAGTACCATATATGCGAACGCATTTTCCGTTTATAAATTCAACTTCTCCTTTGGCTCGGACCCATAATTCATTATCATTTGCAGTGACGATTATTAATTCTGTATCCCAAGGGGTGCCTTCTGTAATAGCATTGGTTACTAAGCTTGTTATTCTTTCCCTGTGTTCTCCTTTTTTATAAAAATTTATACCGGTTTCTAAATTGGGTAGAAAATCTTGGGGTACTTCGTGTATTTCTTTCGTTATATCTGTCCAATACACATCATTGGTGGCCATATCAACTTCCCAGCCTCCTATTCTGGCAACTCTTTCCGCTTTTGCGTAAAGTTCTTCTCGTTGTCTGGTCTCCGTCACATCTTCTAAAAGAACAATTAGACCGCCAATTTCTTCATTGGCATCGGTCCATGCATTTATTTTCCATTTTAACCATTGTATTTTGCCGTTCGGATAAATGAATTTCTCACCGTCACTAAGGTTTTTAGACCCTTTTTCAAGGCATTCCTTAAATATGGATCTTAGTTTTTTTGGGGTACTTGGAATGACGTCAAAATAATTCTTTCCAGTAATTGATTTGTGGTCGTGGCAAAAATTATCTAGCCAGATTTTAGAATTTCCTGCAAAACGTAATTGAGTATCTAGGATAGCAACTGCGCTGGGGGAATCTTTGATTAATGAAGTTATCGAAAGAGTTTGCAATTTATAGTCGTTTTATTGTAAAAATAGGATTTAAACATCAATAAGAAGGTTTTATTAATGCTCTAGGCCAGTACATTTAACACAATTCAATGTGAATTGAGGAAAATAAGATATGAAAAAACTGTCAGAATAAACATTTAACATGCATTAAAATCCTACAAAATATTTTGTAATCCTTCAAAAAATGATTTATTTAAAGGGATTCTATTTAAAGCGAGTTTTTTAATAGTCAAAATCTATTTTAAAATAATGTTTTAATATTATTTTTTTATACTTCGTTTATCGCTTTTTGGTACCTTTATTTTGAATAAATTGATAATCAGTAAAATAAGTACACTAAAACAATAAAAGCATGAAAAAAAAATTAACTACATCAGCTGGTGCACCGGTTTCTAATAATCAACGCTCCAAAACTGCCGGAGAAAGAGGTCCTGTGCTTGTTCAAGATTATAAATTGTTAGAAAAGCTGGCACATCAAAATAGAGAACGAATACCCGAGCGAGTTGTACATGCTAAAGGGTGGGGTGCTATGGGTACGTTTACGGTAACTCATGATATTTCAAAATATACGTGTGCTAAGATATTTTCTAAAGTAGGTAGTAAAACTCCAATTCTTTCTCGTTTTTCAACAGTTGCTGGAGAAATGGGTGCTGCAGATACAGAAAGAGATGTTCGTGGTTTTTCGCTTAAATTCTATACAGAAGATGGTAATTGGGATTTGGTGGGTAATAATACACCTGTTTTTTTCTTAAGGGATGGATACAAGTTTCCAGATTTCATTCATACCCAAAAGAGACATCCAAGAACTAATTTACGTTCTCCAGAAGCTATGTGGGACTATTGGTCACTTTCTCCAGAAAGTCTTCATCAGGTAACTATTTTGATGTCTGACAGGGGTATTCCTACTACGCCAATGCATATGAACGGTTACGGATCTCACACATTTAGCTTTTGGAATAATGATGGCGAGCGTTTTTGGGTAAAATTTCATTTTAAAACTCAACAAGGTCATAAACATTACACCAATGACGAGAGTGCCGAAATCATTGGTCAGACAAGAGAAAAATATCAAGAAGAACTTTTTGGTGCAATTGAAGCGGGGAACTTCCCAAAATGGACATTAAAAGTTCAGATTATGCCAGAGGCAGATGCTGAGAAAACACCATATAATCCGTTCGATTTAACAAAAGTATGGCCACATGCAGACTACCCGTTAATTGAGGTGGGAGAATTGGAATTGAATAAAAACCCTGATAATTACTGGCAATATGTTGAGAATGCTGCGTATTCACCTTCTAATGTAGTGCCGGGAATTGGTTTTTCTCCAGATAAAGTTTTGCAAGCGCGTATCTTTTCATATGCAGATGCTCACAGATATCGTTTAGGAACACATTACGAAGCCTTGCCTGCAAATTCCCCTATTACAGAGGTGAACCATTATAATAAAGACGGGGCAATGCGCTTTTTTACAAATGATTTTGGAACACCAGATGCCTATTACGAACCTAATTCAAAAGGAGGTCCGGAAGAAGTGCCCAGCGCAGAAGAGCCACCAATGAAAATTAGTGGAGATGCCATGCGTTATGAAGAGAATGATACTTTTGGGGATTATAAACAGCCAGGAGATTTGTTTCGTATGTTTAACGAAGGCCAGAGAGAACGTCTGTTTAATAACATAGCAGGGGCCATGGATGGTGTTTCTGAGGAAATTGTTCAACGTCAATTAAAACATTTTTATGCTGCGGACCCCGCGTACGGAGCAGGAGTGGAAAAAGCCTTAAAAGACCAAAAGGGAGGCATTGATCCAAATTCTAACGTAAGGCCAGAAGAAGTAGGGGCCTAGTTTTTAATTTAAATAGCGAATTAAGAAGAATTTGATTTAATAAAAGAGTAGAGCCACGGCATATACCGTGGCTCTTTTGTTTAAATTTATAAAAAAAAGAAGGCGAAACTTTATGTTTTAGAACATTTAGAAAGCAATCAATATAATACCGATTATGAACGATAAGTTTTTTAATGAAATACGTTTGGGCAACCTGGAAGAGGTAAATAAAATATTAAATGATAGTCCAGAATTAGTAAATACTATAGATCAAAGAGGGTCCACTCCCCTTATTTTGGCAACATATTATGATCAAACTGAAATAGCGGAATTGTTGCTTAACAAAGGAGCGAAAATAGATGCAATAGATGCTTCCGGTAATACAGCTTTAATGGGAGTTTGTTTTAAAGGTTTTTCTGGAATAGCTAAAATGTTGATAGAGAAAGGAGCCAATGTAAATGAGCGTAATTCCATGGGGGCAACCTGCCTCATCTATGCAGCTACTTTTAATAGGGTTGAGATTGCTAAATTATTGTTAGATAAAGGAGTAGATACAACTGCCAAAGATACTAGGGGCAATACGGCTTTAGACCATGCAAAGATGCAAGGTGTTCCTGAGCTTATAGAATTATTAAATACTGAAGGCTAATATTGAAGTAGGGATGAAGCAATTAGATAAAATCAAACGTATAAAAGCACTGGCGGAAACAGGTCTTGTTTATGCCGAAGATGACTATAATCGTGAACGGTACGAAGAACTCAAACAGATTGCGTTAGAATTACTGGCTTCAGTTGCCGATCGTCCTTTATCAGTCTTAAATGATTTCTATATGCCGGTTACTGATTACCCTACGCCCAAAGTTGATGTACGTGGACTTGTTCTGAATGAAAAGAATCAAGTTTTAATGGCCAAAGAAAGTATTGATGGTAAATGGACTATACCCGGTGGATGGGCGGAGGTAGGTTACCCTCCGTCTACTTGTGTTACAAAAGAAATTGAAGAAGAAACAGGGTTAAATACAAGTGTTGTACGGTTCTTGGCAGTGTATGATAAGCAATCTCATCCTCACCCACCGCAACCTTTTTACGTGTATAAATTATGTTTTCTTTGCCAAGTTACCGGAGGAGAGCTCAACCATGGTTTTGATATGCAAGGGGCTGCTTTTTTTGATATTGATAGTTTGCCCGAACTTTCAAAAGACCGAATTTTGGAATCGCAATTAAAGCAACTACATACTATGGTAGTTGAAAACAGAACATATGTACACTTTGATTAATTCTTTCTATGGATGAACAGCTTAAAGTAGCCTTGGTACAAACCTCATTGGTATGGGAAGACCCACGAGCCAATAGAGAGGACTTAGGGATAAAAATTGATGCTATTTCTTCGGATGTTGATTTGATTATACTTCCAGAAATGTTTACTACCGGTTTTACCATGTCTCCTCAAAATATTGGGAAAGACGAAGGGCCGCAAACCTTAATCTGGATGCAGGAAAAAGCTAAACAAAAAGATGCTGCCTTAATGGGAAGTTTAATTTTTTACGAGAATGAGGCTTATACAAATAGACTTCTTTTTATTGAGCCGAACGGTAAAACTTCAATCTATGACAAGCGCCACACGTTTACTCTTGCAGGCGAGGATAAAGTTTATAAAGCAGGTGATGAACGGCTAATTGTAAACTATAAAGGTTTTAAAATATGTCCTATGATTTGTTATGATCTGCGTTTTCCCGTTTGGGCAAGAAATACAGAAGAGTATGACATATTGGTTTATGTAGCCAACTGGCCCGAACCTAGAATTATGGCTTGGGACACGCTATTAAAAGCACGTGCTATAGAAAATATGGTCTATTGTATTGGGGTTAATAGAATTGGGTCGGATGAAGCTGGTCACAAATATCCAGGGCATTCCGTAGTTTTTGATAGTTTGGGAAAAGATTTAGTATTTTCTTCAAAGGAAGAAATTGTCACCGCTACATTATCAAAAAAACATATTCAGGAAGTCCGTAATAAGCTTAAGTTTTTGAATGACAGAGACCATTTTAGTCTGGAATAATAAATGTTTGTTCCATTTCCCAGTTGGCTCGTACTTCAATTACATCAGGGTAGTAGCTTATTTTTTCCGGTTGTTGCTGTTTAAGAAAATTACCTGTATCCCATTTTTCATTGCCGTTAGCATCAAAAATCACCCGAACCAAATACTTTGATGGTTCAAGATTATTGAATTCAAATACTTTTGGTTCCTCTGCTATAATCTCCCGTTTCAGCTTTCCTTGCTCATCAGTTAATTGAACAATTAAGGGGTATTCCCCTCCGGTAATATTGAATCTTAAATTTCCGTAATCAGCATAACTTCCTGTTGATAGATAGTAGGAAGTTGTGTCGTTTGGTTGTTCAAAGAAATCGGTAATTGCACCGGGCAGTAGGTCTAACTGGTAACTTTGATTGGGTTCAATAGTGAAATTAACATCGACTTTATTTTCTATTGTATCCAATTTGGTGGTAAAATCAACGGCAAGGGAGTCTTGATTGGTAATGAAAAACAGTGTAGAATCTATGGTGCTGATAGGCGTGGTAGATGAAATGAAAAATGGGTCATTAAAGTTGAGTGAACCATTTTGATTGGGATTCAACCTCATAGAATCGATTTCGACCTTTCTGCTTTTTACAGTGAAGGTGTCAATAATCTTTAGCCTTTCGTTAGTAGCCGTAAAAACAATGGAATCCATTTCGTAAGGTGTAAACCAAAAGTTGAGGGTATCCTTATCTTTTTCTTTTAATATTTTGGTGTTAACAGTGTCTGGTATGGTGGTTAGTGGTTTTATTTCCACATCACTGGCATCGCCATAATAACCAAAGATAATTCGGTTTTTTGAAACTAAACTTGGTACGGACATGCTGTAATTAGGTACTTCCTTGAATAAGGTAAGTACGTAAGTAGAATCTGTAGGCAAGTTAATGGTGTCTTTAAGGAAAGCTATTTTATCTACATTCTGGTCGAACATGTTGTTCTTGGATTCGTCCTTAAGAGCAAAAAGTTTGTACTGCCCTTCTTTAAGGTTTTTAAGTTTAAAAATAACCGCGCTGTCTAATGTGTTTGTTATATAGTTTGGTGGTCTTTTAAAGATAGTGGAATCCGTATAGGCCGTATCAATTTCATAAAGCATTACGCTAATAAAATCATCCGCTTTTTTCTTAAATGCATCTTTGACCGCTCCGGTAAGGTCTAGGGAATCAATATAATCTCCCGTGGAAAAAACATAGGTCAAAAAACTACTAGGGTTACCTTCGTTATTATCTTGTACACTTTGACCAAAATTTAGGGTGTACGTAGTGTTTTCCCTCAGGGTATCCTTAAATTTTATTTCTACGTATTTGCTAGCGCCTCCCTGTGGTTTTATGTCTGGTTGATATTTTAAAGGAGGGGAGACGATAAGTTGTTCTTGAATATCCTTGAGTTTAATAAACTCATCAAAATAGAGTCTAATACGACTAGCCTTGAAATTGGTGGTCATACTGTCTGGTTCTGTTTTGACCAAGGAAGGGGGAGTAAGGTCTTTTGGGCCTCCGCTAGGACTGCCTCTACGTGCACATTGCCATAAGACGGCAACTATCATAAATAAAAATAGAAAGGTAAAAAAGCGGCGGACCATATGA
Organism: Zobellia roscoffensis; assembly: GCF_015330165.1. Classification (NCBI taxonomy): domain Bacteria; kingdom Pseudomonadati; phylum Bacteroidota; class Flavobacteriia; order Flavobacteriales; family Flavobacteriaceae; genus Zobellia; species Zobellia roscoffensis. Next base: position 1,808,081 of record NZ_JADDXT010000002.1, read on the forward strand.
CTAAACTATAGCACAAAGAAACAACTAATTTTCTTTAATTCCATACTTATGGCACCACGGCCATACTGGTAATGTAAATGGTAGTATTTGGTGCTTGAGCTAGGACGCTGGCACAAATTTCCATAGTTGCTCCTGTTGTAATAACATCATCTACAAGGAGAATATTTTTGTCTTTTATAGCGTTGGGGTCAGACAAAATATAGAGGTCTTTAATATTTTGCCATCTTCCTATTCTTCCCTTTTTGGTCTGTGTCTTTGTATTTGCAGTTTTAATGAGAAAAGTATCTGAGTAATCTGTGTTTAGGTGAAAGGCTAGACGTTGGGCAAAGGAGGAAACCTGGTTGTATCCGCGTTGTCTAAGCTTTTTCTTGTGTAATGGTACTGGGATTATAACGTCTATAGTATGGAGAAGTTCTTTGTTTTCTTTTAAAATCTGTCCATACCAATCGCCTAAAAAGGTGCCAACTTCTTCTTGGTTTTTATATTTTAAATGGTGAATAAGCTCTCTAACAATCCCGTTTTCGGAGAAAAAAAGCATTGAACTTGCTTTTTTTATGTTAATTCTGCCAAAAAATATACGGTCAACAGGGTTTTCGTCGTTAAAAGTATAATCGGTAAGTGGCAAATCGTTTCGGCAAATGGTACAGATGAGTTTCTCTCCTCTGTTTAAATGAACATTACATCCAAAACAGACCCTTGGTGCTAAGACCGAATTGATATCATTTAGTATATTTGTTAACATTTTAAACACCAAACCTTTGCCTTTGCGCAACCTACCTTAAAGCCCCACACGCCCCAATGGACGTTCAAGATACTAAATTTAACTACAAAATAATACTTACTGCACTAGTTGCGGTTATCATGGGTATCTTAATAGCTTTTTACTATAGCTATGCTCAATCTAGAAGTCAAATCGTTTTTTTAGAACAGGAAAAAGAGCTGCTTGTTAAGGATCTTACCCTAATGAAAACAGATGTTGACAGACTCTCTGCTCTTAATGAGGTGAATGAAATTGAGTTAGAAAGTTCAAAATACAGAGTGCAGCAACTGTTAGATTCTGTGGGCAGATTGAACTTCACGGTAGAAAAACTTAGAGAGTATAAAACAGAGCTTCGTAGGTTGGAAGCTAAAAATGACAGTTTAAAGCTCAAGAATAATTTCTTGAGGTATAACAACATGTTGCTTTCTGACAAATATGAAGAAACAAAAAAGCAGATAGAAATTTTAAGAGGAAAAAGTAGTTCTCTTGCTGAAGCGGAAGCGCTTCAGAGAAAAAAAATAACAGAGTTAAATAAAGAACTTAAATCCAAAAAATACTTAGCGCTGCAAAATACGGAAGGCAGTGGTTTTAGGTTGCGTTCTGGCAAGCCTATTAAAACAAATAAAGCTTCATTAATAGAAAAACTTCGTGGTTGTGTTACTGTTGCTGCAGATGGTCATGAGTTAAATGCAAAGAAAGTTATCTACTTTCAATTCTTGGATTCTAATATGCGGGTTATAGAAGATAACGCGAATACTATTGCAGTAAATGGTAATGTTTACAGTAAGCGAGTTGAGTTTACGTTTAGTGGAGAAGAAACTAATGTTTGTGACTTCATTACCTTGCCTCAGGGTTCTTTAGAGGAAGGCATCTACAGATTGAACGTTTTTGAAAACCAAAAACTTCTATCTTCAAGTGAATTTGAACTAAAATAAATTTTTACCGATTGTCCTAATATTCTATTTTTGCCGCATGGCAAAACAAGAAGACGATTTTAAGAAGGTAATTTCTCATGCAAAGGAATATGGTTACGTATTCCAATCTAGTGAAATATATGATGGATTAAGTGCCGTTTATGACTACGCACAGAATGGTTCAGAACTCAAAAAGAATATACGAGAGTACTGGTGGAAAGCCATGGTTCAGCTCAATGATAATATTGTTGGGATTGATGCTGCAATTTTCATGCATCCTACGACTTGGAAAGCTTCAGGTCATGTAGATGCGTTTAGTGATCCCCTAATAGATAATAAGGATTCTAAAAAGAGATACCGTGCAGATGTGCTTGTTGAAGATCACGTTGCCAAAATCGAAAATAAAATTGAAAAAGAGGTAACCAAAGCAGCCAAGCGTTTTGGGGATAAGTTTGATAAAGAGCAGTTCTTGGCTACTAACCAAAGAGTTGTGGATTATCAAGAGCAGGCAACGTCTATTCTAAAAAGGTTAGGTAAATCTTTGGAAAAAGAAGACTTAGCGGACGTTAAAAAGTTGATTGAAGAGTTAGATATTTCTTGTCCTATGTCCGGTTCTAAGAATTGGACGGAAGTAAAACAGTTCAATCTTATGTTCGGTACAAAATTGGGAGCTACGGCAGAAAGTGCCATGGACCTTTATTTACGTCCAGAAACAGCACAAGGTATTTTCGTTAACTTCTTGAATGTTCAGAAAACCGGTAGAATGAAGATTCCTTTTGGAATAGCCCAAACTGGGAAAGCATTCCGAAACGAAATAGTAGCACGCCAGTTCATTTTTAGAATGCGTGAGTTCGAACAAATGGAAATGCAATATTTCATTAAACCGGGAACACAGCAAGAATGGTATGAAAAATGGAAAGAGAACCGTATGAAATGGCATCTTTCTTTAGGTCTTGGCGAAGAGAACTATCGTTTTCATGATCATGAGAAACTAGCGCATTATGCTGATGCTGCCGCAGATATAGAGTTCCGTTTTCCTTTTGGGTTCAAAGAACTAGAAGGCATACATTCTCGAACCGATTTTGACTTATCGAGTCATGAGAAATTTTCGAGTAAAAAACTACAATATTTTGATCCTGAAACTAGAGAGAGTTATGTGCCTTATGTACTAGAGACTTCAATAGGTTTGGATCGTATGTTCTTAGCTGTTTTTTCTAACTCATTAAGAGATGAGGAATTAGAAAACGGTACGGTCAGAACAGTTTTAAAGTTACCTGCTGTATTGGCACCTACTAAGGCTGCAATATTTCCATTGGTAAAAAAAGATGGTCTTCCTGAAATTGCACATAAAATTATAGATGAACTTAAGTGGGACTTTAATGTGGTTTATGATGAGAAAGATGCTGTAGGACGCCGGTATAGAAGACAAGATGCCAATGGTACTCCATTCTGTATTACTGTTGATCATCAAACTGTAGAGGATAATACAGTAACCATTCGCCATAGAGATTCTATGGAGCAAGAAAGGGTTGCTATTTCTGATTTAAAAGGGATTATTCATCAAGCGGTTGATATGAAGGGTTGGTTAATGAAAATGCAGGAGCAAGAAGTCTAGATTTTAATCCCTAGACTAAAACCGCTATACCAATTTCTTCCGTTACCGGGATAAAAATATCGAGGTTCACTGCCACCAAACCCTGTGGCATTGATGAGTACGGATTGAGCGTACACGGCATCAAAAATATTATTGACACCAAAGTTCAATCCAAAATTAAATCGTTCGAAAACCTGTTTTTTGTATCCTATTTTCGTGTTCCATACGTTAAAAGAATCACTGTATAATGTATTGGCATCTGTTAAGGAAATTCCATCAACATATTGATGGGAGGTGTTCCAGTAAAGTCCATTACCTGTTTGCATTTGCAGTCCCGAATTAAAGCGGTGCTTAGGTACGCCGGTCAAAGGGTTTCCAGAGAAATCATTGTCTCCGTCAATAAATTCTACAAAGCTAAAATCACTTAAAGTATAATTAATAAACGGTCGTATTTTAAGCCAAGAAGATATAGGGGTAGTATAGCTCAGTGCTAAGTCTAGGCCTTGGTGTTTGGTGCTTCCCGCATTTTTTCCAACATACTGATCTTCGCCAATACGTTGGTCTACCAATAGGTTTTTAATGTCCATGCGGTAAACGGCCATATCTAAATGAAATTTTCTTTTGAAAAAATAAAGTTGGCCTCCTAGTTCGTAGTTGATACCTGTTTCTTGCGCAATGTCCGGATTAATTACTCCCTCTGGTGTCAAAGACCTTTCCAGGCTTGGATTAGAGAAACCACGGCTTATATTGGCGTAAACTTTATAATTCTGGTCAAAGTCATAGTTGAGGCTTAGACTAGGAAGGGCAATGACATCAAAGTTTCGTTTTGCATTTTTGTTGTTGGCGCCCGAATTGAATTTATCCCTAAAATCGTAATGCGTTTTATTGATGTTAAGTCCAATTTGAGCAGTGAATTTATCACTTAAGGGTAGCGTAAATGAGCCAAACCCGTTGAATTTTCTACGGAATTCTTTATTGTTACTTAGTTGGTTTCCCAATAAACTACCGTTGCCATTGTTGTTTTGGTATAAGTTTTCAAACGTGCCCCAATTGTATTCGTCTTTATATAGTTCGGCTCCAAAAGTGTACTCCGCTTTTTTTTGTAGAAAATTAAAACTTCCTAGAAAGCGTGTTCTAAAACCATAGCCATTGGTAATTTCATCCAAAATATTAAACGGCCTGGGTTCGTAATGGTCAAGATAGGTGTAGAAAATGCTTGTTGTATTTTCTAATGTAGAGCTGAATTTATGGAGGTATGAAAATCCTGCCAGAGTATAATTATTATCCTCAAAACCTTGGGAAGACCTCCATGTAAAGGCTGCTTGTTCTGGGTCATCCTCAATGGCAGACTTACTTATGGAGCTTGGTATTTGAGCAAAGTAATCAATATGGTTCAATAAAAATGAAATTTTGTTTTTAGGGTTGATTTGGTATGAGGTGTTAATTAGAATTCCATCGCGTTCAAACTTATTATTCTCCCGATACCCATCCGTTTCCATATGCCCATAACTAACTTTTAAGGAAAGTTTTGAATCTGAATGGGTGAACCTGAGATTGTTCTTTTTTAGCCCATAAGATCCCATGGTAAAATTGTTTTTAACTTTAGATGCTTCATTTGTATTCTCTGGGGAGCGTAAAATGATGGCGCCACCAAGTCCTGTGCCGTAGGCAGTTCCTTTGGGGCCTTTTATTACTTCTATGCCTTCTAGATTTTCCAAGTCGTAAGCTTCAATAGTAGAAGTTCCTGTACCATTGGTCAGGGGAATCTCGTTATAGTAAAGATTAAGCTTGTCCGTTCCATATTGAGCGCGGGCGCCAATACCTCTTATCGTAATTTTATTAGTGTTTAAGGCGCCTGATAGAACAAATACCCCCGGTATTTCATTAATAGCAGATACCATATCTACCGGGCTATAATTTTGAAAACTTTTTATGTCAACTATTGAAGAGGGTACAATGCCTGTAGCATGTTTTGATAGGATAGTGTCTGTTAGAATTACTTCTTCTAACATGGTTATACTATCTTTTTGAGTTGGATTTTGGGCTTTTATGCTTTGCGCAAAAAAAATAGATAATAAAAGAAAAAAAATGGGTTTCATTCGGGGCTTTGTTAGAAGGTGGTAAAAATAACAAACTTCACGGGCTTCTTGCTTCACAATGCTTATTTTCGTAAAAAAGTAAAGATTGTGAAGGTAGTCTCATATAATGTAAATGGCATCCGTGCCGCAATTAATAAGGGTTTTTTAGAGTGGTTACAAACGGTTGGTCCAGATGTAGTTTGTCTTCAGGAGATAAAGGCAATGGAAGAGCAGTTAGATCTAACTCTATTTGAGGAAGCGGGCTATAAATATAATTATTGGTTTAGCGCTCAAAAGAAAGGGTATAGTGGTACAGCTATTCTATCAAAAAAACAACCGGATATCATTCAAAAAGGAACGGGAATTGATTATATGGATTTTGAAGGTCGAAATATCAGGGCAGATTTTGGCGATGTTTCAATCATGAGCATGTACTTGCCCTCGGGCACTAATTTAGCTCGGTTGGATCATAAGCTGATGTATATGGCGGATTTTCAAAAGTATGCTGACGACCTTAGAAAAACACGGCCTAACCTAATTGTTTTAGGGGATTACAACATTTGTCATGAAGCTATAGATATCCATGACCCCGTGCGTAATAAGAATGTTTCCGGGTTTTTACCTGTTGAACGTGAGTGGATAGGTGACTTTATGGAAAGCGGATTTATTGATAGCTTTCGTCATTTCAACAAAGAACCAGACAACTATACATGGTGGAGTTACCGAGCCAATGCCAGAAATAATAATAAGGGATGGCGTTTGGATTACGCTATGGTTGCAGAACCGCTAAGAGATAGGTTGAAAAGGTCAGTGATTTTGTCCGAAGCAAAACATAGTGATCATTGCCCTATTTTAGTTGAAATTGATACGCCTTAACCTAGCGAATCAGTTTGTTTGATTCTTTATGAAATAAGCATTTGAGCGAATTTTAGAGAACAATCGATAAGGGGTTTTTTGTAACCCTTCAAATTGCTTAAATTTGGGCTTTTTGAAAACAGTACCCCAAAAATACCCCAAAGAATACATGAAAAATACTACCCTACCCTACACTGATATTGAAGTCAGTAAAATTTGCCTTGGTACAATGACCTGGGGCAAACAGAATACGGAAGCAGAAGGCCATGAGCAGATGGATTTTGCCCTTGAGAATGGTGTTAATTTTTTTGATACAGCAGAATTGTATCCTGTTCCTGCCCATCCAGACCGTCATTCAGACACAGAAAAGATTATTGGAACTTGGTTCAAGAAAAACGGTAACCGTGATAAAGTTGTACTCGGAACTAAGATTGCCGGTAAGGCAGAGTTTACCAAGTTTATTAGAACTACAGGTTTTTCACCGGATTCCATTCGTTCTGCTGTTGAGGGAAGTTTAGGTCGCCTTCAGACAGATTATATTGATCTATACCAATTGCATTGGCCAGAAAGAAATACTAATTACTTTGGCAAAAGAGGGTATAAGCACGACATCTCTGATCATTGGAAAGATAACATTCACCAAGTCTTAGAAACCATGCGAGATTTAATTCGTGAAGGGAAGATTAGACATGTGGGTATATCTAATGAAACGCCATGGGGAACTATGCGTTTTCTAACGGAAAGTAAAGTGCATGCTAGCTTGCCCCGAGCAATAACAATTCAGAATCCATATAGTCTTTTGAACCGCCAATTTGAGGTTGGTCTTTCAGAAATTTCATTACGTGAAAAAATAGGTCTTCTGGCATATTCACCAATGGGTTTTGGAACTTTGTCCGGAAAATATTTAGGAGGTATGAAGCCTGCAACTGGTAGAATTACTCTATTTCCTAATTACAGTAGGTATAGTAGTGACGCAGCTGTTAACGCAACCGAACAATATCATGATTTAGCCCAGAAACATGGGCTTTCTATGGCGCAAATGGCCCTCGCTTTTGTGAATACTAGACCGTTTGTAACCAGTACTATTATTGGAGCTACTTCAATGAAACAATTGCAGGAAAATATTGAAAGTGTAGATTTAAAATTAAGTGAAGAAGTGCTTGAGGGTATTGAGGCAATACACAATTCTATTCCTAATCCTGCGCCATAAACGTAAACAGACACTATGTTCTTTTTAAAAGTAGGCTTTGGTCAATTAGTAGTAATAGTGGCAGTAATCTTGATTATTATGGTTACTGCCCGTATTCTACGTGATAAGAGATAAGAATTGGTTTAGCCAAAAAGGGTACTAACCATATCTTCTATTTTTGCAACAAGGTGGACTTCTATTTTCGAGTTTTTTAAAGTGATTTTATTATTCTTAGAAACATAGATAGAGGTGAAGCCTAGCTTTTCAGCTTCGGAAATTCTTTGATCTACTCGTTGTACAGGACGTATCTCACCAGCCAGACCTACTTCAGCGGCAAAACAGACACCTTTTTCTATAGGAATATCTTCGTTGCTAGATAATATAGCGGCAATTACGGCAAGGTCAATGGCGGGATCATCCACAGAAATACCTCCGGTGATATTCAGGAATACATCTTTGGCCCCTAGTTTAAAACCTGCTCGTTTTTCAAGTACGGCCAATAGCATATTGAGTCGTTTGGCATTGTAGCCTGTGGTGGAGCGTTGCGGAGTTCCATAAACGGCCGTGCTGACCAAAGCTTGTATTTCTATCATTAATGGCCGCATACCTTCTACGGTAGATGCTATGGCCGTTCCGCTTAATCCTTCATCGTTCTTGGAAATTAATATTTCAGAAGGATTGTTCACTTGTCGCAATCCACTACCTTGCATTTCATAGATTCCAAGTTCTGCCGTTGAGCCAAATCTATTTTTTAGAGAACGTAGAATACGATACACATAGTTTCGGTCACCTTCAAACTGCAAAACCGTATCAACCATATGTTCCAATATTTTTGGTCCGGCTATGGAACCATCTTTGGTAATATGGCCAATTAGAATAACAGGTGTATTTGTTTCTTTGGCAAATTTGATAAGTTCTGCGGTGCATTCTCGAATTTGAGAAATACTCCCGGCAGCAGATTCTATATAATCCGAATGTAATGTTTGAATTGAATCGATAACAACAATATCTGGTTCTGTAGATTCTATTTGTTTAAAGATATTCTGTGTCTTGGTTTCTGTAAGGATAAAGCAAGTTTCGCTATTCGGATGAATTCTATCCGCCCGCATTTTAATCTGCTTTTGACTCTCTTCCCCTGAAACGTATAGGGTTTTATATGGAAGTTTTAAGGCAATCTGTAAGAGCAAAGTACTCTTGCCTACACCAGGCTCTCCTCCAAGAAGTACTAATGCGCCAGGTACAAGCCCGCCACCAAGAACTCGGTTAAATTCCAAATCAAAAGTATTTAATCTTAGCTCTTTATCCGTGCTGATTTCATTAACACGTAAGGGCTTCGCTATTTTTTTTAGGGGAGTTGTACTGGCCTTCCAGCTTGTTTTTTCTTCCTTTTGAACAACCTCTTCAACTACAGTGTTCCATTCTTTACAAGCGGAACATTGCCCTACCCATTTGGCGTATTGAGTACCACAGTTTTGGCAGAAAAAAGCTGTTTTTGTTTTGGCCATATCTTAGTTTGAAGATTGGCCTAAAGGTAGAAACTTTGTTTGATATTTATGAGTATGAAGTGAGGTGATTTAATATCCAAAATCAGCTTTCAGAGCATCAATTTTCTCTAGGGCCATTTCTTTGGTCAAGAAATCTATTTCATCCATGGCGAAAGCTTTTTCAAAGGTTTTGAACGCTTTCTTAGGTTCGCCTAATTGCTCATAGTATTCGCCTTCAAAATAAAAGCCCATCATAGTTTCAGGGAATTCCTTTTTACAAAGGTCTGAAAGCGGTTTTAAAGACTCGGTATCTTCTTTTTTTCGGCATGCAGCATAAACGGCCATGATATCGTTAAGGTCAACCGTTTTTTTAAATCCGAATAAATCTTCAATACTCTGGTATTTGTTTTCTAAGTACTGAAAAACAGGATCTTCTGAAGTTAGTATTTGTTCTTTATATTCTTTTGGGCTAATGGGTTTGAACATACCAAAAATGTTATCAAAAGCTTTTCCTAAACCGTAAGTGGCTATTGAAATATGGTCAGCACCATCATATTGTTCGAAGTTATAATGAAGTGATTCTTTGTCAATAGCTTTAATAGCTTGGTTCATTTGAAGAATTCGAGGTGTGTCTTTGTTTTTTTCGGCCTCAACAATCAATTGGTAAAAAATTTGCTTGTCAAAAGCTGCTAAACGAGCCGGTACTCTAGTTTCCATCTCTGGAGCTAAAGTAGGAGAGATATTTACATACGCATTGAATAGTGAATTTTCTTTAAAAAGCCAGTAGTTGCTGAAGTTGGCTGTTATGTCATAACCAACAATCATTTTAAATGGCGCAGTGCTATAGTTAAGGTCAAGGTAGGGTATGATTTCCATTCCTAGAAATTCAAAAAACTTTTTTGCCTTTTCAGAAGGAAGTCCAGAGTCTGGTTCAAAAGCGCAATCGTCAAGACGAATACTTTTTTTACTTTGTTCTACACCAACCACAATACTAGCGGGCATACCATGAAACTTATGGTAAAATTTAGCGTTGGCCACAACTTGATCAAAGAGATATTCTCCGTCTAGGACAACAATTAGAGGGTACTTTTTTTCTTTGTCGTAATCTTCTGGGAAATAATATTTTACATCGCGTCGCTCTTGTAGTTTGAACGATTCAAAAATTTCTTGTGTGACTTGTGCGTTAAGACTAGCGCATAGTAGGCATGCAAAAAAAGTAAGTTTGCGTAACATGGTTCAGTTTTTGGGTGCAACAAAACCTTATCGGTTTCTGTTGAATAACGGTAATACCAGAAAAGATATTGCCCCAAAAACGACTATCATTAGAGTTTGTGCAATCCACATAATCCACCCAAATGCATCACCCGAGACAGCACTAATCCCAAAAATGGTTAACGCACTACTTACGGCAATAGGGTAGAGACCAATACCGCCATTGGTGGCAGTCATGGCAAAAGACCCTGCCACAAAGGCAACCATCAATTCGCTTAAGGAAAGACTAATGGTTTCGGGAACCGTGAATTTAATAACCCAAAGCATACCAATATAACAGCCCCAAATGAAAAGAGTATGCAGAACAAATGCCCATTTTTTTTTCATTTTAAAGATGCTAAAAACACCTTCCATAAGGCCTTTAACAAAACCTTTGATTTTAACGGCAATAGCGTGAGATGATTTTTTAATAAAGAAGAAAAAGAAGACCAACCCAATAATTCCTGCCCCCATTAATAATAATAGACCTTTAATATTGAATCCTTTATCTTGTAAAAAACCTAAAATACTGTCTGTTTGAAGTATTAAGGTGACCCCAATTAATAAAAGTAGCATGATTACGTCAATAACACGTTCCGTTACAATGGTTCCAAATCCTTTTTCAAAGGGCACGTCTTCGTAACTGGTAAGCGCCGTAGCTCTTAATATTTCACCTGTTCTAGGAATACCCAGGTTTGCGAAATAGGCCATTAAAAGAATGAATACATTATTAATGATCTTGGGCTTGTAACCTAAGGGTTCTAGCAGGAAATTCCAGCGCACGGCTCGTGAGATATGCCCGAGCATGCCTAATAAAATAGATAGGCCTACCCAAAGAAGGTTTGCTTCCTTTATGTAAAATAATATTTGCTCTCTGTCTTCTGGCGAGGTCTTGTGGTAGGAGTACCAAACTAAAAAAACTCCCAAGACTATTGGGAGTGCTGTTTTTAGTATCTTTTTAATGTTATCGTTCAAGGCTATGTTAGCAAATTGGTTTGCTCATTAGGAAATACTAACGAAGGGTTGAATGTTTTAGCTTCTTCAATATCCATTCTGCCATAAGTAATCAAAATAAGGATATCGCCTACGGCTACTTTTCTGGCTGCTGCACCATTTAAAGTAATTTCACCACTATTTCTTGGTCCTGGAATGGCATAGGTTTCTAACCGTTCACCATTATTGTTATTTACAATTTGTACTTTTTCGCCTCTTATAATATTGGCTGCATCCATTAAATCTTCATCAATGGTTATACTGCCAATATAATTTAAATCGGCTCCAGTGACTTTTACACGGTGAATCTTGGACTTTACAACTTCTATTTGCATGTGACAAAGGTAATTAATTATAGAGCAATATTGTCTATTAGTCTAACGCCATCGGCATAAACGGCAATAAAGGCTCTATATTTTATGTTTTCTTTTTTTGTTGTGATTGGGCTTAGTGTTTCTACATCGGCTATTTCAATGTATTCCAATTCCAATTTTTCTTGTTCTTTAAATTGTCCTTTAACCCAATCTATTACATAATTAGCACTTTTCATGCCAAATTTTTCTTTGGCAGTGAGCAATGTATCATATATGAACGCACCTTTTTGTCGTAGTTCAGGAGATAATCTTTCATTCCGGGAACTCATAGCTAGGCCATGGGGTTCCCTTACAATTGGGCAGCCAACTATTTCAACAGGAATTTGCTGTTGTTTCACAAGTTTCCTTATAATTTGTAGTTGTTGAAAATCTTTTTCGCCAAAATAGGCGCGATTAGGCTTTACAAGTAAAAGTAGGGCTTCAACAATAGTGCCTACACCATTAAAATGGTCATCTCTAAAGGCACCTTCCATAACAGTATCTAAGCCTTCAAAATCATACTTTTTGGCTTTTATTTTTTTGTCATAAACTTCGTCTGCTGAGGGTGAAAAAACAAGAATATCTTCCGAAACGCTGGAAAGTAATTCCAAATCGGCATCGAAAGTGTGCGGATATTTTGCAAGATCCTCCTTATTGTCAAACTGTGTAGGGTTTACAAAAATACTGACTACTACAGTTTGATTTTCATTAACTGCCTTTTGAACTAGCGAGACATGTCCTGTGTGGAGTGCTCCCATAGTAGGTACAAGCCCTAATTCATTAGTTTTTGGCAGTATAGAAATATGGTCTAAGAGTTCTTTTTTAGTTTTGAATACCAACATAGGTTTGGTTTAAAAGCGAGCAAACTTACTATAATTACTGCTAATCTGTAGAATTTTTGTAATTTTGCAGCCACGTTGTACCAAATAAATAATAAACATTGCATATATGAATGGCAAAAAGATATTGTTCGTATCGTCGGAGTTAGTACCCTATCTTCCACAGAACGAAGTTTCCCTAATGTCTTATGAAACTCCTAGGATGGTTAACAGCAATGGCGGCCAAATACGGATTTTTATGCCAAGATACGGCAATATAAACGAGCGTAGACATCAGCTTCATGAGGTTATTCGTTTATCGGGGATGAATTTGGTTATTAATGATATGGATATGCCATTGATAATCAAAGTTGCGTCTATACCTCGAGAGCGTATTCAAGTCTATTTCATAGATAATGACGAATACTTTAAACGAAAGGCTACGTTTGCAGATGCTGAGGGTAATTTATTTCCGGACAATGACCAGAGGGCAATTTTCTTTGCTAAAGGGGTTGTTGAAACGGTTAAAAAATTAAACTGGTCGCCAGATATAATTCACGTTCATGGATGGATGGCTTCTTTGTTACCTTTGTATCTGAAGAAGTATTATGCAGACGAACCATTGTTTGATGCCAGTAAAATTGTCACTTCAGTTTACGGTAAGTCTTTTGATGGTGAGCTTGATTCTGATATGATTAAGAAAGTAGCTTTTGATGGTATATCTGAAGATAGTATTGAGGCGTTAAAAACTCCTACCTATAATAATTTGTTAAAGATAGCCGTAGATCATTCTGATGCCGTTATTTTAGCAGCGGAAGAAATTCCAGAAGATTTACAAAGTCATATTTCCAACCTTGAAAAACCTGTGTTGCCATATGTTTCCTTACAAGAATTTGAGGAGGCGTATGCCAATTTTTATAACACTGAAGTTTTAAAATAGCCCAAATGATTTTTTTGAACAGATTAAAGCTCCCTGCTCTTGCAGTAATAGTATTGGTCACCATCTTTGCATCTTGCGAGGAAGACTTAACAACCGTAGGATCTGGTGTAGTTGGGGGTGAACCGTTCAAAAATAACAAAGCGGTTTTTGACGTTTTTGCCTATAACAGGAAGATAAAAGCGGTGTCTACCAATAAGTTACCAATTTATCAATTGGGGGTATATGATGACCCACTTTACGGGAAAACAGAGGCGCAGGTAACTACCCAGGTTTTACTTCCTAGTGGCGACCCTACTTTTGGGGTGACTACTCAGGAGAATGAAGATAATCCTTCTAGTGCAACTCAGATTCTAGAAAATGAAACTATAGATTCAGTTTACCTTTATATTCCATTTTTGACTAATCCTACTGGTGATGCAGATTTAGATGGACTTATTGATGAGTTGGATGATTTACCTTTAGATCCCAACAGTGATACTGATGGTGGAGGTTTGACGGATAGTCAGGAAAATTCAAGAGGCTCTAATCCTCTTGATGCGTCCGATGATACGGATGATACGAATTTTGTAGCGAATCAATTTGCTAAAACATTTGATCTTGATAGTATTTATGTTGATGGTAGTTTGTATAGTGAAAATAGTGCTAATCCGGTTTTTAATTTAAAAGTTCAAAGGTCAACGTATTTTTTACGAGATTTAGATCCTTCTGTTAATTTTCAAGAAGCTCAAGAGTACTATTCTTCTCAAGAATTTGCGCCAGCGTTTGTAGATGAGGTTGTCTATGATAGTGAGGCGAGTGCAGAGCCAATTGTCATAAGCAGAGACCAGATTCCTTTACGTAATGTTGATGATGAATCAACAGAAGATGTTGATGAGTCCAGTCAATTTAGTTACCTCGCTCCAGGTATTCGTGTAGCGTTGGATAAAGATTTTTTTCAAGAAAATATTTTGGATAAAGAAGGCTCTACGGAGCTTGAAAGTCAGGCAAATTTTAAGGAGTTTTTACGTGGTTTGCATTTTTCGGTATCTTCAGGAGGTAATGATGTCATGTTTTTGTTTAATCTAAAACTTGCGAATATTACGGTATCATATACGTATGACACGGCAGATAGTGAAGGTGTGGTTACTGAAAAAGGAGGGCAAAAAGATTTGGTTCTTAATTTTTTAAGAGATTCTTTTAGTTCAACAACTGGTCAACTTCTTTCTACGGACGGTAATGCTGTTAATACATTTGTAAACGAGGTTTATCCTCCTGAAATAACAGATAATTTAGATACTGGTGAAAATGCATCAGAGATATATTTAAAGGGAGGAGCGGGCACTTTTGCTGAAATTAAATTGTTTGACGAAGTGAACAGTCTAGAAGCTATTAATCAGATAAAATCAAATAATTGGATTATCAACAATGCCAATCTTGTATTTTATGTTGCCAATGGAAATTTAGGTGTTGAGCCGGAACGACTTTATTTATATAATTCTGAGACCAACGCAATATTGCCTTTGTCCGCTACCGATACAGACGGTCTTTCCGAGGAGTATGGAGGGATTATCGAAACTTCTAGTGATGGTAAGGGAGTGAAGTACACGATTAACGTAACTACGTATATAAATAATTTGGTCTTGAACGATGCTGATAATGTGACCTTAGGTCTTACCACTACTCCTAGTTTGTTTTTGGCTACTGTTGCAAATGCTATGTTGGAGAATGGAGAAGAACAGGAGTTGCCGCTTGCAAATACACTGTCGCCATTGGGTACGTCACTGTATGGTAGTGCAGTAGATGCGGCTAATGCGGATAAAAAGTTACAGCTTGAAATTTTCTATACCGAAACCAACTAATTTTTATACAAAACAACTACTCTAATCTTATTTTGCGTGAAGTTATACTTGTAGATGGTGAGATTTGCCTTACTATACCAATTAACGATGTTTTTCGTTTTATAGGTGTATTTTAGGGAGATTTAACTAGCTTCTAGTACATTTGCGCTAAAGTATTTATTTTCCCCAACTTAAATTAACGTATACAGTATGTGTGGAATAGTAGGTTATATAGGTCATAGAGATGCGTATCCGATTATTGTCAAAGGTTTGCAACGTCTTGAATATAGAGGGTACGATAGTGCCGGTGTTGCCGTTTATGATGGCGAAAAAATAAACTTGGCAAAGACCAAAGGTAAGGTCGAGGATTTAAAGAAAAAGGCTGAAAGTTCCATTTCATTAGAAGGGAATCTTGGCATAGGTCATACACGTTGGGCTACCCACGGTGTGCCAAACGATACAAACTCCCACCCTCATTACTCCAATTCAGGTGATTTGGTAATTATTCATAATGGAATTATTGAAAATTATGAGTCTATCAAGAAAGAGTTGGTTAAAAGAGGCTATACTTTTGAATCTGATACAGATACTGAAGTTTTAATAAACCTTATTGAAGAAGTTCAAAAAACCGAGGATGTAAAGTTGGGTAAAGCAGTTCAGATAGCATTAAATGAAGTTGTAGGTGCATATGCTATTGCTGTTTTTGATATTAAGAAACCAGACGAGATTGTTGTTGCAAAACTTGGTAGTCCATTAGCCATTGGTGTTGGTGAGGACGAGTTTTTCATAGCTTCGGATGCTTCTCCTTTTATAGAGTTTACTAATAATGCGGTTTATCTTCAAGATGAGGAAATGGCCATTGTTCGATTAGGAAAGGAAATCAAACTTCGTAAAATAAAGAATGATGCAGTAGCGTACCCTAATATCCTTGAACTCAAAATGAATATAGAGGAGATAGAAAAAGGGGGTTATGATCACTTTATGCTTAAGGAAATATATGAGCAACCAAGAGCAATTTTGGATACCTATAGAGGTAGATTAAGAGCTGCGCAAGGGCTAATAAAAATGGCCGGTATTGATGAGAACATAGAAAAGTTCATGAATGCCAATCGTATAATTATTGTAGCCTGTGGTACATCTTGGCATGCAGGCTTGGTTGCCGAATATATATTTGAGGACTTGGCAAGGATACCTGTAGAGGTGGAATATGCATCTGAATTTAGATATAGAAATCCGGTTATAACAGATAAAGATGTTCTTATAGCCATTTCGCAATCGGGTGAAACGGCAGATACGTTGGCTGCTATAAAATTGGCGAAGGAGAAAGGAGCATATGTGTTTGGCGTGTGTAATGTGGTTGGGTCTTCCATTGCGCGTGAAACGGATTCTGGTGCTTATACCCATGCAGGTCCGGAAATAGGAGTGGCATCAACTAAGGCTTTTACTACTCAAATTACCGTACTTACTTTGGTAGCTTTAAAGTTAGCAAAAGAAAAAGGTGTTTTCTCCCAGTCTAGATTTCATGAATTTTTGACTGAACTAGAAACTATTCCAGCAAAAGTAGAAAAGGTTTTAGAAAGTAATGCGCTTATCGAAATCATCGCGGATGTATATAAAGATTCTACAAATTGTTTGTATTTAGGTAGGGGATATAACTTCCCTGTTGCTTTAGAGGGTGCTTTAAAACTCAAAGAGATTAGTTATATTCATGCTGAGGGATATCCTGCAGCTGAAATGAAGCACGGACCAATTGCATTAATAGATGATCAAATGCCTGTTTTTGTTATAGCAACAAAGAAAGGCCACTATGAAAAAGTGGTAAGTAATATCCAAGAGATTAAATCTAGAAAAGGAAAGATTATAGCTATTGTAACTGAAGGAGATACGCAGGTTACAGAGTTAGCAGATCACGTGGTGGAAGTTCCTGAAACATTGGAAAGTCTTACGCCGTTGTTAACAACCATTCCGTTGCAATTGTTGTCATACCATATAGCGGTTATGAGAGGTTGTAACGTGGATCAGCCTAGAAACTTGGCAAAATCAGTAACCGTGGAATAGACAGTTGCTGCTAATAAGGATTGCTTCTACAGGCCCTGACGTAAGTCGGGGCTTGTTGGTTTTAGTGAATATGTAATTTGAAGTGTATTTTTTTACGAAAAAAGTACTATGCACGCATAATTTTTTCCATTTTATGATTCTCGGTCGAAAAAAAAATGTAACTTCGAGTTACTAACATTTTTAACTTAAACTTAACATGAGAGCAATACTATTTTTGGCCTTGCTGTTGGCGTCTAGCTTTGGATTTTCGCAAACAACGGTAAACGGGAAAGTGGTAGATCAGAACAGTCAGCCTGTACCAGGGGCCAATATCGTTATCGAAGGAAAAGCGATTGGCACCACAACGGATTTTGACGGTAATTTCAATTTACAAACGTCTGAAGTACCCCCTTTTCAGTTAAGAATTACCAGCATCGGATATTCCGATACTACAGAGGAAGTCACCTCTAACAACCAAACCCTGACCATTGTAATAGATGAGTCCCAAACATTTTTGGATGAAGTAGTTATATCGGCTTCTAGAACACCCGAGCGTATTTTTGAATCGCCTGTAACAGTAGAGAGAATAGGTGTTTCTGAAATAAAGAATACTACGGCCGCCGATTTTTATGGCGGACTAGAAAATTTGAAAGGGGTTGATGTAAATACCAACAGTTTAACGTTCAAATCAATAAACACAAGAGGTTTTGCGTCTTTTGCAAATACCCGCTTTATGCAACTTGTTGATGGTATGGACAACTCAACTCCAGCATTAAATTTCCCTATTGGAAACTTGGTAGGTTTAGTTGAGCCAGATGTATTAAGTGTTGAACTATTGCCAGGAGCATCATCTGCACTTTACGGGGCGAATGCCTTTAATGGTATTTTGTTTATGCGAAGTAAAAATCCGTTTGATTATGAAGGTATAAGTGTGTCGGTCAAACGGGGAATAACTTCTCAAAAAGCTGCTGGTGATAATTCGTATACAGATTTTGGTATCAGGGCTGCATATAAATTCAGTGATAAATTTGCGGGTAAAGTTAATTTCGGATACCTAAAGGGAACTGACTGGGCAGCAAACAACCAAGATGATAGAAATACACCTGGTGGAACAAGAGCTAATTTAAACTACGATGGAATTAATGTTTATGGAGATGAAGTTTCTACAAATATTAAGGAGGTTGCTCTTACTTTGGAAGGTTTAGGCGTTTTGCCTGCCGGTGCCAATGCTCTCGTTCCTTCAGAGATAGTGAGTAGAACAGGTTATGATGAAGGCGATCTTACCCAGTATAATGCGGAAAGTATAAAAGCGGATTGGGGTCTGTATTATAGACCAATTGAAGGTAAGAGCTTGGAGATTTCTTACGTGGGTAAAGTAGGTACAGGTACTACAATTTATCAAGGAACCAATAGATATAATATTGATGGGTTTTTCCAAGAACAACACAAATTGGAAATTAAGAATGACAACTTTTTTGTAAGAGGTTATGTAGTAGCTGATAAAGCAGGTGATTCTTATGATATGGTTTTTACTGGAATCAACATCAACAGGTCTTGGAAAGATGATAATACTTGGTTCGGCGAATATACAGGTGCTTATGTTCAGGCTACTTTGGCAGGAGCCACAGATGTTCAGGCACATGCTGCAGCTAGGGCGCAAGCGGAGTCAGGAAGGTATTTGCCAGGAACATCAGAATTTGAAGCGGCCTTTAATAAAGTAATTAAAGATCCTGATTTGAGCAAAGGGTCTCAGTTTTACGATCAATCTAAATATTATCATGCGGATGGGAATTATAATTTTTCTCATTTAATAGATTGGGCCGAAATTCAAGTAGGAGGTTCTTTCAGAGAGTATAGTTTAAATTCTTTAGGTACGATTTATACGGATACAGATGGGCCAATTGACTATTCTGAATTTGGGATTTATTCACAGGTTCAAAAGACGTTACCTTTTGAAGGGGATAAGAGTTTAAAATTAACAGGATCTATTCGTTATGACAAATCCGAATTTTTTGACGGCTTCTTTTCTCCTAGAATATCTGCGGGTTATACTTTGAATCGGGACCATAACATTAGGGCTTCGGCACAGACAGGTTTCAGAAACCCTACTACTCAGGATCTTTTTATCGGTTTGGATGCTGGTAGAGCAATTTTGGTGGGTTCTGCACCAGATAATTTAGAACAGTATTCAAGAGATTATGATGTAAGTGCTACAGGTCAAGCTGTATTCGAACAGCCAGCTACTGTAACTCAAACAGGTGCTGTAGCGTATAATAATTCATACTCTGCAGCTTCTGTAGCTACATTGGGTGTTACTGGAAACTCTGAGGACCTTGAAATAGCCAATCCGGATTTAGTTAAGCCAGAAAAAGTAACTTCTTTTGAAATAGGCTATAGAGGTAAGGTTGATAAGCTTGTTATTGATTTTAGCACCTACTACAATAGCTATAAAGATTTCATTTCCCAAGAAGTAGTGGTAGCGCCATATTATGGAGAAGTTGGAGATGGTTCACTTTCTGTAGCGGCAATAGCGAACGGAGATTTTCAGGCTTATAGCACATATACCAATACGGATGCTAACGTTAATTCCTACGGAGCTTCCTTAGGGCTTAATATGAAGGTGTTTGGAAACTTTAACTTAGGAGGTAGTTATACATTTACAAAATTAGATTTTGATCGTGATGCGAATCCAGATGTTATGTTAAATTTCAACACTCCGGAACACAAGTTCAAAGCATCTTTTGGAAATGAGCAGTTATTTGAAAATTTTGGATTTAACGTATCATACAGATTCAGTGATGATTATTACTGGGAAGCTACTTTTGGAAATGGCGTTATTCCAGAATTTCATGTAGTTGATGCGCAAATCAATTATGAAGTTCCAAGTATTAAATCTTCCTTTAAACTGGGAGGAACAAACCTTACGGGTAAAGAATACTACACTGCATTCGGTACCGGAAATATTGGGTCTATGTACTACTTATCTTGGACAATTAATAATTAAATTTTTAATCTAAAGTAGAAATGAAAAACTTAAAATATATATACATCTCTTTAGGTATATTGGCTTTAACGGCTTGTAATGACCCTGAAGATGTTGATCTTGAGCCAGAAGTAGTGGCGGAGGCACTTGTTGAATTAAATGCTGGTTCAGCAGATTTTTCAACTTATGTTTCTTTGGGAAATTCGTTAACGGCAGGTTTCACGGATAATGCTCTTTTTATTGCAGGGCAAGAAAATTCAATGCCAAATTTATTATCTACAAAATTTGCTTTGGTAGGAGGCGGTGCTTTTTCACAGCCTTTAATGAACGATAATATTGGAGGCTTGTTGGCTGGAGGGACGCAAATAGAAGGGTTTAATCCAAGGTTAGTTTTTGGAGGTGCAGGACCAGTTGATTTGGAAGAAGTTGTTGGGCCTGTTGCTTCAACAACGGATATTGTTTTGAACAATCCAACAGGTCCGTTTAATAATATGGGCGTTCCTGGAGCTAAGAGTTTTCACTTAATTTTCCCCGGTTATGGTGATATATCCAAACTAGTGGAAGAACGTGCTAATCCGTATTATGTTAGGATGACAGGAGCCACTCCTAATGCATCGGTGTTAGAGTTGGCAATGGCACAGTCACCAACATTTTTTAGTCTGTGGATTGGAAATAACGATGTTTTGGGCTATGCACTATCAGGTGGAGATGGTACAAATCTCATAACGGATCAACCCACTTTCGATTTTGCTATAAATACACTGGTGACCACTCTAACTTCAAGTGGTGCAAAAGGTGTAATGGCTAACATACCTTATGTAACATCTATACCACACTTTACAACCGTTCCCCATGACCCAATAGATCCAGCAGAAAATGATTTTGCAGCTCAGGTTCCAACTTTAAATACAGTTTATGGGGCTTTGAACCAGGTTTACAATGCAATGGGCGAAACAGCACGTGTAGTAGTGTTTTCTGATTCTTTAAATAATGCAGTAGTAATTAAAGATGAGTCATTAACGGATATCTCAGCTCAGATTACTGGCGCTTTTAATGCTAACCCTGCTTTCCCTGTCTTTGTAACACAATTAGGTTTATCTGAGGAGGCTGCTCCTTTGGTGGCTAGTCTTTTGGGTGCCACTTACGGGCAGACAAGGCCGGCAACGGAAAACGATTTATTGGTATTGCCTAGCAGTAATGTTATTGGTACCGTAAATGAAGCTTCTTTCGCAGCATTATCTGCAGCAAATTTACCACCTGAAGTTGCCGGACAATTTTCTGTTGAGGGTATTACTTTGCCGTTAGCGGACAAATGGGTGTTAACGCCAGAGGAACAAGATGAAATTAAAATAGCTACAGATGCTTTTAACGCTACGATTTCTTCTGCTGCATCCGGAGCGAGTTTGGCTTTTGTAGACGCCAACCAACTATTACAAGATTTGGCTCAAGGAGGTGTTACTGATGGGGATTTTACCTTAACGGCCAATTTGGTAACTGGTGGAGGTTTTTCTTTAGATGGTGTGCATTTGACCGCAAGAGGATACGCTCTAATCGCTAATGAATTTATGAAGGCTATCGATGCTGCTTATCAATCTAATTTTGAGGCATCGGGCTCATTGTTCAACATCGGAAATTATCCAACGAACTACTCGCCTGCATTACAATAGGCATTGTTTTTCTTACATTTTATAAGGCGCCAGTTAGTGGCGTCTTTTTTTGTGCTGAAAAAAGAATAAAAAGTAGTTTACAATTCGAGTTGAAAAACATACCTTTGCAGCCTGAAAAACATAGGTGTATTAAGGTGTTTTTCAATACAGTAAGTAATTTGAATTCATAAACTAATAAAGTAATGTCAAAAGTTACAGGTAAAGTTTCCCAGATTATTGGGCCGGTAGTCGATGTGGAATTCCAATCAGGAGATGCCCTTCCAAAAATTTACGATTCTCTTGAAATCGCTGGTAAAGATGGTTCTAAACTAGTTTTAGAGGTACAATCTCATGTTGGTGAAAACACTGTGAGAACAATTTCCATGGATTCTACTGATGGTCTAAGTAGAGGAACAGATGTGCTTTCGACAGGTAGCGCAATTCAAATGCCGGTTGGAGATGATGTTTATGGTCGTCTTTTCAACGTAATCGGTGATGCTATCGATGGTTTGGGCGAATTGCCAAAATCAGGTAAGGATGGTTTGCCAATCCACAGAGAGGCTCCAAAATTTGAAGATCTTTCTACTTCTACTGAAGTTCTTTTTACCGGTATTAAAGTAATTGACCTTATTGAACCTTATGCAAAAGGTGGTAAGATTGGATTGTTCGGTGGTGCAGGTGTTGGTAAGACCGTATTGATTCAGGAGTTAATTAACAATATTGCAAAGGGTCACGGTGGTCTTTCTGTATTTGCTGGTGTTGGTGAACGTACTCGTGAAGGAAACGATTTACTTCGTGAGATGTTGGAATCTGGTATTATCAAATACGGTGATGATTTCATGCATTCTATGGAAGAAGGCGGATGGGATCTTACCAAGGTTGATAAAGCGGCTATGAAAGACTCAAAAGCGACTTTCGTTTTTGGTCAAATGAACGAACCACCAGGAGCACGTGCTCGTGTGGCATTGTCAGGTTTGACAATTGCTGAGTATTTCCGTGATGGTGCAGGAGAAGGTCAAGGTAAGGATGTACTTTTCTTTGTAGATAATATTTTCCGTTTTACGCAAGCAGGTTCTGAGGTATCGGCACTTTTGGGTCGTATGCCATCTGCAGTAGGTTACCAACCAACTTTGGCAACAGAGATGGGTGCCATGCAAGAGCGTATTACATCAACTAAAAGAGGTTCTATTACATCTGTACAGGCGGTTTACGTTCCTGCGGATGATTTAACGGATCCAGCTCCAGCAACAACCTTTGCTCACTTGGATGCTACAACGGTACTTTCTCGTAAGATTGCCGAGCTAGGTATATATCCTGCGGTAGATCCATTGGATTCTACTTCTCGTATCTTAACAGCAGATATTTTAGGAAATGACCATTACAACTGTGCACAACGTGTAAAAGAGTTGTTACAACGTTATAAAGAATTGCAAGATATTATTGCTATTCTTGGTATGGAAGAACTTTCTGAAGAAGATAAGTCTGCAGTAGGTCGTGCAAGACGTGTGCAACGTTTCCTTTCTCAGCCTTTCCACGTAGCAGAGCAGTTTACAGGACTTAAAGGTGTATTGGTTGATATTAAAGAAACCATTAAAGGATTTAATATGATTATGGACGGGGAGTTAGATCACCTACCAGAATCTGCCTTTAACCTTAAAGGAACTATTGAAGAAGCAATAGAAGCTGGTGAGAAAATGTTAGCTGAAGCTTAATTAGTACGAAGTAAATTGTAATTAGTACTGAATATACGGTACTAGCTATTAACTACTAACTACTCAATACTAAAAAGGATGTATTTAGAAATTGTATCACCAGAAGCCACTTTATTTTCAGGCGAAGTAACATCGGTAACTGTACCAGGTGTGAATGGCGAGTTTCAGATTTTGAACGGTCACGCCGCTATAGTTTCATTGCTTCAAGAAGGTAATGTTCGTGTTGATGGCAATATAAAAATAGATGAAGCGTACGCTTCTAAGTTCTCAAAAGATGCTAGCGGAAAGGTAATTCTTCCCATTGCTAGCGGAACTGTTGAAATGAGTGATAATCGGGTAATTGTATTGGCCGATTAAATAGTACATTTTTATTATAATTATAAAGGCTACACCTAAAAGTGTAGCCTTTTTTTATTCTATTTCATAAGAAAGAATATCTGCCGGTTGACAATCTAACGCCTTACAAATTGCTTCAAGAGTTGAAAACCGTATAGCTTTAGCTTTGCCTGACTTTAGAATAGATAGATTGGCTTCTGTTATACCTATCATTTCTGCGAGTTCTTTACTTTTTAGATTACGGTCTGCTAATACAGTATTTAAGTTGACGACGATGCTCATAGTTATATGGTTAGGTCGTTTTCAGATTGTACAGTATAACCTTTTTGAAATACGTATGTTAGAAACAAGGAAATCATCCCAAAGATGACCAATAATATAAGATTGTGAACATTTCTAAATTCCGTCTTATGCATTATTGGATAATGGATAAGAAAGTATAGAATAGGACCAACAATTAAATTTAGGACGGTTAAAAGTTTCAAATTTTTGACAATACCTTTATTAAATATGACTGTTTTTTTAAGGGCTTTGAAAATATTAGAAAGTAAATAGAGAAGTAGAATCCCAAAAATTAAGGTTAGGGTAATGGTTAGTATGTCACTAAACTGATAATCGCCTTGTATAGAACTTCCTGTTAGGGGAATTTGCATATCAAATCTACTATCCTTAACGGTAAATCTATTGGTAATAAAAGCAAATTCCATATAGGTGAGAAAAGCTAAGAGTGTAATTGAAATACTTCTAAATATATAATAGAAGAATGCTGAAAGTGATTTTGGACCGAATATTTTCATTTTATTCTTTTTTATATAGTTAGGTCGTTTTCTTGTTTTTAGATGATAGCCTTCTTTAATTAATTGGGCAACAATCAAGAGAAAAAACGCTATTACTAAAAGTGGTACTCTATCACTTAAGGCTGCACCAAAATCTCTTCCTAGATTAAAAGCGATAGATTCTCCTTTAATTGAAGGTTTGTTCAACATGTTTTCAATTACTCTAATTATATACATACCGACAGAATAAAACAATAATCCTCTACCTACTGTAAAGAAAATATATTCGTTTTTTTCAGAAAAAATAGAGTTGGTGTTTAAAGTATTTATTGCCTGTCTAAATTTTATTAGTAACCATAGTACATAGCTTAATAATAATAAATTTGATGCAGCAAGAATTAGGCTAGTGTTAGTTGATTTTGAATAATGAAATAACAACTCAATTTTTTCTGGCATTGAAATAATTACTGTAAATATTAATAAGTTAACAAAGAACTTAAATGCTTTAGTGTAGTTTTTCATAATTATTATATTATCGTTTAACGATAACAAATATATTAAAATTATCGAAAAACAATAATTGTATATTAAAATATATTGGATTATGATGTCTTCAAAGAAATCAATTCCCAATCTTGACTTAAGGAATGATAAGTGCATACATTCTCAAAACCAACGGCATAATGGGCGCCTAATGATCTGCTGTTAGTGGCATCTACTTCCGTGATGATGGCGTCGTATTTTGGGTAGGAGGCTTTTTTCATGGCGTTATAAAGTCCGCGAAAAACACCCTGTTTTCTATGGGTTTTGGCAACGCATATTTGCCCCATAGTAATAAAATTTTGAATGTTTACATTTTCTAGTTCTGTAAACATTGGTCTTAGAACTGAAATTTCATCTTTAAAACCATCGGTCATAGACAGGGCGTAGCCTACAACTTTGTCATCATCTTTTGCAATGATATGAGGGCATGCATCATTCATTCTAGTAAGTACGTCTAAATCATGAACTACGGTAACAAAACCTTCTTTTTCCCTTTCTTTGGGTGAAACGGAAGTAGGTAGATTTGCACGCTGAAGTGATAGTATTTGTTTCAATTCATCCTCGGATGTTGCAGTGGCGTAGCGTATCACTTTTTTTTCGTTTTTAGCCATTCTTGTCTACTTCTCAACTGTTTTTTAGATGGTTTTAAACCCTCTTTTTCTGCAAGGAAAAGACTGTAATCAGGATTACTTTCCAAAACAAGCGTAGTTTGTTTTTCAAACCCGAAGCGTTCAAAAGTAATTTTCAGTGTATCTCCAATCTTTAGTTTTTCTATATAGGCACTGAATTGTTGCCCGTCCGGGAATCCATTTCCGTTAATATCGGTAATAACATCACCTTTATCCAACTCAGAAATATAAGCTGGAGTTCCCATTTTTGGATTCGATCGAATTTCGCCATGACCATCACCATCTAATGAAACAGCTACCCCAAAATAAGGTGCTTCCATATCTTGTTTTAATATGACTCCAACAGAATTTAAAAGAGCACTGTAATCTGGCATTTCACTTTTATATATGTATTTATTAAAGAAAGTATCAGCAAAATCGTTTCCAGCATATTCGGCTAGAGCTTGCTGAAGATTTTTTATGGTGTAGGATTTTTCTGTTTTGCCATACTGCTCCCAGACGAGTTTCATAAAATCATCCAGGTTCAGTTTTTCCTTCCGAAGGGATAAATCCAGTGCTAAGCCAAGTACACTTCCGTAAGAATAATAAGAAATAAAGGTATTCTCTCTATTTACGGGGTCCACAGATGTAGCCGCATCCACAAAAGGAGCTTGGTAGCTCATTTCTATAGGATTAAAATACTGAAGTGCAGGTGAGTTCCAGACATAGTTAAAAGTTCCTGAAATACCTTCTATGTACTTCTCTGGAGTAATAATTCCTGCCCTACAAAGAATAAGATTGGTGTAGTAACTGGTAAAACCTTCGGCAAACCAAAGTGCACCACTCATATTTGCTTCTTCAAAATTAAAAGGTTCTAATGATTTTGGGCGAATGCGTTCAACGTTCCATGCATGAAAAAACTCATGAGATACGGTACCTATATTGCCTTCCATGCCACCATTGGCTAGACTGCGTGTACTTGTCAGAATGGTAGAGTTTCTATGCTCCATGCCGTCTCCAGAGGCATTTGGAATATAACAGGCTAAAAAAGTGTAGGTGCCATAATCAAATTCAGGAAGTTCACCATATACTTCTTTCTCGGCAAGAACTACTTTCTTTACGTTTTCAAAGTAGGCATCAAGTTCTTCTTCTGTGCCATTGTGGTGGAGAACAAAACGTATTTTTTGTTTCCTTCCATTGTTTTCTACTTCAAACTCACGAACGGAATGGTTGCTTATTTCCGTTGGGCTATCCATAAAATAATATAGGTTGGGAGCCGAATACGTGGTGCCGGAAACCAAGGGTAGTTGTGTGGCTACTTTCCAGTTTAAATCTTTTCGAACTTTAAAATCTACTTGAATTTTTCTATCGCTTAAAGTTGGAGCGTACATAAATGTTGCGGGAATGTTCAGATGCGCATGGGTTTCGTCTACTTGAGAATAGGTGCCACCTCCTCGGTTGGCAAATAATGTATAGCTAATGGAAACTGAGCCGTCATGGCCAATTATTTGCCATTGGTACGGGTCTGGGCGTAATACTTCTAAAACTTTTCCTTTACTGTCCGTAGCTTTAAAGTCATAGACGTTTTTAGCAAATTCATGCAATGCGTAACGGCCCGGGGATGAGCGGCTCATTCTAAAAGAAACCGTATCCATTTTTAGATTTGGAAAAGTACCTTTTACTACCGCCTCATGATGAACGGCATTGTCAAAAGATATTTCATAACTATTGGTTTGAGCAGAAAGTATACTAATAGTAGTAAACAGAAGGAAGGGAAAAACGGATTTCATTAATGTAAATTTAATATCACTAATATACTATTTATAGGGGGTATATGCTAGATTTGATTTTTACAATAAAAAAGTAAGATTCGCATTATTAATATTTTAAAAGCAACCTTTTGAAATATAAAGTATCTTCTAAATAATATGAAAAAAGAATACTGTATTTTGCTATGTGCACTAGGTATTGTTACATCTAGTTTGGCACAAGAAAAAGAGAATATTCCTAAATACAAAAATCAGGTTTCCACCAATCTACTGTTGCCACTTTTTCAGAGTTTTGATTTGAGTTATGAGCGTACTGTAGCCAATAAATGGGCGGTAGGTATATCTGGGTCATTATATGGAGATGATTTTAGTTCATTGGATACGGCTAGTTCTACTTATTATGAGTTGAAGACTAATTTTGAAGTCATCCCTTTTGTGAGGTTTTACTTAAACGGTGCCCAGAACAAAAGTCACTTTTTTGAGATTTTTGGTTCGCTTTCAGAGGTTGATGAAACGGGGAGGTACGTAAGACGTGTAAATGAAGAGGGGTACGGGGTATATTATGTGGGAACTAAAACGTTTACCGTAGGTGGCTTAGGAACGGGATATGGATATAGATTTCTATTGATGCAAAATAGATTGGTGCTGGAGGCACAGCTAGGTATTCGGACCAACTTTGATTCGGATTACATTTTTTTAAATGGAACATTAGTACGTACAGGAATTAAAATAGGTTATAGGTTTTAAAGATGGTGTTATGGGTGTTAAGTATACATGTTTTTTGTTTTTGGGATTTTTATTAGTGGGTTGTCTTTCGGATGATATTGGTTATTCTTCAAGCAATATTTCGGTACAGGCAACAAATGCATTTACTTTAGAGGAAAAGGTTGATTATATAGTTGGAGATACCCTTTTCTTTACCCAAAATTTCAGTAGATATTTAAAGGAAGAAGGATATAACGAGTTATTGGATGTTTATGAAACCACAAAGGACGAAGAATTTGGTTATGGATTTGATTTGCAGCAATTTTCCGAATTTTCAAATTCGTATGAAGCTGTTTATATAGATTCAGAATATGTAATTACCACAGGTGCAAATATAGCAGACTACTATTACTACAATAATTATGGTGTTGCTGCTCAATTGAACGAAGCAAAGGATGCTTATGAGTCAAAAGTAGGTATTGTTTTGGTGGAAAGCGGGGATTTTAAACTTGATTTTTCTAATGTTTATTTTAGAAATGAATATGACTATTACTCCAACGAAAAGATAAACCTGAATATAGAACACCGGTTTACAGATCAAACTAAAGGTGTATTAGAGTTTACGGTGTCAGAATAATTTAGATTCAACTTTTAAGGTAACACATAGTATTTCGCGCAAAGATGCTACATTTGGGGATATGGATGACTTCCCTAAAAAACTGACCAAAAAACTGAATGATAGAAGTGATGCAAATGCATTACGAAGTTTGCCAGCACTTAATAAACTGACAGATTTTTCATCGAATGATTATTTAGGGCTTTCTCGTAACCAAACCATTTCAGGGCAAGTACAACATCTATTAAAAAAGCATAATGCTTTTGAAAATGGAGCAACGGGTTCACGTTTGCTTTCTGGAAATCATTCACTTTATGAAACATTAGAAGCTACACTTTGTACATTTCACCAAGCAGAAGCTGCTTTGGTTTTTAACTCGGGTTACGACGCCAATATAGGGTTTTTTAGCTCCGTTCCACAAAGGGGGGATATTGTTTTATTTGATGAATTTATTCATGCAAGTGTTCGTGACGGCATACGAATGGGTAACGCCAAAAGTTATAAGTTTAAACATAACAATCTTGAAGATTTACTAATAAAATGTGAGTCTGAACGCAGTCGAAACTTGACGGATGCAGAAATATATGTAGTAACCGAATCTGTTTTTTCTATGGATGGCGATACTCCAGATTTAAAAGCACTTGCTGAAATTTGTGAGTCTCAAAATTGTCGTTTGGTTATAGATGAAGCTCATGCTGTGGGTGTTTTTGGAAAACATGGTGAAGGTTTAGTGCAAGAGTTAAACATACAAGACAAAGTTTTTGCACGTTTGGTGACCTTTGGGAAAGGTATTGGCTGTCACGGAGCTGCAATTTTGGGCAACATCGATTTAAAATCATATTTGGTAAATTTTGCCCGTAGTTTTATCTATACTACAGGGCTTCCACCACATTCTGTAGCTTCGGTTTTATCTGCTTATAATTATTTAGAAAGTCAGGTTGATGAGGTGGAGGTACTAAAACGTAATATTTCATATTTCAACCGTAAATTAGTGGATTTAAGTCTGAGTTCAAGTTTTATTCCTAGTAATTCTACCATTCATTGTTGTTTGGTTTCTGGCAATGAAAGGGTACGCGTTATGGGAAAACTAATTCAAGAAAAAGGGTTTGATGTACGACCTATTCAATCTCCTACAGTGCCTGAAGGTCAAGAAAGATTACGCATATGTCTTCATAGTTTTAATATGAAACAAGAGATTGATAATTTGCTAAACGCAGTGATTGCTGTCATCTAATATGAAAGAGAAATTTTATACCATAGCTTCTTTTGAGTACCCTGCGGATGTTCAGATATTGAAAGGAAAACTAGAATCTGAAGGAATTTCTGTTTTTCTTAGAGATGAACATACCTTAAATTCAGACCCTATAATCAGTAATGCTATTGGCGGGGTAAAACTACAAGTATATACAGAAGACAAAGAAAAGGCTATTGAGATATACAATGAAATAAGGGCATATGCCATAGATGACAATGGTAATTTGATTGTATGCCCTAACTGTAAAATGCAAAAATCTGAGGTGTATTATAACAGAAAAGGAATTTTATATAAACTTTTTCCTTTTTTTGAAGAAAAAAAATACAAATGCCTACATTGTAACATGATAACAAAACCTCAATAGAATGCAGCAAATTTTTGTGACAGGAATATCAACTGAAGTAGGTAAAACAATAGCTTCCGCAATTATTGCAGAGGCCCTTGAAGCGGATTATTGGAAACCGGTGCAAGCAGGTGATTTAGATAATACAGATAGTGATAAGGTAAAATCCCTAATTTCTAATGATAAGACAGTAATACACAAAAGTAGTTATGAGTTAAAGACTCCTATGAGTCCGCATGCAGCAGCAGAAAGAGATGGCGTTACAATAGACCGACTAGAAATCATTGAGCCAGAAACGGATAATGCTTTGGTAATTGAAGGAGCTGGTGGTGTTCTGGTGCCTTTGAGTAAGGATGATACAGTTTTGGATATCATTATGCCAACCTATCATGTAGTCGTGGTATCTAGACACTATTTAGGAAGTATTAATCATACACTCCTAACTATTGGTTGGTTGCAACAGAAGGGGTACGATGTTTCTGTATTGTTTAGTGGTAAGGAAAATCCCGAAACTGAAAGTATTATTCTTCACAAAACCAAAGTGTCTTCAATTGGTCGTATAGATGAAGAAGCTGTTTTTGATAAAGCTGTTATTAAGAAATATGCTGATAAATTCAGATCTGCACTAAAGTCTCTTTAGTCTCTTTTCAATCAATTCGCACAAGAGCCAAATCAACCTTACTTATAGTAAAATTGTAAAGTGATTTTCTGCCTTCTAGATTTTGTTGGTTAAAAATATAATAACCAGGAAGTTCACATTGGTCTGTTTTTGAAACAATTGCTTTACGGGACATTTCTAAATAAGCTGCCGTCTCATATAATTTAAATGGCGTTTGAATGTGTGTGCGCAAATCTTCTTGCGTAAAAATGTAAAGCGGAGCTTCATTACCAATTATTTCGTAAATCTCGTTTGCATAAACCTGATGTGGTGCGCTAGATGAAGTTAATGACTTTAGTGGTAATGCTACATGGTCAAAGGCCAATCTACATACTACAATAAAACCAATTACAAATAAGTGTTTAACGTAACCAATGGTTTTGTGATGATAAATCCAT
Organism: Zobellia roscoffensis; assembly: GCF_015330165.1. Classification (NCBI taxonomy): domain Bacteria; kingdom Pseudomonadati; phylum Bacteroidota; class Flavobacteriia; order Flavobacteriales; family Flavobacteriaceae; genus Zobellia; species Zobellia roscoffensis. The sequence goes on from NZ_JADDXT010000002.1 coordinate 1,839,512, forward strand.
ATAATCAATAACAGTAAGCCAAAAAGAGGCATAGTAAATTTTAGGTGTGGTAAAATCGAAAAATAACCAATAAACGGAATGGCAAAACAAGCGATGAGAGCAATTGTAATAATCACCTTAAAAAAGGTATGGTATGCTTTATGCATCCAATTTTTTTCTTCGAGTTGAAGAAATAATGGATACGTAAGGATAGTAATTACTATGGGAAAAAACATATACGTATAACGTATTCTAGCTCCAGGGGAAATCCAATATACTAGGAAATTGGCCAAAAAAGTAATGACCAGAAAAATCAAATAGGGTTGATTTTTAATCTTTTGTAACTGCTCTTTTTTCCAAATGAATAAAAGGAATAAAGTTGCGGGAAAAATGACGGCAATAAAATTTAAAGGAAAAAAGAAAAGATGTTTTATAATTCCGCTAAAACGGTCACTTAATAAAGTTCGTTGATGTGTGAGGCCCCACATTTTGGTGATATACTGCTGTAAATCTTCATAACTAGCATAGGTGTAAAAATAGAAATATACGGCAGCTGCAGCTAGAGTGACGCTAAAAATATGTCGCCAAGAAAAGAGTCGTTTGAGGTCTTTTTTGTACAAAAGATAAGCGCCTAGTGTAATGATTATGAAGGCGAAAGAAGCAAAACCTTTAGTTAAAAATGCGAGTGTAATAAAAAAATAGGAGCATCCGAATAATAGAAGAAATCGCTTTTGTTGGTAAAAATGGAAAATGCTGAAAACACTTAGTACCACTAATAATGAATAGAAAATATCTATTTCAGCAGTTACGCAGAAATAAAAATAAAGATCGGCACATACCAAATAATATAGCGCGCTCAATATGGCAAATTTTGGCCCAACATATTTTTTAGCCATATAAAAAGTGAGAATACCTGTCAGTAAGAATGAAAATGCTGAAGGAAATCGAAGTGCAAAGGTGTTGTAGCCAAAGATTTTAACGCTTCCGGCAAGAATAATATTCCATAAAGGTGGGTGGTCATAAAAAGTTTCATTGAGAATGGTGGTGACAACAAAATTTTCGTTGAACAACATTTCTAAAGCTACCAGTGCTCGTCGTGGTTCCTCGGTGTGTAATGGTGCTAGGTGCAGATTGTAAAAAAGGGATACCGTATAGAGAATAAGAATCAAAAACGATAGCCAATATATATTTTTGGTATTGGTCGGTTGTAAAAATCCGGTATCAAAAAACTTCATGTTTCTTAGATTTTTTCTAAACCAAAGATGATCATAATACTTCAAAAAAAAAGTTTTAATTCCTCATCTTTGTATTATGAAGAAGGCAAACACATCAGAAGTCCTAGCGACGGAAAGTCTATCCATTAGAGACAAAAAACATCTATGGCACCCATTAACACAGCATAAACTGCATCCAGAAATGCTGGGTATAGTTAAGGCTAAGGGTGCTGTTCTGTATGATGAGAACGGCAAGGATTATATAGATGGTATTGCCTCTTGGTACACTAGCGCATATGGCCATTGTAACGATTATATAATCGATAAGGTGTATGCTCAAATGCAAAAGTTGGATCAAGTGGTTTTTAGTGGTTTTACTCATGAACCTGCGGTTAAATTATCTGAAGAACTCATAAAAGTATTACCTGAAAACCAAGAAAAACTATTCTTTTCCGATAATGGTTCCACAGCTACTGAAATCGGAATTAAAATGGCATTACAATACCATTTTAATCAAGGTAGGAAGCGTAAAACCATGCTGGCTTTTGAAGAAGGGTTTCATGGAGACACATTTGGGGCCATGTCTGTTTCGGGACTATCGGTTTATAACGGGCCTTTCGAAGAGTTTTTTATTGATGTAGAGCGTGTTGATGTACCTACTGATGAAAATATAGAGGCTATACTTTCTCGGTTAGAAGTAAGGTTACAACGAAACGATATAGCAGGATTCATTTACGAACCTTTGGTGCAAGGTGCGGCAGCTATGAAAATGCATAAAGCCGAAAACCTGAACCGCATTTTAAAGCTCTTGAAGAAGCATGGCATACTCACCATTGCCGATGAGGTAATGACAGGTTTTGGTAAAACCGGAAAACCTTTTGCTTCGGAATATATTGAAACCAAACCAGACATCATTTGCATGTCTAAGGCCCTAACGGCTGGTTTAATTCCTATGGCGATCACCAGTTGCTCACAAGAGGTTTACGATGCATTTTATAGTGATGATATGGCAAAGGGGCTTTTCCATGGCCATACCTATTCCGGAAACCCATTAGCTTGCACCGCAGCTTTAGCCGGGTTAGAATTGTTGCAAACACCAGAAATTCAAAACAGTATACAAAGAGTAATCGCTTCGCACGAAGAGTTCGATTCTATAATAAAGAACCACCCCAAAGTTGCGCGTACAAGGCAATGTGGAATTATTTATGCATTGGACTTAAATGTGAAAATGGAACGTTACGGGAATTTACGTGACCAAATGTTCAAGCATTTTATGGATAATGGCGTATTTTTGCGCCCCCTTGGGAGTACCATTTATATTTCTGCACCTTATGTTATTACTGATGAACAGTTGCAAAAAATATATACTACCATCGAAGATTTACTGAACAGTATCTAAATTTTCCGCTTGAAAGAACCAATATCCATTACCGCAATAGGCTCAGTTTCCCCATTGGGAAGGACTTCTGAAGAAACATGGGAGAACTACCTTAAAGACGACCATTTTTTTAGTCAGACTGAATTTGGAGGGGAGATGGAATGGATAGCTTCTTTATCCAGCGAATCCAGGCAAGAAATTGAGTTGCTTAGAAATTCGGATCAAAAATATAAGAGCCTTGATAATACGGTCTTATTTGCGCTTTATGCCTCAAGAGAAGCTATAAAAAAAGCTGGATGGAAAACAGGAGATGATTTTGGAGTTAATATGGGATCCTCACGTGGGGCAACGGCACTTTTTGAAAAATACCATCAGGAATTTTTAGAGAATAATAGAACGGCAACCTTAAGTTCGCCAACCACAACGTTGGGAAATATTTCCTCATGGATAGCACATGATTTAAAAACGAAAGGCCCTGAAATCTCACATTCCATAACCTGTTCTACAGCCCTTCATTCTGTTTTAAATGGAGTCGCGTGGATTAGAAGCGGTATGGCGGACAAATTTTTGGTAGGTGGAAGCGAGGCACCGTTAACGCCCTTTACCATTGCCCAAATGAAGGCGCTAAAAATATATTCGCAATATAAAACGGACATCAGTTCAAAGAATGGAGAAGGATATCCTAACCGAGCATTAGATTTCGAAAAGGAAAGGAACATGATGGTTCTAGGGGAGGGCGCTTCTGTCATGTGTCTGGAAAAAAGGGTTTCATCCAAAACTTTGGCCGTTATAGAAGGTATAGGTTATGCCACTGAACCTTTACGCCATAATATTTCCATTTCTACAGATGCGGAGTGTTTTCAAAGCTCCATGAAAATGGCTTTGGGAGAAATAAATCCAGAAGAAGTTGATGCGATTGTCATGCATGCACCAGGTACAATTAAGGGTGATATATCTGAGTATAAGGCCATTGAAAAAGTTTTTTGTAACAAGTTGCCCTTTTTGACTACAAATAAATGGAAAGTAGGGCATACTTTTGGAGCGTCGGGAGCGTTAAGCATAGAATTAGCGGTCTTGATGATACAGCATCAACACGAAATAAAAGTGCCTTTTGTCACCTATACTTCATCTCCGAAAAAACTTGAAAAAGTACTCGTAAATGCAGTGGGTTTTGGGGGTAACGCAGTTTCAATTTTGTTGTCTCGGAATTTATAGTCCGCTTTCGAATGAGCTTTAGGTAAGATTATTCTTATCTTTAGTCACCAACCTAACTTTACTACTTATGGAACTAGGGTTCGAAACGATGACTTTATTTGAGAAAATCTATTGGGTGACCGCTGTGGTCGGATCCATTTTTCTTATTATCCTCTTAATCATGACCTTTATTGGGGGTGAGATGGATGATATTGACGGTGATGTTGATGCAGAAATAGATGCGGATTCCGGTATTGAGTTTCAGTTTTTATCCTTTAAAAATTTAGTGGGCTTTTTTACCATTTTCGGATGGTCTGGTATTGCTTGTTTAGACGCGGGCATGTCTACCATGGTCACTGTGCTCATATCCGTAATATGTGGTCTGTTGATGATGGTTGCCATGGCCTCTTTATTTTATTATTTAGGAAAATTGCAGAGTAGTGGCACGTTAAGATTGAAAAATGCATTGAACCAGATAGGTGAGGTGTATTTGACTATTGGTGCCAATCGTAAAAGTATAGGAAAGGTAAGTATCAACGTTCAAGGCACTTTACGTGAACTTGAAGCCCTTACCAGTGCTGATATAGACTTAGTGCAGGGTAATGTTGTCATCGTAAAAGAAGTTACCGCAAACGGAATTTTAATTGTTGAACCCATAAATAAATAACCAAATGTTACTAGTAGCCCTACAACTGGCGGGAAGCGCTTCGTTGCTTGCCATTGGCTTTGCCATTCTCTTCTTTTTTATAATCATCATATCTTTTATAAGGCGTTACAAACGTTGTCCTTCAGATCGTATTTTGGTCGTTTACGGAAAGGTTGGTAGCGGAAATTCTGCTCGTTGTATTCACGGTGGAGCTTCCTTTATTTGGCCTGTAATCCAAGATTATGAGTATCTAGATTTAACACCTATTTCTATAGAGGTAAACTTGGTTAATGCATTAAGTAAGCAGAACATTCGTGTAAATGTGCCTTCTCGTTTTACTATTGGTATTTCTACGGAGCCGGGTATTATGCAAAATGCGGCAGAGCGTTTGTTAGGTCAAGGTTTAGAGCAGATCCAAGAACTTGCTAAAGAAATTATTTTCGGACAACTTCGTTTGGTTGTGGCATCAATGGATATTGAAGAAATTAATAACGACAGAGATAAGTTTCTAACGAACATTTCCAACAGTGTAGAATCGGAATTGAAGAAAGTAGGTCTAAAACTGATCAACGTAAACATTACGGATATTGTTGATGAGTCCGGGTATATAGAAGCTTTAGGTAAAGAAGCGGCAGCACACGCTATAAACGCGGCCAGGAAATCTGTTGCTGAGAAAACTAGAGATGGTTCTATTGGTGAGGCAAACGCGGTCCAAGATGAGCGTACGCAAGTTGCAGCGGCAAATGCCCAAGCGGTAGAAGGGGAAAATGTTGCAAAGATTAATGTAGCCAATTCGGATTCGTTACGTCGTCAAAGAGAGGCGGAAGCAGAAAGAACGGCAATTGCGGCAGAAAAAGTACAAGCGGCAAAAGCTTTGGAAGAGTCCTATGCAGCAGAGAAAGATGCGGAAATTGCGAGAGCGGAGCGTGTTCGTAGTTCGCAAATGGCAGATATTGTTGTGCCTGCGGAAATAGACAAGAAGAAAGTTGAAATTGATGCCGAAGCGGAAGCGGAAATGATTCGTAGAAGAGCGAAAGGTGAAGCGGACGCAATTCTGTTCAAAGCACAGGCGGAAGCACAAGGTCTGTTTGAAATTCTGACCAAGCAAGCACAAGGTCTCGATGAGATTGTAAAAGCTGCAGGCAATAATCCTCAAGATGCAGTTCTGTTATTGGTTGCCGATAAGTTGCCCGAGTTGGTAAAAACACAAGCCGAAGCTATCAAGAATATTAAAATAGATAAGGTTACCGTTTGGGATTCCGGAGCAAAAACAGCAGATGGAAAAGGCTCTACCGCTAATTTCATTTCGGGAATGTACAAGTCGGTTCCGCCGTTACAAGAAATGTTTAATATGGCCGGAATGCAATTGCCGGAATATCTAAAGGGGAAAGATATTCCTGAAGGTACAGATGATTCAAAGTCTGTGGATTCGGAAAAGAAAGTTGACAAGGAGTAAATTTATTTTTACATATAAAAAGAAGCCTGTTGAATATATTTCAACAGGCTTTTTTCATTTGCAAAAGTATGATTATTTCGCCTTATTTGGAATTTCAAGTTTAGAAAGGTTATTTTTGACCCGAGATTTCAAAGACTATGAGCGAAACAAGACACAACTGGACGAAAGAAGAGATTCTTGATATTTACAATACA